>NC_013521.1:303815-607630 GCF_000024925.1 Sanguibacter keddieii DSM 10542
CGTACTTCGCGGAGATGGCCGAGCGGGCGATCCTCGCCCTCGAGGCGCACGGCTACACGACGACGCTGCGCATCGCCCCGGACATCGAGGCCGAGCGCGCCGCGGTGCTCGGCACCAGCACGCCCGACGTCGACGGGGTCATCATCTGCCCGCACGAGTTCGTCGACGAGATGATCGAGGGCGTGACGCTCAGCCGTCCCGTCGTGCAGCTCGGCGGCAAGCCGATCGACCGGCTGGACTGCGTCGTCATGGGGGAGCGCGAGGGCGCGTACCTCGCGGCGCGTCACCTGCTCGAGTCGGGCCGTCGGCGGATCGCCCTCGTGTGGAACTCGCCCGACGGCGAGCTGCCGTCCGGCGACCGCTACGACGGCTACCGGCAGGCCATCGGGGAGTTCGGCGTCGCGCTCGACCCGTCGCTCTACGCGAGCGGCTCCGATTGGGACCGCCGCACCTCGGGCTACGAGGCGATGGTCGCGCTGCTGCGATCCGGGGTGCGCTTCGACGCGGCGCTGTGCGTCAACGACGCGATCGCCGTAGGAGCGCTGCGCGCGCTGCGCAGCCACGGCCGACGGGTCCCCGAGGACGTCGCCGTGACCGGCTTCGACGCGACCGACGAGGGTGAGTTCACCGTCCCGTCGCTCACCTCGGTCAGCCCCCGCAAGCCCGAGATGGTCGAGCGCGCCGTGTCGATGCTCGTCGAGCGCATGGACGGCCTCGAGGGCCCGGGTCGCCACGTCCACACCGGCGCCGACCTCGTCGTCCGGGACTCGACCACCTCCACCTGACGCCGTCCCATCTCATGCCCGAGGCGCGCCCACGCGCCCCTCTAGGGAGGGCTGTGCGCACGCGCCACGAGCATGAGGGCGGGCGCGCTCGGTGTGGTTGCGCGCGGTGGGTCTCGGTCTCGTCACGTCTGGATCTCGTTCTTGTCTCATGGTTGACAACGCTGAACCAACGGGTCCAGACTCCAGTCAGCCACTTCAACGATGAAGGACCTGAACCCGTGACAGCTCTTCCTGCTCCCACGACCGCGCCCCTCGCGAGCGCCGCACCGGCACTGCCGGTCGCCGACGTCGCCGCGCACCGCCCGCTCGACCTGCGCTCCGTCCGCCTCACCACCGGGACCCTCGCCGACTGGCAGACGCTCAACGCCGCCGCGACCATCCCGCACTGCATCGAGAACCTCGAGACCTCCGGCGTCATCGACAACCTGCGCCGCGTGGTCGGGGAGTCGGGCGCCGAGTACCGGGGCTTCGTCTTCGCCGACTCGGACCTCTACAAGGTCATCGAGGCCGTCGCGTGGGAGATCGCCCGCACCGGCACCACCGAGCACGACGCCTGGCTCGACAGCGTGATCGGCCTGGTGGGCCGCGCGCAGGAGCCCAGCGGCTACGTCATGAGCTGGATCCAGGGCGTGCACCCGGAGAAGAAGTTCGCCGAGCTCGAGTGGACCCACGAGATGTACGTGCTGGGCCACATGGTCCAGGCGGCCGTCGCCCTCGACCGCGCCAACGGGCGCCACGACCTGCTCGACATCGCCCGGGCGTTCGTCGACCTCGTCGACCGCCGCTTCGGCCCCGGCCGCGACGACGGCATCTGCGGGCACCCCGAGATCGAGACCGCCCTCGTCGAGCTCTACCGCCACACCGGCGAGCAGCGGTACCTCACCCTCGCCGTGCGGATGATCGACCTGCGCGGCACCGGCCTGCTCAAGGTCGGCGGCCTCGGTGCCCGGTACTTCCAGGACCACGCGCCGGTCCGCGAGGCGTCCGACGCCGTCGGGCACGCCGTCCGCCAGCTGTACCTCAACGCCGGGGTCACCGACGCGTTCCTCGAGAACGGCGACGCGACGCTCCTGACCGCGATGGACGCCCAGTGGTCGAGCGTGCACGAGCGCAAGATGTACCTGTCCGGGGCCTTCGGCTCGCGGCACCGCGACGAGGCCTTCGGCGACGACTACGAGCTCCCGAGCGAGCGCGCCTACGCCGAGACCTGCGCGACCATCGCCGACCTGCACTGGACCTGGCGCATGCTGCTCGCCGGCGGCACCGCGGGCACCGCGGCCTACGCCGAGACCATCGAGCGCGAGGTGCACAACGCCCTCGCCGCGTCGATCGACGCCACCGGCACCAAGTTCTTCTACTCCAACCCGCTCCAGCAGCGCCCGGACCGGTTCTCCGAGGAGAACGCCCCGCGCGAGCGCACCCCCTGGTACGCCTGCGCCTGCTGCCCGCCGAACATCGCGCGGACCGTCGCGCAGATGTCGTCGTACGTCGCGTCGACCACCGGCGGTTCGGAGTCTGGCGGAGACGCTCCCGGCGAGCTGTGGCTGCACCAGATCGCCGCCGCGGAAATCGACCTCCCCGGCCACCTCGGCGATGGGGTGCTGCGCGTCGAGACCACGTACCCGGCGGGCGCGACCGTCGAGATCACCGTGCACGGCCGCGTCGAGCCTGGCGCTCGCCTCGCGGTCCGCGTACCGAGCTGGTCGGCAGCGAGCACGCTCACGACGCCCGACGGGCCGGTCGCCGCGGACGACGACGGCTACGCGCACGTCGACCTCGCCGAGGGCGCGACGTACACGCTCGAGCTCGACGTCACCCCACGCTGGACGCGCGGTCACCACAAGGTGGACGCCGTGCGCGGGTGCCTCGCCCTCGAGCGCGGGCCCGTCGTCTTCTGCATCGAGCAGGCCAGCCTGCCCGAGGGAGCGATCGTCGACGACCTCGTCCTCACCGCCGACGCACCCGTCGAGGTCGGGCCGCGCGAGCTGCACGTCACCGTGACCACCGCGTCGGCCACCGGCGGTCTCTACACAGCGCCGGGCGACACGACGTCCGACGCCCAGACCTTCACCGTCCCGGCCATCCCGTTCTCCACCTGGGGCAACGCTGCCCCGGGCGCGATGCGGGTGTGGCTGCCCACCCAGACCTGACGGCCCGGCTCTCCGGGGCCGGTCCGCCGCACCGCACGACCGCTCGACTGCTGGACTGCACGACCACTGACCGCTCGACCGAAGTGCCGCACCGCCGCTGTACCTCTCGACCGTTGTACCTCTGCCGTACCCGCTCAACCCCCGCTGCACCCCACTGCACTGCTGCACACCCACCCGCGCCAGCGTCGGCGCGTGTCTCAAGGAGGAGACCCATGTCCCAGCACCGAAGCGCCCGATCGCGGAAGGCCGCGGTCACCGTGGCATTCATGGCGACGGCGTCCCTGGTCCTGTCCGCCTGCGGCGGGGGAGGCTCCGAGGCCGGCTCCGGCGACGGCAACGAGGTGACGATCCTCGTGACCAAGCACCCGCTCACCAAGCCGATGAGCGAGATGGCCTGGGTCACCGAGCTCGAGGAGAAGGCCGACGTCACGATCCGCTGGGAAGAGGTCTCGGCCGACTGGGACCAGAAGAAGAACCCGCTACTGGCCGCCGGTGACGTGCCCGACCTCATCATCGGCCCGAACGCGATCACCGACTCCGACCTCGCGACCTTCGGCACGCTCTTCGAGGACCTGGGCGACGACATGGAGGCCCTGCCCAACGTGCAGGCGATGTTCGACGAGGTCGACGGTGCGCAGGCCATGGCCACGTCGCTCGAGGGCCCGGTGTACTCGCTGCCGTCGTACAAGCGGTTCTGGCCGCAGGCGATCACGCACCAGTACATCAACCAGCAGTGGCTCGACACCCTCGGCCTCGAGGCCCCGACCACCTGGGACGAGCTGTACGACGTGCTCGTCGCCTTCAAGGAGGGCGACCCCAACGGCAACGGCCAGGCGGACGAGATCCCCCTCGACTTCTCGCCGGTGGGCACCACGGGCTTCGGGTACTTCCAGCCGACGGCGCTGCTCGGCAGCACGGGCATGACCATCTCGGGCGGTGGCGGCTCGGGGATCTTCGTCGAGGACGGCACGGTCGCGAACTTCTTCGTGGACGAGCGCTACAAGGACGTCGTGGCGTTCCTCAACCGCTGCTGGGAGGCCGGGCTCATCAGCGAGGAGGCCTTCACGCAGGACTACTCGACGTACCAGTCGGTGGCTCGCGGCACGGGCGACGAGGCCCGTGTCGGGTTCTCGTGGGGCTGGTCCGGCTCGGACCGCTTCGGCCCAGGCGTGTACGAGCAGTACGCGCCGATGGCACCGCTGATGGCCGAGGCCGGCCAGTCGGCCGACCCGTCGTGGTCCTACGACTACGAGAACCTCACGCGCAACCACCTGACCATGTCGGCGCAGGCGGCCAACAAGGACGCCGTGCTGCGCGTCGTCAACGAGCTGTACAGCGCGGACACCTCCATGCAGGAGCTCTTCGGGGACATCGGACCCAACGTCGAGAAGGTCTCGGACACCGAGTACAAGGTGCTGCCGCCCGCGGACGCGAACCTCGACCCGTCGACGTGGAAGTGGACGTCGTCCCTCGCGGACAACGGGGCGTTCTACATCCGTGAGGACGCCGAGGTCGAGCTGCCGAGCGACCTCGCCGAGGCCGTCGAGGACGCCGTGCCGCTGCAGCCCGCCTTCGACGCGCTCGACGTCGATGCGAACGTGTGGCCCGGACCGTTCATCAAGATGTCGTCCGAGGACCTCAGCACCATCTCGCTCAACAACACCGCGATCTTCGGTGTCGCGATGCCCAAGTTCGCCGAGTGGATCACCTCCGGCGGCGTCGAGGAGCAGTGGGACGACTACGTCGCGCAGCTCGAGACGCTGGGTGTCACGCAGAACGACGAGCTGCACCAGAAGTACTACGACGACTACATCGCGTCGAAGTAGGGGCTCGTCATGGCACTGACGCTGGACAAGCCACCGAAGACCGCGAAGGTGGCGAAGAACGGGAAGCCGACCGGGGCCGGCCCGCGGGTGAAGCGGCACTTCTCGCGGCAGTGGCAGCTGTGGGTCATGCTGCTGCCCGCCATCGGGTTCACCGCGCTGTTCGCCTACGGGCCCATGTACGGGATCCAGCTGGCGTTCCGGGAGTTCGACTTCACCAAGGGGCTCACCGGCGGTGAGTGGGTCGGCCTGAAGTACTTCACCAAGTTCTTCGAGTCGCCCCAGTTCTGGACGCTCATGCGGAACACCGCGACCATCAGCCTCACGACGCTGGTGTTCGGGTTCGTCGCACCGATCATCCTCGCGATCCTGGTCAACCAGGTGATCAGCCGGCGTCGCAAGCGGTTCACGCAGACCGCGACGTACCTGCCGCACTTCATCTCGATCGTCGTGATCGTCGGCATGCTGCAGGTGTTCCTGTCGCCGAGCACGGGCCTCATCACGCGGTTCCTCGGGTTCTTCGGGATCGAGGGGGTCAACTTCCTCGGGAGCACCAGCACCTTCGTGCCGGTGTACGTGATCTCCGAGGTGTGGCAGCACTGCGGGTGGAACTCGATCATCTACCTCGCGGCGCTGGCCGGCGTGAACACGCAGCTGTACGAGGCGGCGCGGATCGACGGGGCCAACAGGTTCCAGGTGATCCGGCACATCGACTTCCCGGCGCTGGTGCCGACGATGGTCGTGCTGCTCATCCTCAACATGGGCGGTGTGCTCAACGCGGGCTTCGAGAAGATCTTCCTCATGCAGAACACGCTGAACCTCCCCGTCTCGGAGGTGATCTCGACCTACGTGTACAAGATCGGGATCATCGGCTCGCAGTTCAGCTACTCCACGGCGATCGGGCTGTTCAACACGGCCATCAACTTCACGTTCTTGGTGATCACCAACCAGATCGCCAAACGCGTCTCCAACACGAGCCTGTGGTGAAGGGAAACCCATGAGCACGCTCACACGCCTGAGGAGCCGCACGCCCGGCGACATCGCCTTCACGGTGCTCGTCTCGGTGTCCCTCGTGGTCATCGTCTTCGTGACGCTGTACCCGATCTACTTCGTCATGATCGCCTCGATCAGCGCACCCGCGCTGGTGCAGTCGGGCGACGTGTCGTTCATCCCCAAGGGCATCAACTGGTTCGGGTACGAGCAGATCCTCAATGACTCCCGCATCTGGAACGGCTACAAGAACACGCTCATCTACACGGTGCTCGGCACGGCCGTGAACATGCTCGTGACGATCCCGGCGGCGTACGCGCTGTCGCGTCGCGACTTCGCGGCCCGTCGTCCGCTCATGCTGTTCTTCGCCTTCACGATGTTCTTCAACGGCGGTCTGATCCCCACGTACATGCTGTACAAGGAGATCGGCCTGCTGAACAACATGTGGGTGTTCATCCTGCCGTCGGCCCTCAACGTCTACAACCTCATCATCGCGAGGGCGTTCTACGAGCACTCGCTGCCCGAGGAGCTCTACGAGGCGGCGACGCTGGACGGGGCCAACCACTTCCAGTTCTTCTTCAAGATGGCGATCCCGCTGTCGAAGGCGATCCTGTCGGTGATCATGCTCTACTACATCGTCCAGCACTGGAACGACTTCTTCACCGGTCTCATCTTCATCCGGGACTACGACAAGCAGCCGCTGCAGATCGTGCTGCGCGACATCCTCATCTCGAACACGGCGTTCGCCGGCGGAGCAGGTGGTGCCGGTGGCACGGGTGGCGGGTACGGGCAGCAGTTCGCGGACCAGATCAAGTACGGCGTCATCGTGGTGTCCACGCTGCCGGTGATCATCCTCTACCCCTTCTTGCAGAAGTACTTCGAGAAGGGCGTCATGATCGGGTCGGTGAAGGGATGAACCGCGTCCTCGGGTGGCACACCCGCATCGGCGACGCCGGTCTGCGGCTCGCGTACCTCCAGCTGCTGTGGATCGTCCACACGCTGCTCGGTGCCGTGGTCTTCGGCGCCTACCCGGCCACTGCTGCGGTCTTCGCGGTGCTGCGCCGGGACCGCATGCAGGCCGACGGGTGGGCCGGCACGGCTGACCGCGGCCCGCTGTGGCGGGAGTTCCATGCCGCGTGGCGGTCGGAGCTGGTGAGCGCCAACGTCATCGGCGTGGTGCTCACCGCGGGGTGGGCGGTGGTCGTCTACGACCACCGCCTGCTCCGGGCCGTCGACATGGGCGTCGCCGGGCCTGCGCTGCAGGGCGCGCTGTGGCTGCTCACGCTGCTGCTGCTCGTCATGAGCTCGACGGTGTTCGTGCTGCACGCGCACTTCGCCGAGAGCCCCGGGCGCATCCTGCGACGCAGCGCGGTGCTCACCATCGCGCGGCCGCTGCTCGCGCTCATGTGCGCGGCGGTGCTCGCCGTCGCGCTCGGCGCGTACTACGTGCTGCCCGGCCTGGGGATCGTGTTCGGGGTCGTCGCCCCGGCCTTCGCGATCGTCGGGTACGTGTGGCAGACGGGCGTGCTGCCGCGCGCGTCCGCCGACGGTCCGGGTGGCGGCGGCTCGGGCGGCACCGAGCCCGGTGCGGACGGCGCCGGGGACGGTGGCGGCCGGGAGGTCACCGCCGGCCCTGCCGACGTCGAGCCTGCTGCTCCGTCGGTGCAGGATGCCCGCGCTGATGCGGAGCTGTCCCTCACCGGTGCTCAGACCAGCTCTACGAGACCTTCCTCTTCGACCCGCAAGGAGTCCGCACGTGCCTGACGCGTTCGTCATCGACACCGACCGTCTGATCTGGAGAGGGAGCGGCGAGACCGTCGTGATCGAGCCCTGGGGGGCCGACTCGGTGCGCGTGCGCGCCGCGCTCGGCGGCCCGGTGGTCGACACCGACTGGGCGTTGTTGCCGCAGGGGGTTGCGGCTGGGCTGGGTGAGTCGGCGGGGCGTGGGTCGGGGGTGAGTGTCACCGTCGACGGGGACGTCGCGACGCTCGTCCACGGCGAGATCCGTGTGGTGGCGACGTCGCGGGAGTACTACGACTGGCAGGCGCAGTACAGCCGGTCGCGGTGCCGGCTCGAGTTCTTCGATTCACGTGGAACCTTGCTCTTCGCCGAGGAGGAGGACGGCGGGGCCCTCAAGCTGCGGGCCCGCGACTACGACGCGCTGCCCGGCGGGACGCACCGCGCGCGAGTGTCGTTCGTCGGTGCGCGCGACGAGAAGCTCTACGGCATGGGGCAGTACCAGCAGGACCTCCTCGACCTCAAGGGGTCGACGGTCGAGCTCGCGCACCGCAACTCGCAGGTGTCCGTGCCCTTTGTCATGTCGAGCGCGGGGTACGGGTTCCTCTGGCACAACCCGGCGATCGGGCGCGCGACCTTCGCGACCAACCGCACCGAGTGGGTGGCCGAGTCGACGACGCAGATCGACTACTGGGTGACCGCCGGCGCCACGCCTGCTGACATCGCGCGGAACTACGCGAATGCCACCGGGCACGCGCCGATGATGCCCGAGCACGGACTTGGGTTCTGGCAGTGCAAGCTCCGGTACTCCTCGCAGGAGGAGCTGCTCACGGTGGCGCGCGAGCACCACCGGCGAGGGCTGCCGATGGACGTGATCGTCGCGGACTTCTTCCACTGGCCCAAGATGGGCGACTTCAGGTTCGAGGACGAGTTCTGGCCGGACCCGGAGGCTATGGTCGCGGAGCTGGCGGGCATGGGCATCGAGCTCATGGTGTCGGTGTGGCCGCAGGTGTCCCTCGAGTCGGAGAACTTCGCCGAGCTCGACCGCCTGGGGTACCTGGTGCGGTCGAACCGGGGTGTGGACATCCAGATGAGCTTCGAAGGACCGAGCCGGTTCCTCGACGTGACCAACCCTGCCGCGCGCGAGTGGCTGTGGGCGAAGCTGCGCGTCAACTATCCGGGCGTCAAGCTGTTCTGGCTCGACGAGGCCGAGCCGGAGTACGCCTTCTTCGAGTTCGGCGCCTACTCGTACTACGCCGGCCAGGTGCTCGAGGTGGGGAACGTCTATCCACAGCTGTTCTCACGGGCTGTGTACGACGGGCAGGTGGCTGACGGGCAGAGCGATCCGGTGAACCTCGTGCGGTGCGCGTGGGCCGGGTCGCAGCGGTACGGGGCGCTCGTGTGGTCGGGAGACATCCACTCGTCCTTCCCGTCGATGCGGCGGCAGGTGACGGCCGGGATCCACATGGGGGTCGCGGGGATCCCGTGGTTCACGACGGACATCGGCGGGTTCGGGGGCGGGCGGGTCGACGACCCCGCATTCCACGAGCTGCTGGTGCGGTGGTTCCAGATGGGGACCTTCATGCCGGTGATGCGGCTGCACGGGGACCGCGGGCCGTCGCACGAGGTGTTGGCTGCTGACGGGAGCCGGCGCTGTAACTCTGGCGCGGACAACGAGCTGTGGTCGTACGGGCACGAGGTCTACGAGATCCTGTCGCGGTACGTGCATCTGCGCGAAGAGATGCGGGAGTACACGCGGGGATTGATGGAGGCTGCGCATGTTGACGGGCAGCCGGTGATGCGGGGGTTGTTCCACGACTTCCCGGAGGATGCTGCGGCGTGGGATGTGGCCGACCAGTTCTTGTACGGGCCGTCGTTGCTGGTGGCTCCGGTGCTGGAGGCTGGGGCGAGGACGCGGCGGGTGTACCTGCCGGCGGGGGCGTCGTGGACGTCGCTGGCGACGGGGGAGCGGTATGACGGTGGGGTGTGGGTCGAGGTCGACGCGCCGCTCGACGTCATCCCGGTGTTCGCGCGGGACTCGGCGCTCGCGGAGCTGGTCCGGACAATCGGTACCGAAGCTCCAATCCATTGAGTGCAAATTAGCGACCCTACGGTCACAGCGGCAAGCGCTCAAGCCTACGATCAGGCAGTTCAGTCATGAATGGAGGTGAGCGGTACGCGACGTTGAAAGACTCGACTGCAGAGTCGGCCCGACGCTGCATACTTCGGCTCCGTAAGTGCGGCCTATGTGAGGAACAAGCTTGCAGGGGCCGGTTATGCCTGACTTTTCCTTGTGGCTACCCAGGGCACGGGGTCCCGGAACGCGCTTGAACTCGGATCTTGTCGACCAACAAGCGAGCAGCTTGTGAGGTGCATCGAGGCCCTACTCTCCCCGTCCAGGAGGAGGAGGGGAGTAGGGCAGCCGCACCCGGGAACTAAGGAGCCGTCCGTGCGTTGGCCAACTTCGGGCGCTTCGTTACTTGGAGCAGACCCCGCCGCGCACGGAGAAGATGCTCATCCTTCGAGTTTTCTCTGACCGCCAAACGACCGAGCATGCGTTGCTGAACCTCTGGCGTCCAGAAGATCTCCAGTCGCTCTCGAGCCCGGGTTATCGCTGTGTAGAAGATGGCATGAGAAATGTTCTGCTCGTTCGCATCCGTGATCACGACTTTGACGGAGTCGTACTCTAGGCCTTGGGCCTTATGGATCGCAACCGCATACGCAATCTGGAATGGGATCATGGTCTCCGAGCTGTCGTCGTCCTCGTCGGTGTTGCCACGGTCAAGTACGTCGAACTCGACAATTGAATCTCGAATATATCGAAGCTGTGTCCCGAATACGTCGACCGCAGTGACGTTCCTGTCGATCTCCATCTCGAAGGTTGTGAACCCTGGATGGATAGCGATCGATACGATCCTGCCCTTCAGGTTGTTAAAGATTACGCCTCCGAAGCGGTCCGATTCGTAGAACAGTACGGGATCGCCCGCCTTAAAGGTTGCGCCATCACGGATGACGGGAGGGTTCGGATTGCTTGCCTGCATGAACCTATTTACATTGTTAATACCATAGAGGCCGTCATAGTTGAGGCAGAGAACTACCTCGTTCGGCCTGCGGGGCTGGAAAAGTGTGTCGCCGAGAACCGCTGCGTATCCGTTACGCGCTATCGATTCTTCGATCTTGTCGTCTAGGTTCCTGACGCGTTCCCAGAAGGTGAGCAGCGCCGGGTCGCTTGTCCGGAATGGTCTGGTTAGCTCAAAAACAGACTCCGCCGGGATGTAGGAGCGGATTGTCGAGAACCAATTGCCGAACTCGATTGACTCAATCTGGTAAACGTCTCCGACCAGAACCAGCTTGTCGAAGGACGTGTACTCCAGAACTTTAAGCAAGCTAGCGTTGCTCACGGTGCTGCATTCGTCAATCACCAGCACGTCGTACTTGATTCCGGACTGCCCGCGAGCTGTGTGCGATGCAATGGTGCTGAACGTCGATCCCTCATGGGCGACGCGACGCTTGAGATTGTCAACGGCCGGATTGGTGTGAGCAAGAAAAAGCTTTTTCTCGCCGGTGAAATATTGCGAAATGTGGTTAACCATGGTCGACTTACCCGTGCCGGCCGCTCCGTATATCAGGGCAACCCGTGAGTGCTCGAATAGCGAGGTCAACGCCGCAGATTTCAGCGGATCGTCAAAGGCGTTCGGATTCGCGTTTATCCAATTCAATACATCTTGACTGTGATTGGGCACCCCGGAGGTGCTAAATGCCTGAACCTGCGTAATTATGTCTACTGTTCCGTCTTCATAGCCAGCCATAAAAACGTGGCCTTTGTCGCGAACCAAAGTCCTTGGCGCGTGTTTCGGCGTAGGGGGCAACGCGAGGTTGTACCTCGAAATCAGGGCATCCAGATCACCGATGTGCTCGAGCTCCGTCTCCGGAGTGTAAATGATGCCATTCTGTTCGACGTTCGTGGTCACTTTGTGAGCCAGGAGCTCATGCTCGCGTCCCTCCGACCGGAAAACCTCAGCCAAGTCTGCGAAGCGAGGCTTATGTCTTTTGGGAGAGGTGCAAAGAGGCATGGTGTCGAATGGTCGGCTCTGGGAGCTGACATACAGTCCGGACATCCATGAGTTTGGCGCAGGCTCGTACTGAGCTTTAATCACCTCGTTCCGCATGCGAAGTAAAAGATAGCGGATTAACCTCGAACCCGCCTTGTCCGCTTGAAGTATCTCGCGCGCACTTTCGATCGAGTTAAAAATCAAGGTCGGTGTCTTCGAATCTTTAACAGCCCAATCCCGAACCGCTTTGAATCTCGGTTCGCTCATGTCAACGAGGTCGAGAAGGCTCGAGCGAGTCTGTGTGAGATACGACATCAGGTTTCGATACTCAGGCTGCGACGTGCGGACATTGCCGGAAGAGCCAGTGAGAAGCGATGAGAAATTTGTCAGCTCGCAAGGACGGATTGAAACGGCCCACGACCGAATCACCGTAATCGGCATGCGCTGCGAAAACACGCTAATCTCCCCTGAGACCAGGTCGAGGCTTGCGGCGTACTTGTCAGTCATGTCGATGTCGGTGAATCCGATATTACGGTCGAATTTGTTCGTTCGATTATGAGCTAGCGAGAATGTGATCTCGTAGTAGATTCGACCACCCACAAAGAAGGGGCGGGAGCTGTGGACGTAGTATCGTGCGGTTCTCGGGTCACCCACAGGCGAGCTTTGAACCTGATCCACGAGTGCAGCGATCTTCTCTTGATAATCGCGCATTGCCGAATCGATGTTAATTGGGAATTGTTGAAGATTTTGAAGGATTTCTTGCTGGAATTCTGTCCTTGACAGGTCGCGAACCCTCAGCAAGTACTCGTAGTACTTCAACATGAGGCGCTCGGACGGATCCTTGTCTAGCGTGTAATGGGATGTGCTGGCTTGCAGTTGTCCGTGAAGTCGACTCAGTATCCGAAATCGACTTGTTGCGCGGCAATAATCAACCGCCGGACCTAATTCGTTGTAGTCGTAGTCTTTGGAGCCGTCGGACTTGAAGGCCCAGAGCATCAAGCCCTCCGTCAGGTTGCGTAATTGGCTCAGCATGTTCTGAGCGAGGAGACCTCGATCCGCTGAATGCGCCTCAATGTTCTGCTCAATAACGTTGCTTGCGCTTCGTACCTGGTCATGGATTGATGCCACAATGTTGCCCCACTGCCGTAGAAGACTCGAGATCTGAGGGCGGAGATTGGGTCGACGCCCTTGGGACAGGGTAGTGCGGAATGGGTGTATTGGGAACAGGGCGCTGCTGGTTTGTACAAGTCTCGTGGATGAACTATTTGGCAGAACAGGCTTTCAGCATAAGTCGACCAAAGCGCACGTTACCCCCGCAAGTTCTAGGCCACGCGTATCGTTCGAACGAGGCCGACAGGGAGAGGCGCCCGGGGCGTTGCAAGCTACTGGCCGGGGGCGCAACGCGACCGTTCAGGGTGTCGCCAGGCCGACGGTAAGGGAGGATGTGGGAACCGATCCGCAACGACGCTGAGGAGGACACCATGACGACTAACGCATTCGGTGGACAGGGCGGCTACCCCGTACCCCTGGTCCCCGTGAACCTCAAGGAAGACCAGGACGTCAACCCGCACGCTGACGAGCCTCGGGACGCCTCCGAGGAAGAGGTCAACGAAGAGGCAGCCGTCACCGAGAGCATCGAGTCCCCGGAGAACGACGCGGCGATCGAGAACCTGAAGGCCGACGACAAGTAGATCTGGTTGACGGTCGCGGACCACGCGTCCGCAGCTCGGTACCGTGAGCCGCATGCGATCCCCCTGCGATGCCGACTCCCTCGAGCACCAGGGGGATCGCTACGCTCTGGCGCTCTCTGCGGCTCGTGCCATCGTCGGGGCCGAGACGGTCAACGGGCCGAACGCGTCGGGGACATCTCATCTCAGCCCTGCGCTCGAAGAGCGGTTCACCGAAGGGGAGTGCGATCTCCTTTCGGATGCTCTGCACGAGGTGACCGGATTGCCGGTCGTAGCCGTCGGAGACGGGGACGGCGGAGTCGTTGGATGGGTCCATGCAGGTGTGCGGATGCCATCGGGCGACATACTTGACGCCCGCGGTGCCCATGACCCTCTGACGTGGCTAGACGATTGGGCGCCGTTCGTCGATGCCTATGGTGAAGACCTGGAGGGCTACGACGCAGAGAGCGTCGAGGTCTCCTCCGCTGAGATCTACGGATGGCGGGAGAGATGGCCTCATCTGATGTCAGACACGCCTTCCGAGAACCGCACGTCGTAGGTCTGGCGGCGACCGTCAGACCGCGGATCCTTCGGTCACGTCCAGCCGGCTCCGGTCATGCGCAGCCTGCGCGATCCGACGGAGCTCCTTCTCCCAGCGCTTCGCGTGCTGCCCTCGAGTCTTCGCCGCATGGCAGTTCGGGCACAAGGCCACCATGTTGAGTGGGTGGTCTGCTCCGCCCTGCGAGAGCTCGACGATGTGGTCGACGTCGAGGATGGGCATCCCCTTGCGGTTGAGTTCGGCAGGCATGCCCGTGCACCGCTCCGACTCACACTGACCAGCCGATCGGATCAGGACCGCACGGCGAGCCGCGTACTGCCGTTGATAGGCGATTCTGCTTACGGTCTGAGGTTCCGTCGTGCGCTCTAGGTCAGCGAGACGTCGAACGAGCTCACCGTACGTCGGCGAGGGACTGACCTCCGCAGCGCCGGCGACTTCTTCGCGAGTCAACGGCGTCACAGTGCGCGCGAGCCTTGCGGGTTCGGGCCACTCTTGGGGGTCAGTGCTGGGAACTGGCGTGAGCCGCCAGTCGATCTCCAGACGCTCTTGCCCGTCCGTGCCGACCCCTTCGACCCAGACGCGGTTCTCGACCACGACCCAGCACTCGAACGTGAACTCGCCGCCCTTGGGCCGATGCCAGAAGCGCGCCGGCGTACCGGAGGTCCGAGCCTCTTCGATGAGGCGATTGGCCCGGTAGTCGACCCGCTGGTCCCCAACTTGCCCCTGGCCCCGGTATCCGAAGGTCTCGGTCAGAGAGGGAGACTCGTCTGCGTAGGGTCCGCTCGCGTCGGAGAAGAGATTAACGATGTCCTCTCCGGGGAACCGGATGGGCCCAGCCATCATGTCTCCGCCGAATGCAGCCCTGACAGCCGCGCGATCGCGATACCGGGCGCCACGGAGTGGTGGCTTGACCTGCGCGCGTGTCACGACGGTGAACCCAAGGCTTCGGAGCACGCGGACAGCCCCGGAGATCCCACCGGTGAAGTCGTCCGGGCCGAGCCGCTGAGCGGCAGGGTGTTGAAGAGCCAACGCAGCAGCCACCACAGGCTTGCTGTCGATCAGGTCCCCGCCATCGAGGATGAAGTAGTCCCGAGACTCTCCGAAGCCGTATCGGTCGAGGAAGTCCCCCCGGCCCAGCCGGCGGAACTCGCTGATCGCACCCTCAACAGCGGTTGACTCAGTCAGGTCAGACAGGCGTGCCACAGATCCCCCAGATCGCGTGTCCTGGCCGCTGGCGGCCCCAGGTCATGGCGATCTTATGGTTGACGAACGTGGCTCATCGTCGAGATTGTTTCGTAAGGGCGGATCGAGAAGAATCTGACCGGGTGGTCTTGCTGCAGGGCCGACTCAGGCGGAGGGAACGAGGATCTCCACCCCGTTGTCCCGCAAAGCCCCCGCCAGCTCCTCCGGCGGCTCCGCATCCGTCACGAAGTAGTCAGCCCGCCCGAGGCTCGCGATCTGCGCGAACAACCTGCGCCCAAACTTCGACGAGTCAGCAAGGATCGCGACCCTGGACGCCCGCGCCATCATCTCGCTCATCATGGTGGCCTCCTCGAGGTTGCTCGTGGAGTAGCCCGTCTCTGCTGAGACCGCTCCCACGCCTAGCAGCGCAAGGTCGCACTGAACATCGAGGTCGTGGTTGCCCGTAGACGAGTGGAAGCTCACCGGCCCGATGGTCTTCTGGTCCGCGATGTGCACGGCCCCGCCGAACACGTACAGCCCGCGGAAGCAGTCGGTAGACAGCTCGGGCGGCAGCCGCAGGCTGTTGGTCGCGACCGTGAGCCCGCGATGGTCCTTGAGCTCTCGTGCGAGCGCGACCGTCGTCGTCCCCGCGTTGATCATCACCACGGAGTTGTCGTCGACGAGCGTCGCGGCGAGCGCGCCGATCTTCTCCTTGGCCTGTGCCTGGTAGCCGAGCCGGTTGTCGAAGCCGGTGTTGATCTGCGGGACCGCCGTCGTGCTCATCGCGCCCCCGTGGGTGCGGACGAGGAGTCCGTCCTCGGCGAGGCGGTCGAGGTCGCGGCGGATCGTGTCGGTGGAGACGTCGAAGCGCTCGGCGATCTCGGCGACGGTCACCTGACCTGCCTCGGAGACGTATGCGGCGAGCTCGGCCTTGCGGCCGGCGGGGAAGCGGCGGGGTGTGCCGGTGCGATCGCTGCCCGTTGTGATGGCTACCATCCCCCGTTTGTAGCACGTCCATGCGGCTTCTGGGGAGTCCGGAGCCGCGAAGATCCGAAGAGAACCGCAGAGTCGTGCACAAAACTGCGGAACAGAGCGGCGTAACTCCGGCCAAACTACGTGACCTGAGTCACGATCACAGCAACTTCCCAGCGATCTAGTGCTTGACGGGCGGTCGAGGGCGCGCCTACAGTGCTGCTAATCGTGCACTAAGACGCAGAAGTCGGCGCAATCCAGCACGTGTCTGATGGGAGAGAGATGAGCAACGTCGCTCGTTCAACGAAGGTCGTCGGCGCAGTCGCCACGACGATGGCACTGCTGCTGGCAGCAGGCTGTTCAGGAGGAGGAGACGACGCCTCCGCAGACGGCAGCGTCACCCTCGAGTTCGCGCAGTGGTGGGAGCCGGAGCTCCCCGAGGGCGAGCTCCGTGCCCTCATGGACACCTTCGAGTCCGAGAACCCCGGGATCACCGTCGAGCTCCTCAGCGGCCCCTACGCCTCCACCAAGGAGCAGGTCGTCGCAGGAGCCGCCACCGGCACCATGTCCGACGTCGTCGGCCTCGACGGCGCATGGGTGAGCGACTTCGCCAAGCAGGGCGCGCTCGCCGACATGTCCCAGCTCATGACGGACGCCAAGTACGACGACAGCCAGCTGGCCAGCCAGGTGCAGATCGACGGCTCCACCTACATGATCCCCGTCGTGAACTTCGTCTACCCGATGTTCACCAACGACGACCTCCTCGCACAGGCCGGCGTCGACGCACCGCCGTCGACCCGCACCGAGTTCACCGACGCCGCAGAAGCCGTCACCGCACTCGGCGAGAACACCTACGGCTGGATCGTCCCGCTGTCCCTCGAGGCCCCCAACGGCATCCAGAACGACGTCATGTCGTGGGCCTGGGCCTCCGGCGGCACCATGCTCAAGGACGGCCAGCCCGACCTCACCAACCCCGACGTCACCTCCGCCGTCGACTACGTCAAGTCCCTCTGGGACGCCGGCGTCGTCGCACCGGGCTCCCTCACCATGAAGGAGCAGGACAAGGTCGAGGAGTTCACCAACGGCCGTGTCGGCATGATGATCGACTCCCTCGCGCACATCAACCTCATCCGCGAGTCCAACCCCGACCTCAACTTCTCCGTCTCGGCCGTCCCGGCCGAGGACGACTTCACCGGCGAGCGTGGCATCCCCTACGCCTCCTGGGGCATCGGTGTCTCGGAGAACTCCGAGCACAAGGAAGAGGCCTGGAAGCTCGTGGACTTCCTCATGAGCGAGAAGACCAACTCCGACCTCTCGTCCATGGCCAACGCCTTCCCTGGTAACACCACCTCCGTGCCCGACTTCGTGGAAGACGACGAGACCTTCGCGGCCGCCTTCGAGATCTACAAGTCCGGGTACCCCGCGAACGAGTTCGTCGGGCTCCCCGTCGCAGAGCAGCTCATGCGCCTCTTCGACGAGCAGCTGCAGAAGACACTCACCGGTGACCAGTCGGTCGACGACATGCTGCAGGCGTCGCAGGACGCCTGGACGGCTGAGTTCTAGACCGTTCCTGGTACCTAGCAGGTCGCGCCGTCGGGGGATCCCCCCTGAACCCCGGCGGCGCGACCGCAACCCCCCTGAGGAGGAAGCGCCATGAGGCCTGCACTCGCAGACCGTGACGCGGAGACCGGCCTCGACCGGTCCACGGATGTCGCTCCGGCACCCCGACGCAGGAAGTCCCTCAAGCGGACCCTCGTCCCCTACGCGTTCCTGTCGCCCACCGGCATCCTGATGATCGTGCTCCTGCTGGTGCCGATCATCATGGTCATCAGCTACTCGCTGATGGACAACGTCATCACCAACAAGAACCCGGTGTTCGTCGGGATCGGCAACTACGTCGACATCCTCACCGACCCGACGTTCCTCGTCGCCGTGCGCAACACCCTCGTGTTCACCGGGTCGAGCGTCGTGGCCCACCTGCTCCTCGGGCTCGGCTTCGCGATGCTGCTCAACACCAAGCTCCTCGGCAACAAGGTCAAGGCCCTGTTCCGCGTGATCTACGTGCTGCCGTGGCTGTTCACCGTCGCGATCATCGCGGTGCTGTGGCGCCTCATGCTCAACCCCAACGGCGTCATCAACTACCTGCTGAACACCGCAGGGATCATCGACCAGAACATCGAGTGGTTGTCCTCACCGTCGACCGCGCTGTTCGCCGTCACCTTCATCAACATCTGGGCCGGCTACCCCTTCTACATGATCAGCCTCCTCGCAGGGCTCCAAGGGATCCCCAAGGACCTCTACGAGGCGGCCACCGTGGACGGGGCCAGCGCCCGGCAGCAGTTCTTCAACGTCACGCTCCCGCAGCTCAAGCCGATCATCATCTCGATGGCGATGCTCGACTTCATCTGGACGTCGCAGCAGTTCGCGCTCATCTGGATGACCACGGGAGGTGGCCCCCTCAACGTCACCGAGATGGTCAGCACCTTCACCTACAAGCTGGCGTTCTCCCGGTACGAGTTCTCGATGGCCTCGGCGGCCGCAGTGATCGTGCTGCTCGCCACCCTGGTCCTGGCGTTCTTCTACGCCCGTCACCAGAATGCGCGGGACTGACATGACCACCACAGTGACCAAGGCGTCCACCTCGACGCCCCAGAACGTCAAGATCAGGCCCGCGGGCGAGAAGCGCGCCAGGGAGCAGCGGCTCCAGAAGATCGGCGTCTCGATCGCCCTCGTCATCGGCTCGCTCTTCGCAGGGTTCCCGGTCTTCTGGATGCTCTCGAGCTCCTTCAAGGCCAACTCCGAGATCTTCCAGTTCCCGCCCCGCATCATCACCGAGAACTTCTCGCTCGACGCGTACACCACCATCCTCGGCGACCCCGTCAAGGTGCGGTTCTTCGTCAACAGCTACGTGGTGTCCCTCTCGGTGACGGCGCTGACCCTGATCGTCGCGATCTTCGCGGCGTACGGGTTCAGCCGCTACGAGTTCCGCGGCAAGCGGGCGCTCAGCATGATCATCGTGACGGTCCAGGCCGTCCCGCCGATCACGCTCCTCATCCCGTTCTTCGGGCTGATGGTGACGCTCAAGCTCTACAACACCTACCAGGGACTGATCCTCACCTACATGGTGTTCACGTTGCCCTACGCGATCATCATGCTCACCGGGTACTTCAACACCCTGCCCAAAGAGCTCGACGAGGCGGTCAAGGTCGACGGCGCCGGGGCGCTCACCGCCCTCTGGCGGATCCTCGTGCCCATCGCGATCCCCGGGATCGTCTCGGTCGGCATCTACACCTTCATGATCGCGTGGAACGAGTACCTCTTCGCGCTCACCCTCACCCGCACGGACGACATGCGCACCGTGCCCATCGGGATCCAGCTCCTCATGGGCCAGCACTCGTACGAGTGGAACGAGATGATGGCGATGAGCATCTTGGGGTGCATCCCCGTGCTCATCCTCTTCCTCTTCTTCCAGCGGTACTTCATCGGCGGTCTCACCGCCGGGTCGGTCAAGAGCTGACCCCCCTCAAGCCCACCGCTCCACACCCTCAGAAGGAGAATTCTCACATGCTGCTCAACGGCAAGGACCTGCTCGCTGTCGCCAACGACAACGACTTCGCGGTCCCCGCGTTCAACGTCAGCGACTACGCGATGATGAACGGCATCTTCGAGATCAGCGAGGAGAAGAACGCCCCCGTCATCATCGCGATCCACCCCGACGAGCTCAGCCACATCGGGACGGACATGCTCCACTCGATCATCGCCCGAGCCCACCGCTCCACCGTCCCGGTGACCATCCACCTCGACCATGGCGCCAGCTACGAGCAGGTGCTCACCGCCATCCAGGCCGGCTTCACGTCCGTGATGATCGACGGGTCGATGCTGCCCTTCGACGAGAACGTCGCGCTGACCAAGCGCATCGTCGAGACTGCGCACGCCGTGGGCCTCTCGGTCGAGGGCGAGCTCGGCACCATCGGCAAGCTCGACGAGCAGGCCGAGGCAGGCGGCGAGATCATCTACACGGTGCCCTCCGAGGCCGTGCAGTTCGTCAAGGAGACCGGTGTGGACTCCCTCGCCATCGCGATCGGCACCAGCCACGGCCTGTACCCGTCGACGCTTAAGCCCGAGCTGCGCCTCGACCTGCTCGAGCAGATCAAGGACCTCCTGCCGATCCCGCTCGTGCTGCACGGCGGCTCGAACAACCCGGACGACGAGATCGGCCAGGCCGTGAAGCTCGGCGTCAACAAGATCAACATCTCCAGCGACATCAAGGCGGCCTACCACCGCAAGATGCGCGAGGTCCTCCTGGACGCCGGGGAGCGCGAGCCCAACAGCATCCAGCCGCCGTCGGTCGCCGCGATGAAGGTCGTCGCCGCGCAGAAGATCGACCTGTTCAACGCGGCCGGCAAGGCCGACCTGTACTGACCGGCTCGACCCCCTAGATGGCCCTGGCCGCCCACCTGCACAAGGAGGGCGGTCAGCGGCGTACTCGCACATGATGAGGCGACGCGCGACGGAGCGCGGACGCACGGAGGACAGGACGACCATGGACAACAAGCGGCTGGTGCTCGGGCTCGGCGGGACCGTCGACTACGAGATCGTGTGGGACTCGAGCGTGCTCGAGGGCCTCATCCGCGAGTACGACATCCGCGCCGACGAGCTCACGACCGCCGTGCCGGTGTCGAGCGAGCGGGCGCTCGTCGTGACGCTGCTGGCCTTCGTGCGCGACGGCGTCGGCGGGGAGCGGTTCGTCGCGTCGTCCGAGATCATCGAGACGTTCTCCGCACGGTTCCAGCGGGAGATCACGCTCGGCGGGACCTGCGTGCGCGCGGCCATCGCGATGCGGACCCTCGGGGTGACGTGCACGCTGCACCTCGTGAGCATCGACGACCACGTCCGACGGCTGCTGCCGGAGGGGTGTGCGTACATCTGCTCCGCCGAGGAGGACTCGACCGACCCGCACCTCATCGTGCAGTTCGGGGCGGGGGTGCGCGTGACGGCCGAGGACATCGACTTCACGGCACCGCACCCCAACCGCATCATCTACGCCAACGACCCGCCCAACCGCGATCTGGTGATCGCCGAAGAGCTCGGGGACGTGCTGAGCACGGCCGACGTGTTCATGGTGGCCGGGTTCAACGTCATCCAGGACGAGGTGCTGCTCGAAGAGCGGCTCGCGCACATCGCTGACGATATCGACCGGATGCCGGCGGGGTCGTTGGTGTTCTACGAGGACGCTGGCTACCACATCCCGGAGTTCGCGACGCGGGTGCGCGACCGCATCCTCGACCGCATCGACGTGTACTCGATGAACGAAGACGAGATGCAGTCGTACCTCGGGCGGACGGTGGACCTTCTCAACGTGGACGACGTCGAGAAGGCGCTGGGGGAGCTGCATGCGGCGATCCCGGCGGCGACGCTCGTCGTGCACACGAAGTACTGGTCGCTCGCTCGGGGAGAGCGCGCGGCGGAGCTGCGGGCTGCGCTGCAGGGCGGGATCACGATGGCTAGCACGCGGTACTGCTACGGGGACGGGTTCACTGTGGCCGACTACGAGGCGGTGGGACGGCTGGCGGTGCACGAAGGTGGGGTCCAGATGGCGAAGACGCTCGAGACGAACGACGTCACCGTCGCCGTGCCGGCGTTCGTCCTCGACGTGCGGACGCCGACGACGATCGGCCTGGGCGACACCTTCGTGGGCGGGTTCATCGAGGCGTATTCACGCTGAGTGGCGATCCCCGAGTACTGAACCCAGGCTGCGAGAATTGTTCTGGGTGCAGGTCGTAGTGGTGAGACGTCCCGCTGGCTCAGTCCGACTCGGAACGGTCGCGGGGGCGCGTCGCGCTCCCAGGGAGATGCCATGTCAATGGTTCTCCGGCGGATCTTCGGTCGTCGGCGTCAGCGGGAACGAGGCCTGAACTACGATCGGAAGATGGAAAACTCCCACGCTCCGGTCTGGACCGGGCTGCCCTCTGCTCCGTCGGTCGTCTTTCATTACACGTCGGCACACGGATTTCTCGGGATGGTGCAGTCCGGTCAGTTGTGGGCAACTGAGGCGAGCGGGCTGAACGACTACTCAGAGATCAAGGAAGGAGAGTCCTACATAGGTGACCGATGGCGCGAGGAGAGGGAGAGGTTCACTGGAATTCTGGGGAGGGAGAAGGCGGACATCGTCGACGAGTTTCTGTCGGGTTCCATCGTGCTGGCTGATGGGCTCGATGGTGTGTTCGTTGCCTGCGCCTCAGCGTGCAAGGACGACGCAAATCAGTGGAGGCTCTACGCCGACAACGGTCGTGGGTTTAGCGTGGAACTCGATACCAGTGTCCGGCTCGAGATCTCCGTGCCCGGTCAGTCCGGCGCTGATCACGACCCCGAGTGGGATCTGCCATCTGGCGAGGCGGTGACAGAGTGGGCGCCCGTGATGTACGACAAGGACTCGAGGAACTGCGCGTTTGAAGATTTGGTCACTTGGGCGTCAGGGATTGAAGACTCTACCGGTGGGCGTCACTCCGAAGAAGACATCTCTAGCATGGATCGCGACAGCAGGTACATCGACAATGCTTCCCGTCTCGGATTGTCGATCAGCAGGTTGGCGCAGTTCGTCAAAGGTCCAGGGTTCTCTGGAGAGAACGAGTCTCGCCTCGTCGTGACGCCGGGGTACTGGACGAACCCGAAGATCATCAGCTTTCGCGCCTCGACAGTCGGCATCGTCAGATACCTGTGCATCCAGGCAGCCGAGACTCTGGATCGACATGACGAGAAGTCTCGAGGGGCGCGCGTCCGGACCCTGCCGATCCGGAGCATCACCGTCGGCCCCGCCCAGAACTTTGAGCTCGTCAGACCGTCGCTCGAGGCTCTCTTGGACAGGTACGGGTACCGAGGCGTGGAGATCAAGAGATCAACGACTTCGCTGAGGTGGACCTGAAGACATGAGGTGCGAGAGACTTCCGGTCCGTGCGCGAGCAAGCTGTCGTGCGGGTGATCTCAGGTAAGGGTGCCACGGTGAAGCAGAAGGCTAGTCGTCCACGATCGGGCGACTTCGTCCAGGTGAACCAGCGTCCCAGCCTCGGCGTCGAGCTCGACAGCGGTCGCGCCTGGATCGGCGTCGACCAGCAGGTCGGCCACGGGTCTGGTGACGCGCTGTTCGCGCTGACGGACGAGCAGTACGCCACGGCGCTCGCCGGGGAGGTCCTCGGCGACGACTTCGTCATGGAGTGCTGGCGCGGTGAGCACGACGACCTGCTGCTCCACTACCCCGGCGGCAGGACGTTCCGCCCGGAACGATGGTCCTTCGCGCGCACCCGCAGGCTCCCCGACCCGTGCCGCGGTGAGGTCTGGTGGCACCTCGACGCCCTGAGCGAGCCCTCCGACAGCACGAGCGTCGAGACCTCCCGCCGCCTCGCGGCCGGCACCGCCGTGGTCGAGGCCGACGACGACGGCGTGCGCACCCTGACCTTCGCACTCGTCGGCGACGGCGCCTACCCGCGTCCGGACGCCCTGATCGGCGGGCTCAGCGCCGGCAGCACCCGCGAGCAGGCGCGCACGATCCTCGGAGCACCCGTCGACGCCGCGACCGACACCTTCCAGATCGAGGGCTACCCGGTTCGCCTTGGCTTCGACGACGACGGCCTCGTCGAGGTCGCCCTGGAGCGCAACGCGCCGGTGCCGCCGCCTGGCGGGCAGCTCGGCGTGCTGCTCGCGGCCGTCGGAGAGCCCGAGGCAGGGCCGGCCTTCCAGGCCGCTGCGGCGCTCGCCGGGAACGCGCACCGACGGTGGGCCGGATCGTCAGGCTTCCCCCGGCGGCTGCTCACCTTCGACGGTGGTGTCGAGATGCAGGTGCAGGACGACCTGGTGCTGAGCGTGCGGGTCATCCTCAGCCCGGAAGCAGGCGACTCGAGCTACCGGCACGTCGACGACCTCGTCCCAGGCGCGACGCCGCCGTTCACGAGGGACAGTCTCCGTGAGGCGCTCGGCCAACCGCTCGCCACGAGCGGTCGGACCGACCTCTGCCGCTACGGGCACCTCGACCTCGTCGTCGAGCACGGCGTCGTCGGCAAGCACGGGGTGCTCAGCGAGCACAGCGGTGAGGTCCCGACGTCCATCACCGCGGTCCTCGGCGCGGTCACCGTGTCGCACGGCATCAACCGGTGGCGGTCGGGCGAGTTCACGACCTTCCTCGACGTCCTGGGACGCCCGTCGTCGAACGCGCTCGTCGCGCAGGTGTCCGCCCTGCCTGGTGTCCGCGTGCGCCTGAGCAAGGGCGACGTCGCCTCGGTCGAGATCGGGACGAGCAAGCACGCGGCCGAGCGCTTCGAGGCCTTCGTCGACGGGATGCCTGGCGTCCCGATGATCGCTGACATCGCTTTCAGCCGTCCCGAGACCTTCGGTGACCGCGACTACGTGTGGGAGTTCGAGCAGGGCTGGATCCACGCCCGCACCTCAGTCGGCACCCGCGTCACGAGCATCACCGTGGCGGAAGGGGCTCCGGCCGGCTTCCTCGTCTGACGGCAACGAGTCAGCTGGGGCTGAGCTGACCGGACGCTATGCTCTGTTCACATTCCCCTCGGGGTTCGGAGATCGCCGTAGGCCGCAAGGCCACGGCGATCTCGTCATTTCCCGGGAGCGCGACCGGAGCAGTGGTCAACCGAGTCTCTCTGGCGACGAGAGTGGCGCTCGACCGTTTCGGGCTCCCTCCCAGGGAACGACGAACGGGGACCTTACCCGCGCTTCATCGCGTCGCATACGACACGATGAGAGCCCGCCACCGAGAGGATCCTCCGATGTCCAGGCTCACCGACCTCCTGACACCGCGGCTGCCCGCAGGCTTCAGCATCCCCGAACCGCTCGACCGCGCCTGGTCGTGGATGGAGCAGCAGGGGTGGGTGGTCGACGGACCGAACGGCTACTTCGTCACGCCGTACGCCGGCACGCGCCAGCTCGGCGTGGTGTTCTCCGCCCAGGAGTCGCTGAGCGGGTGGTTCGAGCCCGGCGACCCGTGCTACGACCAGCTCGTGCCGATCGCGCAGGTGTCGGGGGACGGCAGCACGGGGGCCGTCTGGATCGACGGGGACCGGGCGCGGTTCGTCGTCCTCGGGTCGGACGGTGAGACCTTCCTGCTCGCCGACTCCGCTGTCGACTTCCTGCGGCTGGTCGCGATCGGCCACCGCGAGCTCACGTCGTGGGAGCTCGAGGAGGAGCCCGAGGACGACGAGGCCGTCGAGGCGCATGCCGCGTTCCGCACGTGGGTCGAGACGGAGCTCGGCGCGGAGGTCCCGGCGACCTGGACTGTCGCCGATCCCGATCCGTTCGAGGAGTGGGTCGGACGGATGCAGGCCGAGCGCTAGAACTCCACCCTCGAGCCCTTGACCAGCCCGACCGGCGAGACCGTAGTCTTCTCCAGCCAGTCCCGACCGGGCCTGCGGAGTGGGCGGGGGCCTCATGAGTCACGAGCGGTACGACGACGTCGACGAGGAGGTGGCTTTCGCGGTCGACGGACTGCTCGAGGGGGACGTCGACGCTCTGCATGACCTGGGGAACGCGCTCCGCAGGGCAGGGCACCACGCAGCGGCGGCCACCGTCTTCCACGAGGCGCAGCGACGCGGGGTCACGGACTCGCTCCTCAACCTGGGCATCGCGAAGATGGACCTCGGCGAGGACGACGCCGCCGCGGTGTGGTTCGAGCGCTCCGCCGAGGCGGGCGACGTGAAGGGCGCGTTCATGGCCGCCCAGCTCGCAGCAGACACCGGAGACCTCGCCCGGGCAGAGTCCTTCTACCGGCGTGCGACGGTGCTGCCGGAGACGGCGGTCCGGCTGGCGAAGGTGCTCCGTGGCCTCGGTAGGGACGAGGAGGCCCGTGCTCTCGTCTACGAGACACGGTTCGACAGCCCGGAGTCGGCGGTCGAGTGCGTCCTCCGCGGGTTGGTCGTGGGTGACGAGGGGATCGCGCTGCTGGAGTCGTTCGTGGAGACGGACCCGCTCCCCGTGTCCGTGACGCTGGCCGACCTCTACGAAGAGCGCGGAGACGTGGCGCGCGCACGTGCCACGCTCGAGGACGCGACGCTGCTGGGTGACGAGAACGCGCAGGCGAACCTCGGGATCCTGCTGCTCGACCTGGGCGAGCCGGACGAGGCTCGACGGTTCCTGACCCTGTCCTGCGAGTCCGGTGACGAGCTGGCGTGCCGCGTCCTGGCGGAGCGCGGGTGGCACCGCGCACACCCCGAGCAGGCGGAGCCACCCGCCAGGGGTGTGCGCGGCATCATCACCGGTCGCGCGTGGAGGCGCCCTCGTCGACGACCTCGGCAACCGCCGGCTTGACGGCATCCCCGAGGAGCTCGTCGTCGCCGCGCGCATCGACGGTGCCGGTCCCTGGCGGCTGTTCTGGACGATCGTCCTGCCGCTGTCGCGCTCGATCCCCGTGGCGGTCGCGAACTTCGTGTTCATTGGCGCGTGGAACAACTTCCTCTGGCCGTTCATCGTCACCAGCGACCCGTCGCTCATGACGCTCCCGGTCGGCCCGTAGACCGTCAAGAGCGCCTACGGCGTGCAGTACGCGCAGACCATGGTGTCCGCGATCGTCGCCGCGATCCCGCTGCTCGTGGTGTTCATGCTGTTCCAGCGGCGCATCGTGCAGGACGCCGCGACGACAGGGATGGGCGGGCAGCACGTTGTCGCATACCTTTCGTAGAGACGCGGAATCGATGCGGGAGGAGGGGGCGACGACCTTGCGGCACTTGACGTCGAAACGTTTGGCGTCGATTGCGAAGCTTTACGCGGGGTGCGGGAGCATGTACTGTCGACGGCTAAGCGTGAGGTAGTCGACAGTGCTATGTGTCGGGCTCGTCGTCTCCATGGGAGTCACTGCCGGTGCTGCGGCCGGGCCGACGGAGGATGTCGAAGACAGTGGTTGGGGTGTCGTCATCAACGGCGAATACACCCCCGGCGCAGAGATTGACGTCTTGTTCCCCGAGACGGGGAGCCGCCCTGGCGAGGTGACCCCCATGCTGCTCGACCCCGTGGACCTCGTCGCATGCAACGTTCTGAATCAGGTCGACCACGAGGTGCGACGAATCGATGATGTGAAGTACTTCTCGTCTCTCGGGGGCGGCAGCGTCAGTCTGACGTGCGGCGACTCGAAGCATGGATATCGACACATTCGCGATCGCCACCAGCAAGATTGGCAGAATGTTATCGCGAAGGTTGACGATACACATTCGCGGTGGGATGATTTTATGTTTTTCGTGGTGCGCGAGTCGCTGACCTACCCGGCCAGGGTGGTCGACAAGAGCGACAACAAGATCTGCTACACGGCGCCGATCATTCTCATCAACAGTGATATGGTTCCCGTGTATGAGTTCCACCCGACAGTTATCATCGGCGCAGACACCAAAAAAGTCATCACTGCGCACCCCGGAGATCGATGCTGATGTTTGAAGGGCACGTCGGTGTGAGGCTGATGAATGATTATGCGTCCGTGTGGCCACTATGGTGGTCTGACGGCGGTCAGGTCCTAGAGCACGAGCTGCCGCTGTCGATTGGGCTCACCCGAGACCTTCTGGCGTGGGCCGAAGGCTTCGACGCTCACTTCAGCTACGAGACGGGATGGGATCGTCCGACGTCAAGGCTCGCTCACGCAGAACAGGCGGATCGACTGATCGTCAACCTGAGGCGTGAGCTCGATGGCCTGCTCGAAGTCGAGCCTCGCGTCTGGGAGCTTGAGTCCTGATGGAGTGGGATCGATACCTCGCACCGCGGTCCTGCTGACGGTCCACTGCGAGCTGGATCACTGTTCGGTGTGCGTCGCTCCTCCGTGCCCATGACATCGGTCTCTGATCGAGCCATGGAGGCCCGGGCCTGGGTCCCGGGATGGGCGGGCAGAAGAGTGCGCCGGTCCGCGTAGCGCGCGTCCGCACCTCGTCCGCTCACATCCCGCCCGGCGGTAGCACCTCCTGGCTCGTCGGGACGGGCCGCGTGTCTGCGACCGGTGTCCCCCACACGGGGTTGCCGTCCTCGTCGAAGGGCAGCACCTGCGCCCGTGCGTGACGGTTCGGGTCCCAGAGCGGGTCGCCGGCGATGTCCGTGTACGTCCGTGCGTGGTAGACGAGCACGGGGGTGCCGCCGGGCAGCTCGGTGAACGAGTTGTGGCCGGGACCGTACTGGCCGACCGACGGGTCGGAGACGAGCACGGGCGCGGGGCTCTTGGTCCACGACGCCGGGTCGAGGAGGTCGCTGCCGAGGTCGGCGGTCAGCAGGCCCATCGCGTACTCGACGCCGGTGGCCGAGGCCGAGTAGGTGAGGAAGACCCGCCCGCCGCGCACCAGCACGGACGGTCCCTCGTTGACCCAGAAGCCCACGGTCTCCCAGTCGTGCTCGGGCTGGGTGAGCATGACGGCCGGGGTAGCGAGGGTCCACGGGTTCGCCATCCGGGCGATGTAGATGTTGGAGTGACCGCGCACGTCGAAGGCCTGCTGCGCCCAGACGAGGTACTGGACACCCTCGACGACGACGCTCGTGGCGTCGAGCGCGAAGGACTCCCACCCGGTGTCGACCTGCCCGCGCTCGACCCACTCTCCGGTGAAGGGGTCGTCGGCGGTGTTCTCGAGGACGAACACCCGGTGGTTGAACGTCTCCGCGGCCCCGGGGACGTCGACCGTCCCGTGGTCGTCGGGAGCCGCCGCGAGGTAGACGTACCAGGCGCCGTCCACCCGGTGGATCTCCGGCGCCCAGATGAGGTGGGACATCGGGCCGTCGGCGTGCCGCTCCCAGATGGTCACCTCCTCGGCGGCCTGAAGGTCCTCCAACCGGTCCGCCCGTCGCAGGACCACACGGTCGTAGAGCGGGTGCGACCCCGTGAAGTAGTACGTGCCGTCGTGGCGCAGCACGCAGGGATCGGCCCGCTGCAGCACGATCGGGTTGACCTCGACGCTCCCGCTCACGCGGCCCACCTCTTCTCGGGCAGCGCGCCGTTGGCGCGTGCATCGGTCGCGAGCGCGCGGAAGGTGTCGGCCACCGGGGTGCGCAGACGGTCCAGGCCGCCAGACCCGTCCTCGACGAGGTCCCACAGGCCCATCGTCAGCAGGTACTCCTCGCGCGGGGCCGTGCCGTGGCGGTACGTCCACTCGTACATGTCGAAGACTGGCCACCACGTGTACCCGGCGATGTCGTGGCCGAGCGAGCGCAGGGTGCGGATCGCGGCGACCGACTCGTGCAGCCACGCGACACGGTCGGCCACCGGTGCGGTGACGGCCGTCTCGGTGAGCATGACGGGTGCGCCGTGCCGGCGCTCGGCCTCGAGGAGCACCTCGACGAGCCCGTCGACACCAGCGTCCTGGGCTGGGCGCGGGTCGGCAAAACCACCGCCGTGGTGCACCCCCTCCTCGAACAGCTCGGTCGAGATCCGGGGGTAGTAGTTGACCCCCACGATGTCCGGCCGGACGGCGTGGTCGGCGAACCACGCGAGGGACGCGTCGTCCATGCCATGGCCGCGCAGCACGCCGACCAGCGGGTGCTGGTCGACGACGCGGCCGGTGACGAGGTCCTCCACGAGGTGCGCCTGGTGCCGCAGGCGCTCGGCCGTCGCACGGTGCTCGCCGTGCACGTCGCCCGCGTACCGCATGGACGCGTCGACGTGCATGAAGGTCGCGCGGTCGCCCAGCACGTCGGCGATGCCGCGCTGCGTGCGGACGAACCCTTCGCCGAGCGCGCGGACCATCGTCGTGAGTCCTTCGTCGCCCGTGAGGTAGGGCGGCCAGTAGCCGTAGACGCCGCAGAACAGCGCGTGGATCATCGGCTCGTTCACCGGGGTGTAGTCGGTGACGCGGTCGCCGTAGCGCTCGGCGAAGGCCACGCCGTACTCGGCGACGACCTGCGGGTAGTCGGGGTTCGAGAACTGCCCGTCGAGCCACAGCGGCGTGCCGTAGTGCAGCAGGTCGATGACCGGGCGCAGGCCGAGCTCGCCGAACCGGTCGACGACCCGGTCGACCCAAGACCAGTCCCAGACGCCCCGCTCAGGGTTGACCCGGTGCCAGGGCACTCCCCAGCGCATGAAGGTCGCACCGGCGTCGGAGGCGAGCCCGAGGTCTTCGGAGTAGCGGGCGTAGTGGTCGGTGAGCTCGTACTCGTCGATCGGGCGCTCGCCCGGACCGCCCTGCGGGACGAAGGTGTCCTCGATGCCGAGGCCGAAGTGCAGGGCGCCGTCCTCGTACCACCGCGGCGCGCGGCTGGCGGCGCTCACTTGAGCCCCGTCGTGGCGATGGACTCGATGAACTTGCGCTGCACGAGCATGAAGGCGAGGACCAGGGGGACGACGGCGACGAGCGAGCCCGCCATCATGACGCCGTACGGCACGATGCCGCCGGGGCCTGTCAGCTGGGTGAGTCCGGAGGTGATGGTGCCCATGTCTCTCTCTGTGGTGAAGACCAGCGGCCAGAGCAGGTCGTTCCAGTTGTTGACGAAGATGAAGATCGCGAGGGTGAGGATCGCGGGTCGGGCGTTCGGCAGGATGATCTGCCAGAACACCCGGAGCTCGGAGGCACCGTCGATCCGGGCGGCGTTGTCGAGGTCGCGAGGCAGCGCGACGAAGAACTGCCGGAGGAAGAAGATCCCGAAGGCGTCCGCCGCGCGGGGCGCGATGAGCCCGGCGAAGGAGTTGACCCACCCGAGGTCGCTGACGATCTGGTAGACGGGGACGAGCGTCGCCTGGAACGGGATCATCAGGGTCGCGACGATCGCGACGAGCATGAGCTTGCGACCGCGGAAGTCGATCCGTGCCAGCGCGTACGCGGCCAGGGCGTCGAAGGTGACGGCGAAGAGCGTGACGCCGCCGGCGAACAGGAAGCTGTTGCCGATGAGCCGGGCGAAGGGCAGGTCGGAGAAGATCCGCTCGAAGTTCGCCGTGGTCCACGCGTCGGGCAGGAGCGTGGGCGGGAAGGCGTTGACCTCTGCCGTCGGCTTGAAGGCGGTGAACAGGACGATGAACAGCGGGAGCAGGGCCACCAGGGTGGCGATCGCGACGCCGACCGTCATGACGACGGTCGACACGCGGACCCGGGCGCGGCGGCGCGGTGCGGCGGCCGGTGGGCGGACCGCGGTGCGGACGGGGGCAGGGGTGGCGACGGACATCAGGACTCCTCCTCGCGGCGCCCGAAGAAGACGAACTGGACGATGCTCAGCACGAGGGTGGCGAGCAGCAGGACGTAGGACAGCGCTGACGCGAAGCCGAGGTCGAGCTTGCGGAAGCCGGACTCGTAGATCTCCATGACCACGGTCTGGGTGTTGCCGTAGGGCCCGCCGCCGGTCATCACGTAGATCTGGTCGAAGGCCTGGAGCGCGGCGATGGTGGCGAAGATCAGCACGAAGGCCGTGGTGCTCGACAGCATGGGCAGGGTGATGCGCCAGAAGCGGGTCCAGGCGTTGGCGCCGTCCATCTTCGCGGCCTCGTAGAGCGAGCCGGGGATCTCCTGGAGGCCGGCCATGAAGATCACCATGTAGAAGCCGAAGTTCTTCCACACGGCGACGAGAGCGACCGCGGGCATCGCGAGCGTCGGGTCCTGCAGCACGTTGCCGAGGTCGATGCCGACACCGCGCAGCCAGTAGTGCAGCAGCCCGACCTGCGGGTCGATGAGGTACGACCACGCGAGCGCGGCCACGGCCAGCGAGATGATGAAGGGCAGGAACAGAGCGGTGCGGAACAGGCCGCGCAGCGGCAGCCGGTCGCTGGTGAGCAGCAGTGCGAGGGCGAGAGCCACCACCACGGCCGTCGGGGTGAACAGGACGGCGTAGACCACCGTGTTGACGACGGCGTCGCGGATGTCGGGGTCGGTGAAGATCCGGGTGTAGTTGTCCAGCCCGACCCACTCCGCCTGACCGAAGCCGCTGGCGTCGGTGAAGGACATCTGCAGGGCCGAGACCATCGGCCAGACGACGAAGATCGCCAGGACGATCAGGGCGGGTGCGAGGAACGCGAGGGCGGAGCGGGAGCGTCGGCTGCCGGTGCGCGTGCGCTGCACGCCGGAGCTGCCGCGGCCGCCGAGCGGCGCTGGTGCGCGATAGGGCCGCTTGCGGGGCCTGTCCACGTGCGCGGTGGTCATGGGGGTACCTCTCGAGCGGGGGCCGCCCCCGAGCAGGGGGGTCCCGGGGGCGGCCGGTCCAGGGGTGGGGCGGGTGGTGCGGTCCCGTCAGTCGTCCAGTGCGGCCTGGACGGCGGTCTGCGCCTCGGCGAGCAGGGCGTCGACCGGGTCGCCGGCCATCGCGCGCTGGGTGAGGGTGTCGACGGCGGTGAGCACGTCCGTGCTGTTGACGACGCCGGGCAGCAGCGGACGGCCGAGCGCGGCCTGCTCGGTGAGCGCTGCGACGACGGGGTTCTCCGCGACGTCCGACGCGGGGACGTCGGTGCGCAGCGGCGGCCAGCCGGAGCCGAGCGCCCAGGTGGTGGCCTCCTGCTGGGAGAGGAAGTAGCTGAAGAACTCCTGCGCGGCCTCCTGCTGGGCCTGGTCGGCCTGCTCTGTCAGGGCCATCGAGACGCCGATCGCGGACGCGGCCTGCTCCTGCGGGCCGGCCGGGATCGGGGCGATGCCGTAGTCGACGCCGTTCTCCTCGGAGACGGTCGCCATCCAGGGGCCGCCGATGTACATCGCGGCGCGGCCGCTGCTGAAGAGCCCGTCGCCGCTCACGCCGTCGACGCCGGTGGGGCTGATCTTCCCTGCGGTGATGGCGTCGTGCCAGAACTCGAGGGTCTCGGCGTTCTCGGGGGAGTCGACGACGGCCTTGCCGTCCTCGACGATCGCGCCGCCGTTGCCGTAGAAGAGGGAGGGCCACACGCCGTTGCCGACGGTCGCGTGGTCGGCGAGGGCGAGCCCGTACTGCTCGGGGGTGCCGTCGCCGTCCTGGTCGACGGTGAGGGCCTCGGCGGCCGTGACCCACTCGTCCCAGGTGGTGGGGACCTCGACGCCCGCGGCGTCGAAGAGCGCCTTGTTGTAGAACATCGTCAGCGGGACGAAGCCGGTCGGGACCCCGTACCGGGTGCCGTCGACGGTGACCATGTCGAGGGCGCCGGTGTTGAGGGCGGGCGTCGCCTCGTCGGCGTCGTAGAAGTCGTCGAGGTCGACGAAGGCGCCGCGGTCGGCGTAGACCGGCAGGCGCTCTGCCGGCATGGCGACGATCTCGGGGCCGTTGTCCGCCGAGAGGGCGGGCAGGAACGTGTCGTCGATGACGGCCCAGGGGTTCACCTGGGTGGTGATGGTGATCTCGCCGTCGTGCGCGGCGTTGAAGTCGTCCACGATCTGCTCGAGGACGTCGCCGTCGGCCTCGGTGTAGCCGTGCCAGAAGGTCAGCTCGACGGGACCGTCGGCGTCGGACGAGCCGTCGCTCGAGCAGGCGGTGAGGGAGACGAGCGCCAGGGTGAGCGACGCGGCGACGAGGGAGGGGATGCGCTTCATTGCGGTGTCCTTTCAGGGAATCCCACTTACAACGTTGTAAGACAACGTTGTAAGTGAGATCTTCCGACTGGAGAGCGTGTGCTGTCAAGCCCTGTCCGGGTGGGACCTGCGGGTGCGAGGTCGTGACGCGACGAACGCGCCGGTCAGCCGCCTGTCGACTCCCGGACGACGAGCCGGAACTCTGGTGCGGTGAGGCGGGGCTCGATCGCCCCGGTGCCGGCGTCGGCGATCCGCTCCGACAGCATCGTCACCGCGGCGCGGGCGATGTCGTGCCGCCCGGGCTCGACCGTCGTGAGGCTCGGGTAGGTGTACCGGCCGTCGGCGACGTCGTCGAAGCCCATGAGGGCGACGTCGCCGGGCACGGCCACGCCGCGCTCCTGGAGCGACCGCAGCGCGCCGAGCGCGAGGTCGTCGTTCATCGCGAAGACCGCGTCCATCCGCACTCCGGCGTCGAGCACCCGGGCCATGGCCTCGGCGCCGCTGCTGCGGTCCCAGGTCTCGACCGGGACCACGAGGTCGTCGTCCACGGCGAGGCCGGCGGCTGTGAGGGCTTCTCGGTACCCCGCGTAGCGCAGGGCGGCCACCCCGGTGCGTTCGGTCGCGTGCGCGCCGAGCAGCATGACGCGGCGGCGCCCCAGCCCGAGCAGGTGCTCGGTGGCGGCGCGGGCCGCAGCCTCGTGCTGCATGGTCACGTGGTCGACCGGCCCGGGGAACAGCGGCTCGCCGAGGACCACCAGCGGTCGACCGGCCGGGTCGGGCAGGACGTCGTCCTGGGTCAGCCCGAGCGGGGCCAGGAGGAGCCCGTCGGTCAGCGACAGGCGCGGGTTGCGCAGGGCCTCGAGCTCGCGCTCGCGCAGACCCCCGGTCTGCTCCACGAGGACCACGAGGTCCTGCTCGGCGGCCACCCGGATCACCTCGTCGGCGAGCTGCGCGAAGAACGCCTGGCCGAGCTCGGGGACGGCCAGCCCGATGACGCCGCTCCGGCCGAGGCGCAGGTTGCGTGCCGCGAGGTTCGGCCGGTAGCCGACCTGCTCGACCGCGGCCAGCACCTTCGTGCGGGTCGCGGGGCGGACCTGCGGGTGGTCGTTGAGCACGTTCGAGACGGTCTTGAAGGACACGCCGGCGACCTGCGCGACGTCACGCAGCGTCGGGGCTGCCCTCCCCTCTGGTCCAGTGGCCATGCTCGGAGGTTACAACGTTGCAACGGCCTGTGGCGATCCCTGGAGGCGACGGTGGCGTCGTCCGTCCCTGCGGCGCTGCCTCGTGCTCAGTGCCGGAACCGCGCCACCTGCGAGCTCAGCTCGCGGGCCAGGGCTGCCAGCCCCTCGATGCTCTCCCGAGCCTGGACGATGCCGCGGGCGACCTCGCCGGTCGACTCGGCGACTCCGGAGATGTGCGACGCGATCTGCACGGACCCGCTGGCGGCCTCGGTGATGTTGCGGCCGGACTCGTTGGTGGTCGCGGTCTGCTCCTCGACGGCCGAGGCGATGGACATCTGGTAGTCGTTGATCGACGCGACGATCTGCCCGATCTCGCGGATGGCGTCGGCCGCGCCCTGCGAGTCGGTGCGGATCGCGTCGACGCGCCGGGAGATCTCGTCGGTGGCCCGGGCAGTCTCCTGCGCGAGCTCCTTGACCTCGCCGGCGACCACGGCGAAGCCCTTGCCGGCCTCACCGGCGCGTGCCGCCTCGATGGTCGCGTTGAGCGCCAGCAGGTTGGTCTGGTCGGCGATGGCGGTGATGAGGCGGACCACGTTGCTGATCTCGGTGCTCGAGTCCGCGAGGCTCACCACGGCGGTGTCCGTCTTCTGCGCGGCGCTCACGGCGGTCGCGGCGACCTCGGCGGCCTGGTTGGCGTTCCGGGAGATCTCCCGGATGGAGGTCTCCATCTCGTAGGAGCCGGCGGCGACGGTCGAGACGTTCTCCGAGACGCCCGCAGCGGCACGCGTGACGTCGTCGGCCTGCTGCGAGGCGCGGTCGGAGGCGGCGGCCACCGACGCCGAGACGGTCTCGAGGTCTTGGCTGGCGCTCGCGAGAGCCGTGGTGGTCGCGGAGATGTCTCGGACGAGGGCCGCGACGTTGCCGGACGCCTCGTTGAGCGCCTCGGCCATCTGGCCGGTCTCGTCGGCGGAGTCGACGTCGACACGGACGGTGAGGTCGCCGTCGGCCAGGCCCCGCAGCGCGTCACGGACGGCGTGCAGGCGGCGGACGATGCCGCGGGCTACGACCCAGGCGAGCGACGCGCCGATGACGAGGGCGAGCGCAGCAGCGGTGAGCGTGACCCACCGGTTGGTCGCCTCGCGGTCGGCCACCGGGCTCCCAGGAGGCTCAGGCTTCGAGGACGAACCGTGCCGACTCCTCGCGGAGCATCGCGTAGGGCCCGGTGCACGGAACGTCCAGTGCTCGGCAGGCGTCAGGGAACTTGATCTTCTTCTTCGACCCGGGAGCGGGGACCTCGTAGGTGACGACGGTGTGGTTGTAGGCGTGGGCATAGGCGACCAGCTGATAGTCGCCGCTCGCGAGGAACTCGGCCTGAGCGGCCTGGGTGTAGCCGGTCGAGGAAGAGGTGGTCCACCGGGCGAGGTGGGCCAGGGTCGGCTGAGTCGCTGCGTCCATCGCGAGGAAGAGGGGTGCGTGATCGACGGCCCAGCCCGTCAGCTCGTCCTGACCCACGTCAAGCTCGTCCTTGATGATGCGGACGCTGGCCAGCATCCCGACAGCCCCGCCGCGTGAGAGCCACTCCCAGAAGCCCGGCGCGATGTCGAACCCGTAGTGGGCGCGGTACGACTGGATGAAGACGTTCGCGTCGAGCAGGTACATCAGCGGCCTCCGACCCCGACCTCGGCGGCGAGGTGCTCGAAGCTCTCGTGCCTCGCGGCCCCGACGAGTGCGTAGGCGTCGCGAAACAGCGTCCGGCCCTCGAACGCGTCGGTCGTGACGGCCCGGGCGAAGGTCCGGCTCACCCGCAAGGGCTGGGTCTTGAGCCAGTCACCTCCGCCGGGACCGTCGTCGCGTCGCGCGAGGATCGCTACGACACGCTCGAGCTCGGCGTCGTACAGCTCCCGGTACTCGTCCCAGCCGAGCAGGCCGGCGTCGTAGACGCGCTTGACCACGACCAGGGTGCTGACCTTGAACGACCGCGCCAGCCGCTCGAGCTCGCCGACGTCGGGCGGCTGGCGGTAGTGCTCACGAAGGTCCGCGAGGGGCAGGAGGACCTCGGCGGCGACCTCGTTCGCCCATCGCTCGTCGGCTTGGCCGTCGTGATCGGTGAGGGCGACGTCAGACAGTCCGGTCTGCCCTGCCGCGATGTGCGCGAGCTCGTGCACGAGGGTGAAGATCTGTGCCGCCTTCGTGTCGGCACCGTTGACGAAGATCACCGGCGCGAGCGGGTCGGCCAGGGCGAACCCGCGGAACTCCTGCGGGTCGAGCCGCCGGTGCGTGCTGTTCCCGACGATCCCGCTGACCATCACGAGGACGCCGAGGTCTTCGGCGGCGTCGATGAGCCGCCGTCGCGCGATCTCCCAGCTGGCGTATGCGCCACGCTCCTCGACCGTGAAGCGGAGGGCCGTCGCGATGCCCCGGGCGACATCTCGGACCGGGGCGGTCGTGGTGACGGACCCGACGAGGGAGACGGGTTCGCTGCCTTCGGCGAGGGCGTGCTCTCGGTACCACTCCTGGCGGGACTGGCACAGGTGAATCGTGTCGAGGAGGTCGGGGGACGGGCGCCTGACGCGCTCGTCGCGGAAGGTCCTGAAGTCGTGGAGCGGGACCGGCTCCTCGGGCGGCTCGTCGAGGAAGAAGTACCCGAGCGGGGCGTGGACGGCCTTCGCGAATCCTTCGAGCTGGCGGAACGTGGGGCGACGGTCACCGGAGACCCAGGCGCTGAAGCTCGGGAAGCGTCGCGCGACCTCGTCGTCGCCGAGCCCGGCGCGGGTCGCAGCCCACTCGAGCAGCGTCGGTCGCACTCTCACGCGGTCAGCCATCCGTCACCTCCTCCCGAACCGTCATCGTACGGCGCAGAGGTCCGTGATCGGCGTTCTCGGCGGGGCTGTGGAAAACCTCTCGTGGTCTCCGGCTCTACGCCTCGGTACCCAGCGCCACCGCGTGCGCCGACCCCTGCACCCCGTGCGCCTCGGCAGCCGTCGACGGCGGCTCGTAGCCGGAGATCAGCCAGGCCGCAGCGGCGATGATCCCGGCGGCGAGGAGCGTCAGCAGGACGATCATCAGCAGTGCCCGTCGTCGAGCGGCCTGCAGCCCTGCTCGGCGGTAGTCCTCGGGTGTGGGGCTCTCGTCCACGGGCTGCTTCCCCCTGCTGTCGGTGCGTCGTCGGTCTGCGGTCGAGGCAGGTCGCCTCGCAGACGCTCAGCGCCACACTAGCCCCGCCACCACGTCGTCCAGCAGCTCCACCACGACGACGAGGTGAGGGCCCGGCGGACGTCCGCCGGGCCCTCACCCTCGATCGTTCAGAGCAGGGTCAGCCCTGCGTGCTCCGGCGGCGCAGCAGGAGCAGCGACGCTCCGGCCACCGATGCCGCGAGGCCCGCGGCCACGATCCAGACGACGGCCGAGCCGGTGCTGGCGAGGCCCTCGGCCGCGACGGTGGGGGCCGGCGTGCTGGCCGGGGCCGCCGCGACGGCGGGTGCCTGAGGCGCAGCAGGCGCGACCGGTGCCGCGGGGGTCACCGGCGTGACGGGCGTGACCGGGGACCCGGGCGTCAGCGGGACGGTCGCCGCCAGGTAGGTCACCGTGACCAGGGCCTCGGTGCTGAGCCCGCGCACGTCGCTCACCTGGTAGGTGATCGGGGTGGGGTTGCCCGTGAACCCGGCGGCGGGGGTGAAGGTGATCGACCCGTCGACCGGGTCGACGGTCCAGGTGCCCTCGCCCTCGACGACGAGCTCGGTGAGGAGGTCGCCCTGGGGCCCGACAATCCGGACGGTGGTCGGGTCGAGGTCGCCGAGGTCGTTGCCGAGCACGTCGAGGGTGACCGGCTGGCCCTGGACGTTGTCGAGCGACTGGTCAGCGGCGGCTGCGGGCACGTAGGTCACGAGGACGTCGGCCTGGGCGGTGTTCCCGCGGTCGTCGCTCACCTGGTAGGTGATCGGCGTGGGGTTGCCGGAGAACCCGGCGGCGGGCGTGAAGGTGATCGAGCCGTCTGCCGGGTCGACGGTCCACGTGCCCTCGCCTTCGACGACGAGCTCGGTGACGAGGTCGCCCTCGGCCCCGACGACCCGCACCGAGGCGGGGTCGAGGTCGACGCCCGCGTCGTTGCCGAGCACGGGGAGGGTGACGGGCTGGCCCTGCGCGTTGTCGAGCTTCTCGTCGTCGGCCGCGGCGGTGGTGTCCTTGGCGACGTTCTCGAAGGAGCAGGTGACGTCGGTGACGCCGACGGGCACCACGAAGGAGCCGGAGCTGCCGGTCCCCGAGGTGACGAGGCCCCCGGTCGAGGCGTCGAGGCACGTCCACGTCGTCGTGTAGTCGTCCGGGTTCGTGCCCGGGGTGGGGCGCTGGTCGATCGTGTAGGTCTGCCCCGGCAGGATGAGGATCGGGCCGACGACGGCGGAGTCGCGTCCGTCGGTGCCCTCCGGGCTGCCGATCGGGTCGCCGCCGGTGCCGAGCTCGACGGTGAAGTCGTCACCGTCGTCGTAGCGGCCGTCAGGCAGCTCGGTGGTCAGGCGTGCGGTGAAGGGGAGTGCCCGGCTGCCCAGGTCGGTCAGCGGCGTCGCGAAGGCCTGGGAGCCGACGGTCCCACCGGTGGTCGGGTTGATCTGGAAGAACGTGCCGCCCCCGTAGAGGTACAGGTAGCCGTCGCTGCCGAAGGCGATCGAGTTGACGCCGCCTGCGGTGATCGCGCCACCCACGGCGGTGGCCGTCGCGGTTCCGGTGGCGATGTCGGCCGCGTCGGCGCGGTACACCTGGCCGCCGGTCGCGGCGTCGCCCGCCCCGGCGACGAAGTACATGTTGCCCTGGCCGTCGAACACGAGGTCACCGTTGCCGCCGGGGGCTCCTGCTGCAGTCACCGTCACGGAGTCGGGGGCGATGGTGTTGGTCGCCGCGTCGTAGCGCGCGAAGGTGAACGTCGAGCCGCTGGACTGACCCCCGAAGAAGAGGTCACCGGACCGCGCGTCGACCCCGCCCATCGTGTTCGCGACATCCGGGCCCGTGGTGCGGGCGACCGACACCCACTCCTCGGTCGAGGCCGTGTAGCGGTGCACCGTCGTGCCGTCGGTGAGCATGAGGAGCCCGCCGTCGACGGACACACCGATCTGGTTGACGTTCCCGGGGTTCGCGCCGACGACCGGCACGGTCAGCGTGGTCGGGGCGGCCGTCCCGGTGGTCGGGTCGATCTCCTGGATGGTGCGGCTGCCCGACATCGTCCCGTAGAGAGACGTCGGGGAGAAGGGGTCGGCGGCCCACGCCGCGCCGGGGGCGACGACGGTGGCTCCGGCGAGCACGAGGGCGGCGGCGAGGGTCGCGCCACCCAGACGTGCGGCCGACGGTGCGGACGCCCGCCGGGGTCGGGCGGGGGCGGTGGACAGGGCTGAATGCACGGAGATGCTCCTCGAGGATGGGCGTGGCACGGTCGACCGGAGACGGTCTGCGTCATGCTGGCCGGGCACCGTGGCAGCGCGTTCTCCAGGGCCGACGCTCACCGAGGCTCGCACCCTGGACGGCGCCGGGACGCCGGGAGAGGCGTATTCCATACCGGGTTTCATACCGGTGCACGCCGTGCCTGCGGGCTGCCCGGCGTTACGGTGTCTCCTGGCCGACGACACCTGACGTGCAGCGCCCCGAGACCTCACGCGGTCGGCCCCAGAAACATCTTCCGAGGAGCCCCGGTGACGATGCCTGCTGCGCGGGACGGGCGACGGCTCCTGTGGTCGGCCCTGCTCCTTGCCGTCGCGCTCAACGCCGCCTACGGCGGGCTCGGCGGGATCGTCATCCCCTCGCAGGTCGCCCTCGTCGACGAGTCCCGCAAAGAGGTCGGCCTGGCCGTCGTCATGACGTCGTCGTCGCTCGTGACCCTCGTCGTCTCGCCGTGGGTCGGGGCGCTCTCCGACCGCACCCGCTCTCGCTGGGGCCGCCGGTCGCCGTGGATCCTCGGTGCGGCCGTGGCTGCGGTGCCCGCGGTCCTGTCGCTCGGGTGGGCGACCTCCGTCCTGGGGCTCACGCTCGGCTGGGTCGCCGCCCAGGCGCTGCTCAACGCAGTGCAGTCGCCCTTCGAGGCGGCCGTCGCCGACGGGGTCGACCGCCGGCAGCGCGGACGGGCGGGGTCGTTCTTGGGGGTCGGGGTCGCCGCGGGGCTGGCGCTCGGGGTGGTGTGGGCTGCTCGGCTCGTCGACCGGCCGGTGCTCGCGACCGGCGCGCTCGCGGGCCTCGTGCTCGTCGCCGCGGTCGTCTTCGTGCGGCAGACGTCGTCCGGCGCGGCGCTCGAAGGTGCCGTCCCCGAGGCTGCCCTGGTCGGGAGTGCCGCTGGCGCGACGCCCCGGGCGTCCACCGTCGTGGCGACCCTCGTGAGCCTGTGGAGGCACGACGACTTCCGGCGGGTGTTCGTCGGGCGCTTCGCGCTGGTGCTGGGGAACCAGATGATCTCGAGCTACATGCTGTTCATCCTCATGGACCACGTGGGCCTGACCCGGACGGAGGCCGCCGCGCAGGCGAGCCTCGTGGTCGGGGTGCACACGGTCTGCCTCGGGGTCGGTGCGGCGCTCACCGGACGGTGGACCGACAGGCTCGGTCGGCGCAAGCCCTTCGTCGTCGTCTCGACGGTCGTGGTCGCCGCGGCGCTCGTCGTGCCTCTCGTCTCGCCCACGGTCGGCGCGGTCCTGGTCTACGCGGTCGTGGCGGGGCTGGGCCGGGGCGTGTACCTCGCGGTCGACACCGCGCTGATGATCGACGTCCTGCCGGAGGCACTCACCACCGGTCGTGACCTCGCCGTCCTGGGCCTCGCTCAGGTGCTGCCCCAGACGCTCGCCCCGGTGGTCGCGGCGCTCCTGCTGTCCGCGACCGGCGGAGCGTACGAGGGCCTCTTCGTCCTCGCGATCGCCCTGGTGCTCGTGTCCCTCGTGCCCGTCCTGCGGATCCGCGGCGTGGCCTGACCTCGACGCGGATGCCGACACCCGCGCGGACCGGCAGGCTCGACCGCCGACCTCAGGTCGCGGTGTCGTCGGGGGCGTCGGCCTCGAGGAGCCCGTACCGACGGGCGACGGCGAGGGCCGAGGCGCGCGACGTCACCCCGAGCTTGCGGTACAGCGTGCGCAGCTGGGACTTCACGGTGTGCGGGCTGACCACCAGGCGCTCGGCGATCACCGACGTCGACCCCGTGCTGGCCAGCTCGCGGAGGATCACCGCCTCGCGGGACGTGAGCGGGGCGACCGCACCGCCCGGGAGCATGGTCTCCGGCCAGTCCTGGGCGAGCAGCCCGACGGCGACGGGGGTCCCCGACTGCTCGGCGAGCGTGCGCAGCCGGACGCGGTCGTCGGCCGGGAGGAGCGCGAGCGGGAGGTGCAGCCCGTGCACCGAGAGGATCCCGGTGGCCCGCGCCAGGGCGGAGCGGGCCTCGACCTCGTGGTCCACGGCCAGCAGGGCGACGGCCTCGACGAGGGCCGCCTCGGCCCGGGTGCGGACGGAGGCGCGCGACGAGCCCGCGACGCCGGCAAGTGTCCCGAGCGCCTGCTCCGGCAGCCCGGCAGCGCACTGGGCGCGCGCCAGCGAGACCGCGACCGCCGGGTGGTCGACCGGCCCGAGGTCCCCGGTGAGCACCGCGTACGGCCTGCCGGCCGCCACGAGCAGGAGCGCCTGGGTCGCGTCGAGGGCGGCCTCCGTCTCCGCGTGCTTCGAGCGGCGCTGACGGTGGGAGTCACGGGTGGCCTGCAACCGGGTCAGCGCGGCGTCGGCACCGGAGGCGAGCAGGTCCACGTGGGCCTGGACCTCGGCGATCGGCGCCCAGTGCTCGATCGTGGCCAGGTGCCGGTCGAGGAGGTCGAGGCGACGTTGGGCCTCCACGACGTCGAGGGCGTCGAGCGCCAGGACCGCCTGGGCGACCTGGAGCAGGGACCCGGTGTAGCCCTCCACCCACCCGTCGGGCCAGGTGCGCGTCTGCGCGTCGGCCACCACGGCGGCTGCCTGCTGCAGCGACCCGTCGAGGGCGTGGGCACCGGCGAGCAGGGCGAGGTTGGGCAGCGTCGCGAGGTCGCTCGACGCCTCGCCGACGCCGCGCTCGAAGGCGGCGACGGCGTCCCGCGACCTGCCGACCCGCAGGTAGGTGACGCCGGAGTGCGCGTGCACCTGGGGGAGCAGGTCCTGGATCTCCGCGCGTCGCGCAGGCTCGAGCTCGTCGACGCGTCGTGCGACGTCGTCGGCAGCCGCTGCTGCGGCGTCGGCCCGGCCGGTGAGGCGCAGCGCGATCATCTCGACGACCCGCAGCACCAGGCGCTCCTCGGCCGGGACGGACCTGCGGGCCGTGCGGGCCGACGTGATCGCGAGCCCGAAGAGCGCGAGGGCCTTGAGCCGGCCACCTCGGTGCGCGTTGTGCCCGAGCCCGATGAAGAACAGCAGCACCGGGTGGTGGCGCAGCCGGGTGAGGCCGAGGGGAGAGACGGTCGGCTGCACGGTCCCGGCGTACTGCGACAGGAACGCCCGCCAGTGGTGACGCACGACGGTGTTCACCAGGTCGACGTCGTCGGCGTCGACCGCGGCCTCGAGCGCCTCGACCGGGCGGTCGTGGGTGTCGCACCACCGGGCGACGAGCCCACGCAGCCGGGCGAACCTGCCGGGGTCGGTGCGGCGGAGCTCGGCGCGCAGCGCGATCCGCACGACCGGGGTGCACACGAAGACCCGGTCTGCGCCCGCGCGCACCCAGGTGCCGAGCCCGAGGTCGGCGACGTGCTCCAAGGTGCCCGGGGCGTCGTCACGGCCGGTCAGGGTCGTCGCGAGCTCCGGCGAGACGACGTCTGCGGTCGCGGCGCACCGCAGGAGGTCGACGGTCTCGGGGTCGAGGTGCGCGACGGCGGCCAGCACGACGGTCTCGAGCGCCTGGCCCGGGTCGACACCCGGCTGGTCCCGCTCGAGGGCGACGACACGGGTGGCCAGCGGGGACCCACCGGTGGCGCGGCGGACCGCCGTCGCCGCGGCGACGTCGAGACCCAGCACGGCCGCCGTCTCCTCGACGGTGAGCGCGAGGTCTTCGCCGTCGACGGTGGCCACGTCGAGGCGCAGCCGGGCGTCGCCGGACGCCAGGGCGGGCAGGGACCGGCCCGCGACGACGGCGCGCACGCCGGGGACGGCGTCGAGGACGTGGACGAGGTCACCCGCGGACTCGTCGTCGAGGCGGTCGGCGCCGTCGAGCACCAGGGTCAGGGGAGCGACCTGGGTGAAGGCCCGGACGAGGAACGCCCGGACGTCGGCGAGCTCGCGCAACGAGTCGGCACCGGACGAGAAGAGGCGCCCCTCGCCCACGAGCCCCGCGTCGAGCAGGAGCCCCGACACCTGGGACCACAGCGCGACGCGCGACAGCGGCCGTCCCCCGAGGTCCAGCACGACGCCCCGCAGGTCCGGGTCCGTCGACGCCCGGGCCCACTCGGCGAGCGCGACGCTCTTGCCGCCGCCGGGCGGCCCCGTGACGACGACGAGGGGCACGTCCGTGTCGAGGGCGCGCACGAGCTGCGGGCGCGGCACGAGCCACGAGGGCACGCGGGGTGAGCCGTAGAGACGAGGGACGCCGCCGTGGGTCCTCGGCGCGGCTGCGCCGGAGGTCACCGTGAGCGCAGCGACGGTGCGACGTGCTGGACGAAGCTCTCGAGCACGTGGGCGCAGTAGTCGACGCCGAGCTGGTTGGGGATGGTGAGCAGCAGGGTGTCGGCCGCCATGACGGCGTCGTCGGCGGCGAGCTGCTCGACGAGCTTGTCGGGCTCGGCCGCGTAGGACTTGCCGAAGGTGGCGAGCGTGCCGCCGAGCGACCCGACCTGGTCCTGCGACCCGGCGTCACGACCGAAGTACGCGCGGTCGCGGTCGTCCATGAGCGGGAAGATGCTGCGGCTCACCGACACCCGTGGCTCGCCCGTGTGCCCGACCTCGGCCCAGCGCGCGCGGTACCGGGCGATCTGCTCGGCCTGGAGCTCGTGGAACGGCTTGCCGGTGTGCTCGCTGAGCAGCGTCGAGCTCATGAGGTGCATGCCCTGCTCGGCCGTCCACTCGGCGGTGGCCATGGACCCGGCACCCCACCAGATGCGGTCCCGCAGGCCGGGGGAGTGCGGCTCGATGCGCAGCAGCCCGGGCTCGTTGGGGAACATCGGGTTGGGGCTGGGCTCGGCGAAGCCCTCGCCGCTGAGCACCTCGAGGAACCGTGCGGTGTGCTCACGGGCCATGTCGGCGCCGTCGCGGTCGTGCGGCGCGGGCTCGTGGCCGAACAGCCGGTAGCCCTCTCGGACCTGCTCGGGCGATCCCCGGCTGATGCCGAGCTGCAGCCTGCCGCCGGAGATGAGGTCCGCGGCGCCGGCGTCCTCCGCCATGTAGAGCGGGTTCTCGTAGCGCATGTCGATGACGCCGGTGCCGATCTCGATGCGGCTGGTGCGCGCACCGACCGCGGCGAGCAGCGGGAACGGCGACCCGAGCTGCCGCGCGAAGTGGTGCACGCGGTAGTACGCGCCGTCCACGCCGAGCTCCTCGGCGGCGACCGCCAGGTCGATCGACTGCAGCAGCACGTCGGACGCAGAGCGCGTCTGCGAGTGCGGCGAGTCGGTCCAGTGACCGAAGGACAGGAAACCGATGCGCTTCATGCCCTCAGGTTACGGTCCTCGGCGGATGGCCGGAGGCGTCTCGTCCGCGCCGACGGGCGCGCAGGCCACCTCCGTCTAGGAAGCCTCACGTTCGTAGAGGGCCGCGGCCGCTGTGTGGCCGGTCAGGATGATGCCCGCGTCGTCGACGGTCGCGGCATCGATCCAGCCGAACGAGGCCGGGCACGAGGTGTCGAAGGAGAGGTTCGCGATCCTCTCGGCGAGGTCCGTGCCCGCCGGAGTGCTGTCGTCGACGGCGAAGGTGACGCGACGGTGGTCGACGACCGAGACCTCCAGGGGGTGGGCGCGGTCGTCGGCTGGTGCGGTCACCGCGAGGCGCCCGGCGTCGGTCGTGACATCGAGGTCCTCGCCGCCGTCTCGGTCGAGTGCGGCCTGGATCGCCTCGGGAGAGACAACAGCACGGACGGACAGGTCGTGCACGTAGGGCACCGACGGCCGGACGTCAGACCCCGTGAGCGTGACGTCGTCGAGCGCGAGGTCGCCGCAGGTCGTCGTCTCCAGCGTCACCGTGACGCTCGACAGCGAGCCCCGGACCACCTGTGGGATGAGGGGCCAGCCTCCGAGTCGGACGTCGACGTCGCCCGAGGCGCCGACCGTGCGCTCGACCTCGTACCTCACGACGTCGGCGGTGTGGGTCCTCAGCGACCACTCGAGCGGACCGGCGGCGACGACGGCCACGACAGCGGCGACCACCAGCCTGCGCTGCGGCCGGGAAGCCCACCGCCACCAGGTCTGGATCCTGCGACGGCGCGACCGTCCCGCCTGGTCGCGTCCCCCTGCGTGCGTCATGGCGAGAGAGTACCGACGGGACATGCCGTCACCGGTGGCGGGTCTGCGGTGGGGACGGGGATGTGTCCGGCGGGGACTAGCCCTCCAGCGCGGTCCCGTCGGTCGCGTAGCGGAAGGACGTGGTGCCGTAGTCGTCGCCGACGCCGACGGAGATGACGGGATCGCTGGTCGGCTGCCCGAAGGTCTCGCTGTTGATGTCGGCGTCGACGGAGCGGCGGACGACGGCGCTCGCGTCGTCGACGGGCACCCCGGCCTGCTCGGCGGACGACTCCATGAGGCCCCAGAGCTGGTCGAGGGCGAGGTCGGACCAGGCGAGCTGCTCCTCGGCGGTCGTGGGCTGGATGGTCGCCGCACCGTCGTGGGTGACGCGGCCGGTGCTGTAGGTCCAGCGGTCGGTGGCAGTGGCCCCCGGGCGGATCGGTGCGTCCACGCGCACGAGGTCCTGGGTGATCGCGACGGACACCACCTGGTCGTGGCCGATCTCCTCGATCAGCGCCTCCTGGGCCTGGGCGAGCAGGTCGGGCTGGCGCATGTCCGGCCGCAGGTGCCCGTCCTGGACGGCGTCGACGGTCTGCGCGACGGCGACGCGGTACGGCGTCACGACGACGGCAGCGGCGGCGACCGCGACGACGGCGAAGAGGGCCAGCCGGAGCGGTCGGCCCTTCGTCCCGACGCCGAGGAGCGGACCCTTGCGGCGCCCGTCGACGATGCGGGTGTGCGGCTCGACGGGCAGGAGCGGCACGGTCCGGCGCGGCGGTACGGTGAGGCGGTCGTGGTCGCGGGGCGAGAGCTCGCCGTCGACGAAGGCGACCTCGGGGCCGCCGTCGAGCAGGATCGCGACCTCCAGCTCGGCGCCGGGCTGGAACCGCGGGATGGCGGTGAGCGGCACGACGGTCCGCAGGCTCGTGGCGAAGGCCGTCCCGGTGAGCGGCTGGACGGTGACGTCGATGTCGCAGAGCGGCTGGTCGTTGATCTGCGTGCCGGTCTGGCGGAGCGCGTCGATGCGCGCGAGGCCAAGTCGGCGCGCGTCGCGCGCCTGCTGCACGGCCTTCGGCGACGCGGCGACGCTGCCGCCGAGCGACCCGGCGACGCGGGTCATGACGGTCGCGAAGACCAGCACCGTGAACGAGGCACCGGCGACGGCCACCCCGGTCCCGGGTGCGCCGACGACCGCGACGACCACCCCTCCGAGGAAGGAACCGAGGGCGGCGAAGGCGATCAGTCTGAGCACGCACCGAGCATAGGGGAGCGCGGCGACGAGGGCGTTGGGGACTTCTCACCAGAGGTCCGTGGGAGGCCGTGCGAGGATGGATCGATGACTTCAGGGGGAACGTCACGTCTGCTCGTCGCCGTCTCGCTCGGCATGGTCGCCGCGGGAGGGCTCGCGGCCTGTTCCGGCAGTGAGCCGGCGTACGCCGACCTGGACGCGGCGCAGGGCGTGACCAGAGAGCTCCCGCCGGTGGTCTCCGACTCCGACGATGATGCTGCTGCTGCCGGGTACCGGTGGGTGGCCGAGCACGACGGGGTGCAGCTGTGGATCGGGGCCGTCGAGGAGGACGACATGGTGTGCCTGGCCGCGTACGCCTCCGACACCGAGTGGGTCCACGCGTGCGGCGGGACGGGCGCGACGCCGCCGCAGTTCGGCGGTCGTGGCGTCGGGACCTTCTTCGTGGTGGCCGACGGTCAGGACGCGCCGAGCGGGACGGTCGCCCTGTCGGAGAACGTCTTCGTCGCCGAGTGATCTCTGCGGGTGCGGTGCGCGGAGAGGCGCGCGGGGTGGTGCCCGCGGCGGGTCGCCCCGCCGCGGTCACCCCGCTCAGGACCTCGCACGCAGCGGTGCGAGGGCCTCGCTCCAGGCGGTGACCTGGTCGAGGAGCGTGCCGAGGGCGTCGACGGACGCGTCGGAGGGCGTGAGCTCGGAGTAGTCCTTGAACTCCGAGGCGAGGGGCAGGGTCACCTGCTGGCGGACGTCGGCCATCATCAGCTCGCCGGCGACGAGCCGCAGGTGCTCGACGGCGCGGGCGCCGCCCACGGAGCCGTAGGAGACGAAGCCGACGGCCTTGTCGTGCCACTCGTGGAACAGGTAGTCGATGGCGTTCTTGAGCACGCCGGACGTCGAGTGGTTGTACTCGGGCGTGACGATGACGTACCCGTCGAAGGACGCGATCTTCGCGGCCCACCGCTTGGTGTGCTCCTGGGTGTGCTCGCCCATGGACGGCGGGACGGGCTCGTCGAGGTGGGGGAGCGGGTAGTCGCGCAGGTCGACGAGCTCGTACTCGACGCCGTCCCGCTGCGACGCGATGTCGAGGACCCAGCGGGCCACCTGCTCGCCGTTGCGGTTGGGTCGGGTGCTGCCGAGGATGATGCCGATGCGGGTCATGGTGCTCGCCTCTCGAGGTCGCGTGCGGTGCGCTACCCGGTCGAGTCTGTGCGAGACGGTCCCGCCTCGCGACCGGGACGGCTCCGCCCGGTGGTCAGGACGGTTAGCTATTACTTCTGCCGTGAGTTCCTTACGCGCCGATCCGGCCTGTTCAACAGCGAACTCGGATGCAGACCTGCGTGACCTGTCCGCCAACGAACGCGCTGAGCAGGCCACCGAGTGCAGAGCCCTCTTCAGCGGGCCTGACCAGGCGACGACGTGCCACGCTCTGCACTCACGGCTGGTCCGACGCCGTAGACGGCAGCTCGCGACGGCTAACGCCACCGCGAGTCCTGAACTTTGGACGAGAGCGCGGCCAAGTAGAGGTCTCAGCCATGGAGGTCCGCCGGAGGGCCTCCGCAACGACCCATGTGTGCAACCCAGGCTGGCATGAAGATCAGATCGAGGAGCGCGGCGTCGTCTCTGTGGCGCCCCTCGACGATCTCGTATGGATGCAACTCTGCAGTGGGGCGGTGAATGAGGACCACCGGTGGCATCCTAACGCCGTCGGCCACGGCCCACCGGATGTCATCGACCTTCGTGTGTCCTACCTCGTCAGTCGGATCGACTATCTGTTGAGAACGATCGATGTCCTCGGGATCGATCCGCTCCAGATTCCAACACCGCAGCTGTGGGCTGGCATGGTAGATCTGCTCCAAGATCTGCCGTAGAGCATCATAGGCGCAGCGGCAAGCGGAGCAACACGATGGACGGTGTTCAGGCCCTCTGGCGTTTCTCAGGTCGAGGTTTCGCACTTGGCGGCGCCAGCGTCGCGTTCGAGGTCGTGACCTAGGCGAAGCTGTGCTGGAACAGTGACCATCGGTCCCGCAGCTCCCTGCGAGCTGTCCAGAGCGACACGAGTGCTGATAGCGCGCAAGTCGCGAACGAGCAGGCTGGATACGCGCATACTAGGGATCATGTCTCTGAGCCTCGTGGATTCTGACCGATGACGGCACAGTCGGAGGCGGCGCCGCGTCTCCCGAGGCCAGGTGACATCGTCGAGGTACGGGGATCGAACTGGGCTGTGGCTGATGTGCGTGAGCAGGGCTTGCCACGCAGCAGTGCGGATGACGGCGTCCCGGAGCTCAACCATGTGCTCTCGCTCCAGTCGCTCGCCGAAGACCGTATGGGTGAAGAGCTCAGCGTCATCTGGGAGCTCGAAGTCGGGAACTCAGTCGCCCCGGACCAAGGCTTGCCTGAGACGATCACCCCCGATGGGTTCGACGATCCCAATCGTCTCGCTGCCTTCGTCGACGCTGTTCGTTGGGGTGCGGTGACGTCGGCGAACGAAGGCGCGTTCCAGGCCCCATTCCGCTCCGGAGCGAATGTCGAGGCGTACCAGCTGGAGCCGCTACGCCGCGCATTGCAGGCCCCTCGCACTAACTTGTTGCTCGCCGATGACGTCGGGCTGGGTAAGACCATCGAAGCTGGGTTAGTCGTCCAAGAGCTTCTCCTGCGGCACCGCGCGAGGTCCGTGGTGATCGTCTGCCCGCCAAGCCTTGCACTCAAGTGGCAGGACGAGATGCGTGAGAAGTTCGGCCTTGATTTTGTCATCGTCAACTCTGACCTGATGGCTCAGGTTCGTCGGTCCCATGGCCTGAACGCCAACCCGCTACGTCTGTTCCCTCGTGTGATCGTGTCGATGGCATGGCTGCCGGGTCTGCGTGCCCAGCGCCTGCTTCGAGACGTCTACTCCGAGGTAGGCAAGGTAGGTTCTGCTCGCAACTACGCCTTCGACATCCTCGTGGTCGACGAGGCGCACCATGTCGCTCCGTCGAGCCCGACAGCGGTCGGCGGAGCCCGTGGGTACGCGGTCGACTCCCAGCGCACCATCGCTGTTCGCGATCTGGCTAGAGTGTGTGAGCACCGCCTGTTCCTTTCGGCTACGCCGCACAACGGCCACTCGGAGTCGTTCACCGCTCTCCTAGAGATGATCGACAATCGTCGGTTCTCTCGAGGTGCGACGGTCGACTCGGATGCCTTGAAGGATGTCACGGTCCGGCGGCTCAAGCGCGACATCAAGGAGAAGAACTTCAGAGCGCGCGAACTGAAGACGATCACCTTCGAGCCTGGATCTGACGAGCAGGAGGCCTTCGAACGGCTAGACGCAATCTTGGAGGCCAGCGCTCGGGCCAACGGCCAGAAACGCAGCGGCGACATCGTCTCGATGCTGCTGAAGAAGCGGTTCCTCTCGTCCCCGTACGCCTTCGGGTCGACCCTCGCCGGATACCGTGACGCCACGCGCGGTGCCCCGGCAGACTGGGACGACGAGGACGAGTACTACGCCGAAGTTCTCGGATCGGACCAGTCAGACGAAGAGGAAGGCGCTGCCGAGCACCCGGAGTTCGATGCTCTGCGAAAATCCAAGACCGCGCACCCGCTGGTGACGGCCACCGAAGAGGAACTCGAACAACTCGTCAACTGGGGTCTGGGCTTCCAATCAAAGCCTGACTCTCGGCTCAGGGCGTTGGTGGACTGGCTCAACGCGATCTGCAAGCCCGACGGCAAGAATTGGACCAACGAGCGTGTGGTCATCTTCACCGAGTACTCGGACACGCTGCACTGGATCGTCGAGGTGCTTCGGAGCCAAGGCTTCGACGGGACCCGCCTCTTGACCATCGAAGGATCTTCGCCCGCCGAGGAACGTGAGCTGACGCGCGCCAGGTTCAACGCCGATCCGTCCAGGGAGCCGGTCCGCGTCCTGGTGGCTACGGATGCAGCTGGCGAAGGTATCGATCTGCAGGCGCACTGCCACCGCCTCGTCAACTTCGACGTGCCGTTCAACCCGTCGCGTCTCGAGCAGCGGATCGGTCGTATCGACCGGTACGGGCAGACTCAGGCACCGCAGGTCTTCCAGTTCTTACCTGAGAAGGACTCTGGCACCTACGGGGCTGACATGGAGTTCATGCGCCGCATCGCCGAGAAGGTCGCCACCGTCGCCGACGACCTCGGGTCCGTGAACCAGGTGATCGACGCGGACATCCAGAACCACTTTGGTCGTGTGAAGGTCGCTACGCGCGCCCAAGTCCTCAAGGACGAGGGCAACGCCATCATCAACAGGGCGCTCGCCGGAGATCAAGACCTCAACCGCACGCTCACACAGCTCGCCAACACCTACGACGATCAGAAGGTGCGCATGCACCTCACGCCGTCCAATGCCCGTCGCGTCGTCGACACAGCCCTGACGCTGACGAACCAGCCGACCCTCGTTCAAGAGGGCTCGCAGGACCACGACGTCGAGGTATTCCGGGTGCCGAACCTTGCCCCCTCGTGGGATGCGGCGATCAGGGGCCTCGATACTCGTCTCCGCCCAGGCGTCTATCGGCCTATCACCTTCGACGACGCCATCCACTCCGGCAGCTTCGAGGAAGTTGTTCACGTCCACCTCGGCCATACGCTCATGCAGAAGGCGTCGCGCATCCTCCGCTCGACTTTGTTCACCACGGACTCCTCAGTCAACAGAGTCACAGCCGTCGTGGTCGACGGACTCGACGAGTCGTGCGTCGCGGCGATCTCTCGCCTCGTCCTGGTCGGACGGGGTGGCCTCCGGCTCCACGAAGAGGTCTTCGTCACGGGCGTCCGAGTCAAGGGGCAGCGTCTTGCGGAGGCGAAGGCCGAGGCGCTCCTCGAGCGGACCCTGGATCATGCGGAGCTCACGCTCGCCGACGAGGGCCTCCGGACCCGACTCGCCGAGGCGTGGACGATCGACGACGGTCGGCTGCGGTCCAAGCTCGAGAGTGAGATGCGCGGTCGAGCCACCCGCCAGCAGGAGTCGGTGACAGCGGACTTGACCAAACGGCGCGAGGCAGACGTGGACCGGGCCAGGGCGATCTTCGGGAACTTCCGGCGCAACCTGCAAGAGTCACTGACCGATCGCCGTGCCAAGCAGGAGGAGATCAACAGCATGCTGTTCGACCTCGACCCGAACCAGGCCCAGCAATACCGCTTGGACATCAGATCGATGGAGAACCGGTTGGAGAACCTGTCAGCTGAAGAAGCTCGTGAGATCCAAGCGATCAGGGAACGTTACACCGACATTCGACCTTTCGTGTCGGCCGTTGCGGTGGTCTTCGCCTTGACCCCGTCGGATGCCCAGGCAGGAGTGCTGTGAAGATTCCCCGTAAGCCCCGCCTCACACGTGAGCACCGGGACTGGCTCGAGCTGGTCGACCGCGAAGGCCCGTTCGTCGCTATCCCAGCGCTCAAGCGCGTCTACCCTCAAGGGATCCCGCAGATGGGAGCCAACGAGAAGGCCGCGCTGCGTGACGCCAAGCCTGACTTCGACCGGTCGTGGGACGCCTGGAGCAAGACGTCTGATGAGAATCAGGTTGAGAGTGCTCTCGAGCAGTACCACGGAGCTCGAGACAAGTGGATCGACGCGGTGCTGCGCGACGCGGCTGGCTGGGACGAGTTCCTCGGCTGGGGGGACGAGGTGTTTGTCGGTTCGACGCCCAAGGCATCCTCGCCCAGTCGGGTCGACTCGGTAGAGGCGAGTGGCGCTTTCTCGCGGCAGGGTGAGATCGCAGCGCTCGTCCTCGTGGTCGATCCGGTTGAGTCCTTGCGCGACCCACTAGTCGACGAGCCATGGACCGCTAGCCCGATCGACCGTATGGATGCCATCCTTCGCGCATCCCACTATGAGATCGGCGTCGTAACGGACGGACGCTGGTGGGCGATCGTCTCGGCGCAAGATCGAGTCATGACTGCCTCAGGCATCGTCGATTCCCAGACCTGGATCGAAGAGGCCGATGTTCGAGACGGGTTCTTCGAGCTTCTCTCTCCGTTGCGGCTGGCCGGTGGCCAGGAGAACGATCGACTGCGAGCGCTGTTCTACGAGTCAGTGACGGCGGCTGAGGACATCACCGTCGCGCTCGGGACCCAGGTCAGGCGGGCTGTCGACCTTCTGGTGACGGCGTTCTCGGAGGGGACGGCCGATGCGCGAGAGAGCAGTCGCACTGATCCGCTCCCGTCTGACCGAGGACTCGTCTATGAGGGGGCAGTCACCGTGATGATGCGCGTGGTGTTCCTGCTCTTCGCCGAAGAGCGCTCGATGATGCCGCAGTCTCCGCTCTTCACCGAGGGCTACGGGGTGTCCGGGCTCCTCGACGCGCTCGACAAGCGAAAGCGCGAGGAAGGGGCCGAGGCCCTCGACGGCACTCACTACACCTGGCACCGCCTGCTGGCCACGTCCCAGGCCTTGTCGCAGGGCGTGACCAGCGAAGACATGCGGCTTCCCGCCTACGGTGGTTCTCTGTTCGACCCCTCCCGGTTCATGTTCATGACTGCGACTGACGATCGTGGGTCGCTCGCCGTGACCGTCTCCGACCGCGTCATGCTCGAAGTCCTCAGAGCCGTCCAGGAAGCGGTCATCAGCGGTGAGCGTCGCCGCGTGTCGTTCCGCGACATCGATGTCGAGCAGATCGGCTACATCTACGAGGGCTTGCTTGGCTACACCGCAGCTGACGTGGACGAGGTCGTGGTCGGCCTAGTAGGCAAGGACGGCGAAGAGCCCGAGATTCCGTTGACTACTCTCGAGGGCCTCGCTGAGAGCGCTCCGGACGCAAAGAAGCTGGCTGAGTCGGTCGTCAAGTGGGTCAAGGACAACCAGCATGGTGCTGCCACAAAGTCCGCCACCGCGCTCAAGAAGCTCCTCGACTCAGTTGTCGAGGACGGCGAACGCGCGCTGCTGTCGGTCACGCGCGATTCCGAGCTCCTCGATCAGCTCCGGCCGTTCGTCGGGATCATCCGTCGCGATCTGCGCGAGCGGCCCGTCGTGATCCGGCCAGGTGGCCTTGCCATCATCGAGACTCCCTCGCGAGCCAACTCTGGGGCTCACTACACACCAAAGTCGTTGGCCCAAGAGGTCGTCCGATACGCACTTGAGCCGCTCGTCTACCGGCCTGGGCCCCACCAAACCGAAGATACGGACCAGTGGAGGCTGCTCGACTCCAACGAGATTCTTGACCTCAAGGTGGCCGACATCGCGTGCGGTTCTGGCGCCTTCCTTGTGGCTGCGGCTGAGTACCTTGCCGCGCGCGTGCTCCAGGCGTGGCAGTCAGAGGGCGTTCGCGGAACTCCCCACGAGCTAGAGGTCAAGGCCAAGCGGCAGGTGGTCGCCCAGTGTCTCTACGGAGCCGACATCAACGGCATGGCCGTAGAGATGTGCAAGCTCTCGCTCTGGCTCGTGTCGCTCGACCCGGACCAGCCTTTCTCCTTCGTCGATGACAAGGTGCTGCACGGGAATTCGCTGCTGGGCATCACGGACGTCCGCCAGCTCGAAGCGCTGCACATCGACCCGGCGCAGGCCAAGAGCTCTGTGCTGGGCAACTACTCCGAGGGCACCTTGTTCGGTGGTGGGTCCGAAGCGCAGGGCATGGAGCTGCTCGATGTCCGCTCTGTCATCCAACGAGCTGTCAGGCTCCGGCAGCGTCTGGCCAGTGAGGTCGACGACCACGACCCAGCCCGCTCAACCAACACCAAGCTTCGCCTGTGGCACGAGTACGAAGACGTCATCGAGCAGACTCGGGACGTCGCCAACGGCATCATCGCCGCTGGTCTCCAAGAAGGTGGAAAGTCGGGCAAGAAGCTGAACGAGCGGTACGAGAACCTGCGTATCGCTGTCGACAGAGCCTTCGCAGCGGGTCGAGGTGACCGAGTGATGCTGGACAGCATCGTTGTAGAAGGGCTTCGCCCCGCTGTCGACACCGACTACGACCGCTGGAAGCCGCTTCACTGGGCCCTCGCAGTCCCGGATGTGCTTGAGCGTGGAGGTTTCGACGCCATCGTAGGCAACCCGCCCTTCCTCGGTGGGCAGAAGCTGACCGGTGCGATGGGGACGAACGTTCGTGACTGGTTGGTCAACGTACTCGCGGACGGACGCAGGGGGAGCGCTGACCTCGTCGCCTACTTCTTCCTCCGCGCCACCGCGCTGTTGCACGCCAAGGGTGCGCTTGGGCTGATCGCAACGAACACGATCGCGCAGGGCGATAGCCGCCAGGTGGGTCTGGACGCGATGGTCGCCGACGGCTTCACGATCACGCGGTCGATCCAATCGCGCTCGTGGCCGGCGGCAAGCGCGAACCTCGAGTACGCGGCTGTCTGGGGCACTCGCGCTTCTGTCGCTGAGGCGGTTCCGCGCGTGGCCGATGACATCCCGGTCCGTCGAATCAGCACTTTGCTCGAACCAGCGGGGCGGGTCCATGGCAACCCGATCAGGCTTGCCGAAAATGCTGGGGTGGCCTACGTCGGGTGCTACGTCCTAGGTATGGGTTTTGTAGTTGCCCCGGAAGAGGCGGCGGAGTGGATTGCCACGGACCCACGCAACGCTGAGGTCCTCTTCCCCTACCTCAACGGCGAGGACCTCAACTCCCGCCCAGACGCCTCGGCATCACGTTGGGTCATCGACTTCAACGACTTGGAAGAAGCAACAGCGGCGTCGTACACCCTCCCCTTCGAGCGTATTTCGCAGTTTGTTAAGCCCGAACGACAGCGCCGCAACCCAGATGGCCTGTTCGCGCTCAGGAAGCCTCTCCCCGAACGATGGTGGCAGTACGCAGAGAAACGCCCGGCCATGCGACGAGCAATCGCAGATCTTGGCGAAGTGTTGGTCATCGCACGTGTCAGCAAGACGGTGATGCCGGTTCGCGTGCCGACAGGACAGGTTGCGAGTGAGCAGTGCATCGTATTCGCCACGAGTAGTTACAGCGATCAGGCGATACTGTCGTCGAGCATCCACCAAACATGGTCCTTGACCTACGGATCCGGGATGCGAAACGATCCGCGATATACTCCATCGGACATTTTTGAAACATTCCCTCGGCCAAATAACGCGAGAGTCGAACTTGCCGAGATCGGTTGCCGGCTAGAGGTGGACCGAAGGGGCGTTTTGCAGAGCCTCGGCGGCGGACTGACCAAACTCTACAACAGGATAAATGACCCTATGGACCTCGACGACCAAGGAATCGCCGAGTTGCGCGATCTTCACGTCGAGCTCGACAAAGAAGTCCTGAGATCGTACGGATGGAGTGACATTGAACTTGATTACGGGTTTCACGAGTACCGAAAATACCGACGTTGGACTTTGGGCCCAGGGGCCCGTGTGGAACTTCTCGACCGCCTCCTGGAGGAAAACCATCGTCGAGGTGGTCGCTAGATTCGACTGTGTTTGCGAACGGCAGGCCGTCCAGTTTCATCAGACAAGGTCGACCGATGCCATGGTCCTCGATCGCAGGCCCTGGATGGCCGAGATTGCCGAGGTCGCGCCGCCCCGTGCTCGCGCGGGACACCTGCCTCGGCCCACCATCAACGGCGATGACACACTTAGCGTGATGACACTCAGTCCGATCGAGATCCCCGACGTAAATTTTCACTCAAAAGCCGGTCAAGAATTTCTGCGCCTGCTGAAGGGGATGTCGACCATCGGATCAGCTGGCGATAGGTGTGGAACCCATGCGTTGGCGAGATGTCATCCCAGCCGTACGCACGCAGGCACGCATTGTCTATACTCACGTGGATGTCGCGCAGGTGCTGGATGTCGCGATCTGTCCGGACGTCCGGGTCGTTGACGAGGTTGTAGAGTTTGGTCAAGCCAAGGTTTCGACGCAGCATAATTTCTCTTCGGTCGCTTTCCAGTTGTTGGCCAGCGGCCTGCAGGTCTGGTGTCGAATTTGGCCTCGGGAAAGTCAGGAATGCATCCGATGGCGAGTAGTTTATATCCGCCCGCATGGTTGACGAGTATCGGACGGTCCAGAGCCAGTGCAAGCTTGACGACAGAATTGCCTGAGTGCCGACTGAGTCATCTGCAAATACCCCTAGTTTGTGACTAGGAATCTGGTGTGCCGCGACCCTGACGGGCATCACAGTCTTGCTGACAAGTGCGATGACCAACACCTCCGACTTGCCCTCGATTGCCCGGCGCATCTCTCCTCGAGTCCGGAGAAACCTCCACCAGGGAGCTGAACTCACGGCTAGGGGCTTCTCAGCCCGTTCGGGCTTGACAGTCTTGAGAAGCCGGGCAAACGGCAGGGGGTAGCTGGCGGCTTCGGCCTCGGTGCGGTCGTTGAAGTCGATGACCCAACGTGATGCCGAGGCGTCTGGGCGGGAGTTGAGGTCCTCGCCGTTGAGGTAGGGGAAGAGGACCTCAGCGTTGCGTGGGTCCGTGGCAATCCACTCCGCGGCCTCTTCCGGCTCGAGCACGAAGCCCATCCCCAGCACGATGCACCCTTGGAAGGCGATACCGGCGTTCTCCGCCAACCTGACAGGGATCCCCTTAACCCGCCCAGCCGGCTCGAATGGGGAGGCACGCGACCCCCTGCAGGATCATGACCTGCATGAACACCCTCACAGAGCGTCGTTGCGTGCTGTACGCCCGACTCAGTGTCACGAAGGAAGAGTCCGTCTCGATCGCGCGTCAGCTCGATGCTGGACGCAAGTACGCGGCCGCTCGGGGCTGGTCGGTCCTCGGAGAGTTCGTCGACGATGGCGTCTCTGCGACCGCCAACCGACCCGAGGAGCGCAAGGGGTGGTCCGATCTCCTGGCAGTCAGCGGGTTCGATGCAGTCGTGATCTGGAAGGTGGATAGGCTCGCGAGGCGTGTCCTGGACTTCCTGCATGCTGACGAGGCCCTCCAAGAGCGTGGTGCCGGCTTGGTCGCGGTCGAGGACCCGATCGACATGACGAGCCCCCAGGGCCGGGCCTTCGCCGTCATGCTGGCCGTCTTTGGAGAGATGGAAGCGGAGGCGATCCGTTCAAGGGTTCGCGCGGCCCGCGCGCAGATCCTCAAGGCCGGGCGCTGGCCCGGCGGCGGGATGCCGTACGGTTTCGTCTCGGCCCAGAACCCGGACGGCCCAGGACGCATCCTCGTGAAGGATCCAGAGCGAATCCCTTGGCTGACGGAGGCTGTTGCTCGTGCGATCCGGGGAGAACCGGTCAACGCGATCGCGCGGTGGCTCACTGATGAGAAGGCGCCCATGCCGATCCGCTCGTCCATCAGAGTGGCCGACGGCACTCGGACCTGGAACCGACAGACCGTAGACGGGTTGTTGAGGAACCCAGTGCTCGCAGGCATGACCCCCTACAACCCAGGGCGTGGACGCAGCGGTACTCGTGTAGACCCTTTGGCTGTGATTCGCGACGAGCGCGGTGAGCCTGTCATCAACGAGTCACTTGCCATCCTGACGCAGGAGGAGTTCGCGCACCTCCAACGGACGCTCGACCAGCGGGACGTACCCCAGGCCCGGAAGAAGGATGAACGTGTCGCCACGAGTCCGCTGCTCTCCCGCGTGGTCGTCTGCCACGACTGTGACGTCCATCTGTGCCGGGGCACTAACCAGAAGAAGCCGGTCCTCTGCTGCCCCCAGTGCCGTCAGACGATGGGACGAACCGCTCTGGACCCGTATCTGGTGCGCCGACTTCTGACGGAGCGCGGGAGCCAGCCTCTGCTCGGCTCGACGGTCCGAGCGCAGTGGCATGCGGCGGGTTCAGACGAGCACGCTCGTCGAGAGATCCTGTTGAGCCAGGTCGAGAGTCTGCGGGTCCGGCGTGGTGTGGTGGGGCGCTACTTCGACAAGGACCGTGTCCTCCTGCGCTGGAAGCCGAAAGTCCATGCGTGAGTCGCGTATGGCAGGCAGGCACGGGGCGGTAGCGTGACGTTCACCAGGGGGGCTCCAGTAGTTGACGGCTCGACGTCGTGGTCCGCCCGGTCGAAGGGGGCGTGGACGGAGTGACGGAAGCACCAGCGGACAAAGCCACAGTCCGCAAGGAGTACGAGCTGACCTACGTTCCTGACGGCTCTTCGTGGACCGACCGTGAGAACTTGGCGGACATCCTCGATCGAGAGCTTCTCGGCCCGACTCACGGCGCTGACGAACTACTTGACGCGCAGCCGGACGCTCTCTACCTCGTCGGACGCATCGCTCCGGCCAAGCTCGTGGGCAGGGGCGGCGTCACACTGGCCGAGGACGCCGACCAGCAGTCCGACGCGGACGTCGTCCCCGCTGAAGCCGCGGACCTTGGGCGTGGTGTCCCGGTCGGGGTGCGCGAAGAAGAGACAGCGGGGTCGGATGATCAAGGAGCCGAGGATGTGCCGCTGCGACGAGGACTGATGATCCCGGCGTCGATGGGCCTCCGTTTCCAGGTCTCTCACGAGGTGACGAACGTCGTTGTGCGGGCATCGTGGGGGACGTACCGCTCCGAGGAGACCGATGAAGTGACTGCGTCGGGACGGCCCAGGCGAAAATACCGTCGCACTCCTCACGAGCATCGGGTCACTGTGCCCGTCGCTTCGCTGACACCTGGGAACACGGAAGACTTCGTGCTGGAGGACGACATCCTGATCCGGGTCGACGTCATCGACTACGACGGCAAGCGGATCGTCGAGGCCGCCCTGTGCAACGACCGCGAGACACCCCGGACGATTCCGACAGACGCCTGGCTCTACCAGACGTGCCTCTACGTCGAGGCAGACGTGAACGAGTCTGAGACGGACGTCTTCCTGCCCGTGACTGACCTCATGCTCGAGGACCGCCTCGACGAGGACCCTGAGCTGGCACGACTGGACCTCCAGTACCGCGACCGTCTCGAGTTCGCCGTCGGGCGTACATGCTCGGTGGACTGGACGGTGGCCAAGGGCGCGCGCCGGGCCACCCAGGTGCGCACCACCTGGCTCCCCACCTCCGAGACACCTCAGACTCAGGCACGCGAGATCGACGGTGCACTGCTGGACATGATGACGCTGTCCACCGCAGCGGCTGAGGACCTCGAGGCAGGACTGCGGCCAATCGTCGCCAATTACGTCGAGTGGTTGGAAGGGCAGAAGTCGAGAATCGCTGAGCTGCCCGCTCACCTGAAGGATGTTGCATCCGGCGCTCTGCAAGACGCGGGACTGGTGGCGACCCAGCTTGCCGCGGGCCTCGATTTCCTGGTGAGCGACATCGAGGCGCAGCAGTGCTTCCGCTTCATGAACCGGGTCATGGCTGACCAGCGCGTCCAGTCGCAGGTAGCAGAGCTCCGGTCTTCAAACCCCAAGCTGTCCTTGGTCGAGGCCCGTGAGCAGGTGCTCGCGCGAGGCGTGCGCGCCCACTCGTGGCGTACCTTCCAGCTTGCCTTTGTCCTGATGCAGATCGAGGTGCTGTCGACACCCGGGATGGTGCGACGCTCCTCGGTGGGAGCCCGGGCCGAGCTCCTGTTTTTCCCGACCGGAGGTGGAAAGACAGAGGCATACCTGGGCCTCGCTGCGTACACGTTCGCCACGCGCCGCCGCCAGGGTGTCATCGATGGAGCTGACGGTCGGATCGACGGAACCGCCGGAGTTGCCGTCCTCATGCGTTACACGCTGCGACTTCTGACCGCGCAGCAGTTTCAGCGTGCGACGGCACTCGTGTGTGCCGCGGAGATGGCCCGGCGTGATGACGAGTCAACCTGGGGTCGAGAACCGTTCCGCATCGGTCTATGGGTCGGGACAGCGGTCTCTCCCAAGCGCTACGACGAGGCTGCCCGACAGCTCGCCGAGGCGAACGACGGCCGGAAGTACGGCTTGACGGTCCTGCAGCTTCAGCGCTGTCCCTGGTGCGGAACGCCTATCGAACCCAAGCACGTGAAGGGCGACGACAACGCTCGGAGGATTCGCGTCTTCTGTGGCGACACTTTCGGTGGCTGTCCGTTCTCGGAAGGCGCCGTCGGTGGGGACGAGGGGCTGCCAGTCCTGACAGTTGATGAGGAGATCTATCGTCTTGTGCCCTCGTTCGTCATCGCGACCGTCGACAAGTTCGCACGTCTCGCCAGAGAGGGTGAGGCTGCGTCACTCTTCGGGTACGTTCGACGCCGATGTGAACGGCATGGATACGTCCATGATGACTACCGCGAGTGTCTCAAGGGTGCGAACGGCAAGCATCCAGGCAAGGCAGGTGCGCCTAGCGCGACCGTGCGGCCTGCGGACCGCTTGCGGCCACCGGACCTCATCATCCAAGACGAGCTGCACTTGATCACCGGTGCACTGGGCACGGCCGTCGGTGTCTTCGAGCTCGCGGTCGACGTCCTCACTACGTGGAGGAACGCGCAAGGCGAGGCGATTCGTCCGCTCGTCGTGGCCTCCACTGCGACTGTGCGCAATGCTGCGGAGCAGATCAAGGCCTTGTACGGGCGGGGGGTGACGATCTTCCCGCCGCAAGTGCTCGACGTGTCCGACACCTTCTTCTCTCGGGAGCTTGAGGTCAGCCGCGACACACCGGGGCGCCGTTATGTCGGTGTCTCAACCACCGGAGTGCGGCTGACGTCTGCAGAGATCGTCCTCGCATCGACCCTGCTCTCCGCGGGACAGGTGCTGCTTGACCAGGGGATCAGTCCACCGTCCGGAAAGCCGGTGAGTGCTGACCCGTACATGACGCTGGTCGGGTACTTCAACGCGACTCGTGAGCTGGCCGGTATGGCGCGGTACATCGCCGACGACGTCCAGACCGCCGTGAAGAAGCGTCGACCGGGGAAGTTCTTCCCGCTGCGGTATGGGACAAGCCCCGCTGGGATTCACGTGGCAGAGCTCACCTCCCGAGTCGCATCGAGCGACATCACCGCGACTCTCGATCAGATGAGCACGGGCTTCGAGCCTGCGTGGGACTCCAGTGCTGGGCGTGCCGAGTGGACGAGGTCGGCACGGTCTGCGCGTGAATCGAGTCAACGGTTCGCGTACCGCGAGGCGAACCCGTTCGACGTGGTCCTCGCGACATCGATGCTCCAGGTCGGCGTCGACGTGACCCGACTCGGCCTGATGCTGATGGTCGGGCAACCGAAGAACACTGCGGAGTACATCCAGGCGTCCTCCCGCGTCGGGCGCGACGCCTCGCGCCCTGGTCTGGTCGTGACATTGGGCAACTGGGCGCGTCCGCGCGATCTGGCTCACTTCGAGCAGTTTCGGCACTATCACGAGACGTTCTACTCGCAGGTGGAGCCGCTGTCGGTCACGCCGTACTCGTACACCTCGATCGAAAGGTCTCTTGACGGCGTGCTCGTGTCCGCGGCGCGCGTCATGGACGCTGTTCGGGAAGACGGTCTCTCCGCGGAGCAGCATGCCTGGCATGTGGACGAGGCCAGAGGGCGGCTCGACGAGCTGATCGCCCAGATCGTGGAGCGAGCGAAGGTGGCCGGTGGCGAACCTGCCGCGCACGCTGTCAAAGAGCGGCTGGAGAACCGAGTGGGCACATGGTCGAAGCGGCGGGAGTTCGTGCAGAAGAAGCAGCACACACTGGTCTACGAGAAGGTGCCGAACGGCAAAGAGGGGGAGCTCTCGCCGCTCTTGCTCTCGCCAGAGAAGTCCCGTGCTGACGTGAGCCTCCATGACCACGCGCCGTTCGTGGTCGCGAACTCGATGCGTGAGGTGCAACCCGAGATCAATCTCCTGGTGTCGCCGAAGAGCCTCATGTCATGGGAAGTCATGAACGTGCCGCGGGAGTGGAGCTCGATGCCAGACACGGACGCGGAGGCTACAGATGACTGAGATCCAAGTAGGTGAGTCGCTCGACCCTCTGGGTGATCTCGAGTCCTTTGAATCGATGACTGCGACGAAGAATCGCGCCAAGGTCGGCTCTGCGCGCCCTTCAAACCTGTTGTACACCTACGGGCCGGGATCGACGATGGATCTCCCGTCGTTCACCGTCATGCCTGCCGGCTTTGACGACTGGGAGAGCATCTGGAGGCGTCGTCCGGGACAGCCGCCCCGCGTTCACGCCCCCCGCCTGCTGGACGCCGTCCGAACGCACCTTGGCCGGCAGGTCGCCGAGCTGCGCCCGTTCCCCTGGGCGCCCAAGGCGACGGCACAGAGCAAGGAGGGAGATGACTTGGGCGTCTCGGCACGCGTCTTTCCGCAGTGGATGCGTTGCACAGGCTGCGACCAGCTTGGACCCCTCACCAGGTTCTCCTACCGCAACACCAACCCGTACAGGCCGGACGAGGCTCGATTCGAGCACGAGAAGTGCCCGGGTCGTCGCGGCAAACCCTCAAAGAGACCGATTCCTGCCGTGCCGGCACGATACCTGCTCGCTTGTCCAGATGGGCATCTCGACGAGTTTCCCTATGACTGGTGGGTTCACCAGGGGGGCAACTGCCCCTCCGCTGACGTTCCCCCACTGAAGATGGAGGATCGCACCGTCGGCAAGGGAGCGTCGGCGACGATCACCTGCACGTCCTGCGGAAGCCGGCGAGCGATGAACGAGGCGCAGGGTGAGGCTGGAGCCGCCAAGCTCCCTCGGTGCCGTGGCAGGCACCCGCACCTCGGCTTGTTCGAGCAAGCTGGTTGCGTCAATCGGACGAAGCTGATGTTGCTTGGCGCGTCGAACCTGTGGTTCCCCGCGACGCTCTCCATCGTCGTCATGCCCGAGTCGAACGTCGAGACCGCTGCATCGATCGCGGCGGACCTGCTCGTGCTCGTCGGTCCGAAGCGTGTCGAGAAGTGGCAGGGAGATCTGGGCCGATGGCACGAGTTCTTGGAAGATGAGGAGTCGGAACTGGCGACGCTGTCTAAGGAGAAGCTTGCCGCCGCCGTCGCTGAGCTGCTCGCGCCCCCTCCTTCACAGGAGCAGATTGAGGAGCAGCGTAAGAACTTCGACCCCGTGAGCTTGCTCGTCCCCGAATGGAACTACCTGCAGCGAGAACCACTTGGCCCTCACCACAAGGCCGACGGCACGAGCGGGTTGATTCTCTCGCCTCCCAACGGGGGAGTGCACCAGAAGCTCGCCGCCAACCACGTCACTCGGGTGCTCGCGGTCGACAAGCTGCGGAAGGTCAACGCTGTTCTCGGATTCACCCGGATCGACGAGATGGAGCGGGCCAACGACGTTGGCAAGCGGCTCGTACGACTTGCTCGTGACGGTCGACCGACGTGGACCGTCGCGACAGAGGATCGTGGCGAGGGGGTGTACCTGCAGCTCGATGAGGAGGCTGTTGCCGCGTGGGAGACGAAGGTTGAGGCGTCCGACCTCTGGGAGGCGCACCGGGCCGCTCACGAGCGCAACTTCAATGCGCGGTTCTCTGAGACGGCGAAGGATGTCGACCCCGATGCCCGGTTCCGCCCCGCGCGGTACTGGTTGCTGCACACGCTCTCCCATGTTCTGATCCGTGAGATGGCCATGTACTCCGGCTACTCGGCGGCCTCGTTGTCCGAGCGGATCTATGCGTGGAGAGCGGAGGAGGGCCGCCCCGCCGCAGCCGGGCTGCTCATCGTCACGACCGCCTCAGACTCCGACGGGACGCTCGGCGGCTTGGTCCAGCTCAGCGAGTCGGGCAACCTAGAGCGTGTCATGTCCCGAGCGCTCCGGAGGGCCTCACGCTGCTCGTCAGACCCGGTATGTGCGCACCGAACGCCCAAGGAGCCGGAGGACTTCCTTCACGGTGCCGCGTGCCACACATGTGCGATGGCGTCAGAGACTTCGTGTGAACGGGCCAATCGATTCCTTGATCGTCGATTTCTCGTCGACCTGCCGGGGGGCCAGGGCTTTGGCTTCTTCCACTGAGGTCGCTCAACTCCGCGCGCACGCCTTTCGAGAGCTGGGGGCGCTTCTGTCCGGTACCGAGGCTGGCCTGGTCGCCTCGGCGTTGGAGGAAGGGCTGAGTCTGACGAGTGCGATCGGCATCATCGATCAAGCAAAGAAGGCTCGTGTCATGGCGATCACGAGCGCCGCCGACCTGACGTTCGAGAGCGCACTGATCGCCGCCGCGCTGCGCGGGGTAGAGGGGGCGCACTCGACATCGCGTGCGGTCAGCACGGTGTGGACGATGCCGGGACACGTCGCTCAAGCTGGCGGACTGACAACTTCCTTGATTGCTCTGGTGGAGGCCGCGCGTCAGTCCGTCGTCTGTTCGACGTTCAACTTCCAGAAGACCTCTGGCATGTGGGAGGCGCTTCGTGGGGTGGCTGCTCGACCCGGCGTGTCGCTGCGCGTCTACATTGACGCCGAGGCGAATGCCGGTGGTGTCGGTCCCACTTCGTCGGAGACGGCCGAGTGGCTAGCCCCGGGCCACGTTCTGCAGACAAGGCTGTTTGAGGGGAAGGCTGTGCGCAACCACGCAAAGTTCCTCTCCGTAGATCATCGTTTTGTCGTGATCACGAGCGCCAATTTCTCGTGGAGCGCCGAGTACGGAAATGTAGAGTTGGGTGTTCGTATTGATGACGTGCGCCTCGCGGAACGCATCGAGAGGGAGCTCTTACGTGCCGAGTCGCACATCTACGAGCGGGTGAGTTAGCTGGTCTGCAGGCATGTGACAAGTGATCGTTCGGGCCGGGCCGTCGGCCATGTACTCGGAGGGGTGCGCCCTATAGGTTGGGCGATCGTCTACACGTCGACCCATGTGCGCCTCGTCCGCCCAACGTCAGCCGCGGCTGTGCAGGGTGATCTGGTAGCCGTCGGGGTCGGCGAAGGTGAAGGTGCGTCCGAAGGGGCCGTCGACCGGCGCGGAGGTGATGGTGATGCCGTCGGTGACCATGCGGTCGTGGATCTCCTGCGCGTCGGCGGCGTGCAGCCAGATGCCGACGCCGACGCCGGGCTGCGGGACGGAGTCGAGGTCGACGCCGGGGAGCGGGGAGCGCACGGCGAAGGATGCGGGCTTGGTGTCGAAGACGACGGCGTGCGGCGGTCCGGGCTGGCGGGTGAGGCCGAGGTAGGTCTCGTAGAACACCGCGGAGGCGTCGTAGTCGCGGACCTGGAGCGAGATGAAGCCGGGGCCTGAAGCTGCAGCGGACATGGTGAGCCTCCGTCGAGAAGTGGTGTCAGTTATCTGACATGCACGAACCTATGTCAGACTACTGACATGAGTCAAGACGGACCCGGCATCCACCTGGAGACCTCCGTGGGATACCTCCTCAAAGAGGCGTCGAGCGCGCTCCGTGCCGCGATGGAGGCGGTCCTGCGCCCCCTCGGCATGACCATCACCCACTACTCCTGCCTCGAGCTCCTCGCCCAGCGCCCCGGGCTGTCCAACTCCGAGCTCGCCCGCGGCACCTTCGTCACCCGGCAGTCCATGAACGTCCTGCTGCAGACGCTCGAGCGCGACGGCCTCGTCACCCGCGCCGAGCAGGCTGCGACCGGGCGGGCGCTGCCGACCGAGCTCACCGACGCCGGCCGACGCCAGCTCGCTACCGCCAGCGCCGCGGTGCGCGGGGTCGAGGACCGCATGAAGTCCGGGATGGACCGCGCCGAGCAGGCGGCTTTCGCCGACCTGCTGGGCCGCAGCGTCGCGTCGCTGCGGGGCGGTGGGGTCTAGGTCAGGTCAGCCGTTCGGTGATCCGCACCGTGACCTCGTCGCCGATCTCCTTGCCGAGCCTCTTGCGGAGCTTCGCGCTGACGGACAGCATGTGGCCGCCCGTGCCCGTCGGCATGAGGCCGCCGGTCCAGGGCTGGTCGTCGACCGTCGCGACGACCTTGACGGACCTGCCGGTACCGAAGGCCTCGACCGACCCCGGGACCTCGACGCAGGACCAGACATCGCCCTTGACGTCGACGCCGATGGCTCCGGTGAACTGCCAGTCGGTGGGTCCGGTCTGGATGCTCATGCAGGCTCCTCGGTGGGTCGTGCGGTCGTGGGGCGACGGTTCCCGTCTGCTCTGCACCCTAGCGATGCCTGTCGTGCGGCGCCCCTACGCGTGCCGGTGCCCCGGCAGGTGCGCCCGCTCGCCGTCGTGGTCGAAGATCGTGAGGATCTCGACCGGTCCCTCGTGGGCCTGGATGGTGTGCGGGGTCATGGTGGAGAACTCGGCGGCCTGGCCCTCGCGGACCAGGATGGTGCGCTCACCGAGGGTGAGGCGGACGACGCCGCTGAGCACGGTGAACCACTCGTGGCCGGGGTGCACCTGTCCGTCGTGCACCTCTCGCTCGGGGGTGATGCGCATCTTCGCGATCGTCACGCCGCGGCGGTCGCGCTCGCGGGACAGCAGCCACACGCTCAGGCCCGGCATGGTCTCGGGCTCCGGGCGGATGACCACGTCCTCGTCGTCCTCGGGCTCGACCAGCTGGTCGAGCGTCGTCCCGAGCGCCTGGGCGATCGGCACGAGCTGGTCGAGGGCGATGCGCCGGTGGCCGGTCTCGATGCGGCTGAGCGTCGAGGCTGAGAGGAAGCACCGGGAGGCGAGCGCGTCGAGGGTCCAGCCCCGGGCGAGGCGCAGTCCGCGGATGCGCTGGCGGACGATGTCGTCGAGCAGTTCTTGCTTCATACGCAAGAGCCTATGTCTTAGACGAAACTCTCGTCTAGCGTGGAGGGCATGACGCACAGCCACCACCACGCGCACGGTCACACCCACACCGACCGCCCCGGCCACGGCCCCGCACCCGAGGGCGACACCGGCATGGCCGAGCTCCTCGACCTCGACGCCACCCTCGGCGCCTCCGTCCTCGCCGGAGCCCTCGACGCCGCAGCCGCAGCCCTCGGCCGCGCGCCCCGCAGCATCGTCGACCTCGGTGCCGGCACCGGGACGGGCACCCTTGCGCTCGCGGCCCGGTTCCCGGGCGCCCAGGTCCACAGCCTCGACGCGACCGCCACCATGCTCGAGCGCCTCACCGACAGCGCTGACGCGGCCGGCCTCACCGACCGGGTGACCACGCACCTCGTCGACCTCGACGGCGACTGGCCCGCCGAGCTGCCCGGACCCGTCGACCTGGCCTGGGCGGCCCTCTCGCTGCACCACGTGTCCGACCCCGGCCAGGTGCTCCGCCAGGCCTACGGCGCGCTCGCCCCCGGTGGCGTGCTCGTCGTCACCGAGATGGCCGGCGCGGCCACCTGGTCCCCGACGGACCTCGGCTCGGGAGTGAACGGCCTCGGCGACCGCTTCGACGCTGCCCTCGCGACGTACGGCTACCCGGTCACCGCAGAGTGGACCACCGCCCTCGGCGAGGCGTGCTTCGCGCCGGTCGAGCGTCGTGAGACCTCCTTCGAGGCCTCCGCCACCACCACCGACGGCGCCCGCTACATGGCACTGCACCTGGCCAAGAACCGCGACCGCATCGCCGACGACCTCTCGCCCGAGGACCTCGCCGGCCTCGACGCGACCATCGCCGCCCTCGAGGCCGGGACCTCCGGGCTCCGCTCGACCTCGGGCCGCATCGTCTGGGTCGCGGTGCGCCCGGCCGACGACCGCACCACCACCCCGACCACCCCCACCCAGGACGGAGACGCACGATGACCGAGGACACTCACGCGGACCTCCGCGCAGACCTGCACGCCGACGTCGTCGTCGTCGGAGGCGGCACGGCCGGGCTCGCCGCGGCCGTCGCGCTCGCCCGGTCGCGGCGCAGCGTCGTCGTGGTCGACGCGGGCGAGCCCCGCAACGCCCCGGCCGACGGCGCGCACAACGTCCTCGGCCAGGAGGGCATCTCGCCGCTCGAGCTGCTGGCGCGCGGGCGTGCCGAGGCCGAGGGGTACGGCGTCCGCGTCGTCCGGGGGCTGGTGACCGGCGCGTCGGGCGTCGTCGACGACTTCCGCCTCGAGGTCGACGGCGCGGACGAGGGAGACGGCGCGGTGCAGCGAGTCACTGCACGCCGCGTGATCCTGGCGGCCGGGCTGGTCGACCAGCTGCCCGACGTGCCCGGCGTCGCCGAGGGCTGGGGTCACTCCGTGCTGCACTGCCCCTTCTGCCACGGGTGGGAGGTGCGCGACCAGCGCATCGCGGTCCTCGGCACCACCGAGAACGCCCTGCACCAGGTGATGCTGTTCCGGCAGCTGAGCGACGACGTGACGTTCTTCGTGCACGACGCCCCCGAGCCGACCGAGGAGCAGTGGGACCAGCTCGCCGCCCTCGGCGTCCGGGTGGTGACGCCCCGCGTCGAGCGCCTCGTGGTCGACGGCCGGCAGGTGCAGGCGGTCGAGGTCGAGGGCGGACGGTCGTTCCCGATGGACGCCGTCGTCGTCGCGCCGCGCTTCGTCGCGCGGACCGAGCTCTACGAGGCCCTCGGCGGCGAGCGGACGGTCACGCCCTTCGGGGAGCACGTCGCCCCCGACCCGCGCGGCGCCACCGCCGTGCCGGGTGTGTGGGTCGCGGGCAACACCGGTGACCTCATGGCGATGGTCGTCGCGGCTGCCGCGTCCGGTGTGATGGCCGGCGCCGCCGTCCACGGGGACCTCGCCGTCGCCGACCTCGCGAAGGCCGTCGCCGAGCGTCGCGCACCGTTCTCGGCCGCCATGGAGTCCGAGGTCCACGAGGCCGTCCTCGCCGACCGCCGCCACGGCGTCTGACGCTCTCCCGCACCGCACCGACGGCGGATCGGACCCCGCTCGCCCGTCAGGTCTCCCGCGAGGTCGTACCAGTGCTCGCGAAGTCGTAGCAGTGCCCGCGAAGTCGTACAGAAACGCCAGAACTTCGTCCAGACGGGTGTGCTCCTGTGTGTCGGTACGACCTCGGCGCAGGAGGTAGGACCTCGTGGTGGGGGATACGACCTCGGCGCAGGAGGTACGACCTCGTGGCGAGCAGGTACGACCTCGGGACGAGCGATGCGATCTCGGGGCCCAGGGCAGGCCTTGCGAGCCGTCAGCCGATGCCGGGGTCGCGGTCGAGGAAGCTGAAGGTCTCGGCGGCCCAGGGGAACACCCAGAGGAACAGGGCGGCGACCACGAGCCCCACGAGCAGCACGGCCTCGATGATCCGCAGGAACAGCGGCCCGGGCAGGTGCCGGAAGATCCACGGGTACATCAGACGACTCCTGGGTTCTCGAGGACCTGCTCGGGCATGCCATCGGCACGGTCCATCCACCCGACGAACTTCGCGTAGGTGATCCACCGGTGGTCGTTGCCGTACTCGCCGAGCGTCAGCGAGTGGCAGGTGGTGAGCGTGAGCATCCGCTCGGTCGGCTCGACACCCGGCTGGTTGGGCACGGGGGCGGTGACCTCGATGGCGCTCGGCAGCACGATCTCGTGCTCGGTCACCTCGTAGACGTACCAGGCCTCGGCGGTCTCGACGATCACCTGGTCGCCGGCGACCAGCTCGTTGACGTACCGGAACGAGTTGCCGTAGGTGCGGCGGTGCCCGGCGAGCGCGTAGTTGCCCACCTCGCCCACCTGCTGGGTGTGCTCGTAGTGCCCGGCCGTCGCACGGTCGAGCAGGTCGAGCCCGGTGCCCTCGACGATGGGCATCGTGTTGTTCGTTTTGCCGTACCAGCTCGGGACGATGAGCACGCCCGTCGTCTCCCCGTAGGCGGCCTTCGCCGGGACGGGCGGGTCGTCGGTCCGGAGCTCGGCGACCACCTCGGGGGCGGGCGGCAGGGTCTGCTGGAACTCCTCGACCAGCTGCGCGGCCTCGTTGTTCGCCTCGACGCTCGTCCACCACAGCTGCCACACGACGAACAGGCCGATGACGACGCCCGCGGTGATGAGCAGCTCGCCGATGCCGCCGACGATCGCGGAGCCGACACCCCCGCCGCGACGCTCCTGACGAGCGTCGCGCTCACGGCTCTTCTGGTGTCTCACCTGTCTGGCTCCTCCGCCTGGCGGGCTCGTGGCATGCATCCGGTGCGCGACTCGCGTGCGCAGGTTGCCGAGTATGTCACGACCTGCTGAGGACCGGCAGGAGGGTCAGGCGGTGGGTTCTCCGCGTCCGCTTCCGCCACCCTTGGGCGGGCGGACGGTCGGCACGTCGCCGACGATCGGCACCTGCTTGCGGTGGAACGGGAAGCCGTAGCGGGTCACCAGGCCGGCGAGCGTCGTGAGGCGGTTGCGGGGGCCGATGAGGCCCATGATGTGCACGAACAGCCAGGCGAGCCACGCCGACCCGCGGGTCAGCTGCACCTTCCCGACGATGTCCGCGATCGCGGCCCGGCGCCCGATGACCGCCATGGTGCCCTTGTCGAAGTACCGCAGCGGCGTGGTCTGCCGCCCCTCGACGAGCGCGAGGACGTTCTTGGCGGCCTGCTTGCCCGACTGGATCGCCGGCTGGGCCAGCTGGGGGAGGCCGTCGGGGGTGATGGCGAGGTCGCCGACCACGAAGACGCCGGGACGCCCCGGCACCTGGAGGTCGCGGCCGACCGCCACCCGGTCGCCCTCGCCGCGCGGCAGGTCCCAGGCGTCCACCTCCTCGTGCGGGCGCACGCCCGTGGACCAGATGGTGAGGTCGGAGCGGAGCTTGGTGCCGTCGGTGAGCAGCACGCCGTCGGTGTGCACCTCGGCGACGCCGGCGCCCAGGTGCAGGGCGACGCCGCGGCGGCGCAGCTCGTCCGCCGTGTAGTCGCGGAGGCGCTGCGGGAACGCCTTGAGCAGCTCGGTGCCGCGCTGCACGATCTTCACCTCGAAGGCGTCACCGTGGATCTCCGGGTACGCGGGGCGCAGGCCTGCGGTGCGGAGCTCGGCGAGGGCACCGGCGACCTCGACGCCCGTCGCGCCACCGCCGACGACGATGATGCGCAGCCCCTCGTCCGTGCCCGGTGTGGACGCGGCCTCCTCGAGGCGCACGAACAGCGCGTCGCGGATCTTGACCGCCTGGCTCCGCGAGTACATGGGGAACGCGTTCTCCTTGGCACCGGGGGTGCCGAAGAAGTTGGTCGTCACGCCTGTGGCGACGATGAGGTAGTCGAAGTCGATGGTGTCGTCGTTGAGCAGCCGCAGCTGCTTGGCCTCGTGGTCGATGCTCGCGAGGTGCTCGTGGACCACCCGCACGTTCTTCTGGTCCAGGCGCAGCCCTCGGAGGAAGTACGTGACGTCGCCGGGGTTCAGGCCGCCCGTGGCCACCTGGTAGAGCAGCGGCTGGAAGGTGTTGTAGACGCGGCGGTCGAGCAGCGTCACACGGACGTCCGCACCCGCGAGGGCCTTCACGGCAGCCACACCACCGAACCCACCTCCGACCACGACGACGTGCGGGGTCTTCGGGGCCTGCGGCACGGGCTTCTCCTGACGGGGGGGTGAGGCGTCCCGCGGAGCGGCGGGCGTCGTCTCTCACCGTACGACTCCTCCCGAGCCCCTGCGAACTCGACATGACGAACTGTCACCGGTGTCACTGTCACGCAGGCCCCGACCGCTCCCCAGCACTCACCACTGATCCCTCGACACGCTGGCGGGGTATCGCGCGAGGTACCCCGCCAGCGTGTCGCGTGGTGGGGGCAGGGACATCAGGCGGTGAGGTCGTCGACGGGAGCGGACGAGGGTGCGCTCCGTGCGTCTGTGCAGGTCGCGGCGGTGCGGACGCGGTTTAGGTAGTGATTACCGACGATCGGCGGGGCGTGCGTCGATAGCGTCGAGAGAGCTGCCACGGAGCCCCGAGGCGGTCCGCCGTCCGAGAGGTCTCACCGTGCCTGCCACCCGTCACCCGTCGTCCTCCGCCCTGCGCTGGCGGTCCAGGCTGCTCGCCGTGGTGACCGCCGTGGCGCTCGGGATCGTGCCCTCCGTCGCGCTCGCGGCGCCGAGCGGGGCCGCTCCGGGCAGCGAGGACTCGACCTCGGTCGCAGCGGCGGGCTCTCTGACGGTCACGGCGCCCTCCACGGTGCTCACAGGAGACGAGTTCGTCCTCCGGGTGACATCCCCGGAGGGCCGGCTGGGAGCCGTCCAGTGGACGGCGGCGATGGGCACCTACCTGGGGAACGTCTCACTGGACGAGTTCACGGAGGAGGTCCGCTTCCGGGCCGGGTTCGATGTCGGGACCTACGACGTGTACATCGACGGGCAGGGCGGCTCCACCCCGACCGTGAGGGTCTCCGTCGAGATCCAGAAGCGCCCGACCGCTGCCTCGCTCGAGGTCGTGGGAGACCTGGTCGCAGGCGGCTCCGGCAACGTCCGGTACGCGCTGGGGTGGGAGAGGACCACGGTGGCCCCGACCGGAGGGCTCACCATGACGGTGGGGTCCACGACGACTCCCGTGAACGGCCTCTCCGACGTGTTCGTCCTCTCCCCGGTGCCGGCCGGGACGAGCCTCCTCACCGTGAGCTACCCGGGAGACGGGTGGTTCGAGGCGTCGTCCAGCAGCGTGGTCGTCACCGTCCCGTACGAGACCCCCGACGTGACGGTCACGCTCGACCCGGCCGCCCCGCTCCTGGGCCAGACGGTGACGGCGACCGCCACCGTCACCAACCCGGCGCTGGACCGCGGGTCGCGGGCGACCTACGCGGACACGATCACCTTCGCTTTCCCTGACGGCACGACCGCCACCCCGACGGCGGCGCAGGTCAGCGAGGGAACCTCTCGCGCCAGCGCGACCTTCGTCGCGGGACTCGGTGAGCAGACGGTCACGGCGACCACGGTGCAGGACGCGTACTTCTCCGCGTCGAGCGGCTCCGTCACGGCTGACGTCGACCGCGCCAGCACGGACCTCGCCCTCGAGGTCCCGACGGCTCACGCCCTCCAGGACCGGACGATCACCGTGACGGCGTCCGCAGCAGGTGCCTCGGCAGCACCGACCGGCCAGGTGATCCTCGACGCCGGGACCGTGGACCTCGGCCCGATCGACCTGGTCGACGGCGTCGGGACGTGGACCGGGCGGCTTCCGGCCGGCACCTACGACGTCCTCGCCTTCTACCCGGGAGACGACCTGACCCTGCCGGCAGAGAAGGCAGTCCCCGTGGTCGTCGAGCGAGCCGTCCCCCTGGTCGACGTGGTCGCCCCGACCTCGCTGACCCTCGGCCAGGCGTGGACCGTCGACGTCGACGTGCGGGAGCAGGCACCTGGGGCGCCTGACGACACGGCTGGTCCGGTGCACCTCGCCGCGGCGTCTGGGGACCTCGCGGCGCTCGCGGCACCGGTTCCGGCCGTCGTCGGGACCGGGCAGGTGCGGGTGCTGCTCGACGGCGCCGAGCTCAGCTCGACGTCGCTGGTCGACGGCCGTGCGACGGTCACGGTCGACAGCTCCGGCTGGACGCTCAGCCCGGGGACGCACACGCTGAGCGTGGTCTACGACGGCGACGAGAACTTCGCGTCCAGGACGGTCGACGCCGTCCTGGAGGTGGCGGCCCTTCCCAGCGAGGAGCCGCCGGTCGTCGAACCTCCCGCCGAGGAGCCACCCGTCGTGACGCCCCCGGGCGAGGAGCCGCCGTCGGTCGAGGTCCCTGTCGTCAGTCCGGAACCGGTCGGACCGGTGACCTCGACACCCCTCCCTGGCGTCGTGCAGCAGCCCGCGCTCCTGCCCGCCCCCGCCGCGACGCCCCCCGCGTCGGACGTGGCGGCGCCGACCCGGGCGCTCGCCCAGTCCGGTGCGGACGCGCGGCTGCTCCTCCTGCTCGGCCCCCTCCTGCTGGCCGGCGCGACGCTCGTCGTCGCCCGCCGATCAACGCCCGGCACCACCCCCTGACCGGTCCCCAGGCTCCTCACGAGTGAGAGCTCGACGCGCCACCGGGCGCCCGCTCTCATGCTCCTGGCGCGACGGCTGAGTGCTCCGCGCACCCCTCCACCGTCGCGCCTCGGGCATGGGGTGGGTCAGGCGGTGGTGGGGAGGTCGGTGGCGTGGACCTCGTGGGTCAGGGGGAGGCCGGCCGCCAGCCTCTCGACCTCGTCGACGGCCGCTGCCCCGAGGCGGCGGACCTCGGTGCCGAGCGACCCGGCGACGTGCGGGGTGAGGAGGACGCCGTCCGCCTCGTAGAAGGGGTGGTCGGCGGGGAGCGGCTCGGGGTCGGTGACGTCGAGGACGGCGCGCAGCCGACCGGACAGCACCTCGGTGACCAGGGCGTCGGTGTGCACCAGGGCGCCGCGGGCGGTGTTGATCAGCGTCGTGCCGTCGCGCATGAGCGCCAGCTCGGGTGCGCCGATCATCCGGTAGGTCTCCGGGAGCGACGGGGCGTGCAGGGACACGACGTCGGACCGCCGCAGCAGCGCGTCGAGCGGCACCGCCGTGACGCCCAGCGCCCGCGCGGCCTCCGCGTCGACGTAGGGGTCGTGCAGCAGCACCTCCATGTCGAAGGGCCGCAGCAGCTCGATCACCAGCCGGCCGATCTTGGACGCGCCGACCAGCCCGACGACCAGTCCGTTGTTGCCGTGCGGCGCGGGGAGCGTGAAGCCGAAGGACCGCTCCTGGCGGAAGAGCTGCGCGGACTGGAGCACCCGCTTCCCGGCGAGCAGCACCATCGCCAGCGTGTACTCGGCGACCGGCTGGGCGTTGGCCGCGGCGGCGCTCGACACCCGCACGCCGCGCGCCCACGACGCCTCGGTCACCAGCCGCTTGACCGTCCCCCCGGTGTGCACGACGGCCCGCAGCCTCGGGGCGCGCCGCAGCAGGTCGTCGTCGAGCGGGGGAGCGCCCCACGCGGTGACGAGCACCTCGACCTGGCGGAGGTCGGTCCCGGGCCCGACGACGCCGGGGAGCAGGTCGACGGCGGCCCGCAGCCGGGCGAGCGTCTGCGCGTCGAAGAGGTCGTCGAGCAGCGCGGCGTCGCGCGCCGCGAAGGCGGCGACCGGCCGGGTCATGACAGCACCTCCGACGACAGGTCCGCGAGACCGGCGAGCGGGCGGAGGTCGACGACGTCGACTACACCGTCGTACCAGCGGACCTCGACCGCCCGGGCGTCGCCGGTGCCCACGACCGCGACGCGCACGACGTCCGACGCGTCCTCGGGCGAGACCGCGGTGTCGCCGGACGCCGTGCTGCCCGGCTGCACGTCGCCTGACGACGCGCCGCCTGACGACGCGCCGCCCGACAAGGTCACGAGCGCCGCGCACGGCTGGCCCTCGGCGAGGACCGACCCCGTCGCAGCCCACGGCGTCGCAGACCCTGCGCCCAGCGGGTCCGCCCCGGTGCGGCGCTGGCTCCCGACGTCGTCGAGGCTCAGGAGCGACCGGACGGTCGACGTCACCCCGTCGCTCCGGACGACGCGCACCCACCCGGGTCCGGACTCGACCTCGAGCTCGTCGGCGGCCAGCGCCCACCCGCCGACCCGCAGGCGCCACGGCCCGGGGTCGTGGGGCCAGGCGGTGTCGTCGTCGAGCGGGCCGTCAGGTCGTCGGCCGGTCACCGCGGGTGCCGCGTCCCACCAGGCGATGCGCACCTCGTGCGGTCCGCGGACCACAGAGGCCGTCGTGAGGGTGGGGCCGCGCCGCAGGGAGGCCCAGGTCGAGGCGTCTCCAGCACCGTCGTCGTGCGCGGTGTCGTGGCCGCCCTCGTCGGCGCTGCTCCCCGCCCCGGGCAGGTCGAGCCAGTGCACCCGGGACCGGGAGACGGCGACGTGCTCGTCGAGGCGGACCCGGACGATCCCGTCGCGGTGCGACGGACGGCCACGACCGTCGAGGAGCGCGACGTGCGACTCGACCGGGGCGGCGATCGCGTCGGGTGACAGCTGAGGGGACGTCACCGTCGAGTAGCCGTGGCGCCGGTACCAGGGATCGTCGGCGCGCGGCTCTGCCGGGTGCTCGAGCATCCTGTCGGAGCCGTGGTTGTGCACGCGGACGATCCCGTCGGCGACGGTCGACGACACGAGCCAGCCGGGTGCGGGCAGCAGGGTCACCGTGTCTCGCCGCCAGGCGTCCGGCACCGCAGGCTCGGCCGTCCAGACCTCGTGGTCGGCGGGGAGCAGCAGCCCGAGGAACCCCTTCGACGCCCAGTACGTCGACCCGCCACCGGTGTACAGCTGGCGGACGCGCTCGAACCGCCCGTGCCAGCCGACGCTCAGCAGCCCGTCGGCGTCGACCGCGCCACGGCTGACGAAGTGCTCGGCGACGGCCGACGTCAGGGTGCGGGTCTGGCCCGCGGCCAGCGGCGTCGCATCGGCGAGGGCCCCGGCCCAGAAGGGTGCGAGCATCCCCCAGCGGTAGGTGACCGACCGGCCCTGGAGCAGCGGGGCGCCGTCGGCGCCCACCAGGTGCTGGGCCTGCCCGAGGTAGGCATGCAGGCGCTCGGCGTGGTGCGCCTCGAGCGGCTGCCCCACCATCCGTGCGCGCATCAGGGGGTACAGGTGCCAGGCCCACCCGGCGTACCAGTCGTAGGACTGCCGGCGTCCGTCGCGTCCCCGCCCGTCGGAGTACCAGCCGTCGCCGACGTACAGCGACTCCTGGATCTCGGTGCAGCGGTCGAGGTCGGCCTGGTCCCACGGGCCGCCGACCTGCGCGAGGAAGGTCTCGATGACGACCTGGAACCACGTCCAGTTGTTGCGGTACCCGCTCGTCCCCACGATGTCGCCCAGCCACGCGACCACCCGCTCCTGTGTGCCGGCGTCGAGGCGGTCCCACAGCCACGGGCGCGTCTCGGACAGCCCGACGGCGATCGACGCGGCCTCGACCACGGCCTGGCGTCGCTCCGGGATGCGGGGCCAGCGCTCGGGGCTCGCCGGGTCCGTCCCGTGCCGCAGACCCTCGGCGAACCTGTCGAGCAGGCCGTGCGGGTCGTCGCCGTCGGCGCCGCGCAGCCGCAGCGCTGCGAGGAAGAAGGTGCGGGCGAAGCCCTCGAGACCGTCGCTCCACCGCCCCGACGCGCTCACCGGCCCGGGCAGGTGGATCAGTGCACGGCCGGGGGACACGTGCGGCTCGGTCGCCGCGAGCAGGGCGTCGGCGAGGTCGACCCAGTGCTGGCGGTCCCACGTCGTCGCGGTCGTGAGCGCAGTGGTCGCCAGCGCCGCGGTCGAGGGCGACGTGCCACCTCCGGGCGCAGCAGCGGGGATCAGCGGGTCACGGGTGCGGGCGTCGTCGGTCGCAGTCACCCGGCCAGTCTGCGTACGCGCGAGTCGAGACGGTCAGGTGCGGACATTTTCGATCACTACCCGTGCAGACCCGCTAGGGTGCGGACCACCAGTCGACGAGGACGGGAGACACCGGTGGACCTGCCCCGAGCACGCCACGAGTACCTGCTGCGCGAGGTCGAGCTGCGCGGCAGCGTCCGGTCCGCGCAGGCCGCCACGCACCTCGGGGTCTCCGAGGTCACCGTGCGCCGCGACATCGCCGCCCTCGACCGCGACGGCCGACTCGTCCGCGTGCACGGCGGCGCGATCGCCGCCCGCTCCACCCGCGCACCCACCGCCGCCCGGGCGCTCGTCGGCGTCGTCGTGCCGAGCACCACCGCCCACTTCCCGCAGATGGTCCGCGGCATGGAGGCCCTCGCGCCCTCCCTCCACGCCCGCCTCGTCCTCGGTGTCTCCCACTACCGACCCGAGGTCGAGGAGGCCCAGACGGAACGCCTCCTCGCGCTCGGCGTCTCCGGCCTGGTGCTCGCCCCCACCCTCCGCGACCGCGACGAGGCCCAGCTCGGCCGCTGGCTCGCGACGCTCACCGTGCCCGTCGTCCTCGTCGAGCGCCGCGTCGAGCCGCCCGGCGCCCGCGAGCTCGACCTCGCCCGCACCGACCACGCGCACGGCGCCGTGATCGCCGTCGAGCACCTCGCCCGCCTGGGGCACACGCGGGTCGCGCTCGCGGTCTACGACCGCACGCCCACGGCACCCTGGATCCGCCAGGGTCACGCCGACGCCGTCGCCCGGCTCGGGCTCGACGCCGCGCCGGACACGTCCCTGCCCAAGGGGTACGACGACCCGGCCGAGCTCGCCCAGGCCCTCGAGGCGCTGCTCGACGACTGCGCCGCGACGGGCACCCGCGCCGTCCTGGTGCACACCGACGACCACGCCGCGCGCCTCGTCGAGACCGCCCTCGACCGCGGGATGCGGGTGCCCGAGGACCTCGCGGTCGTCGCCTACGACGACGAGAACGCGGAGCTCGCCGCCGTCCCGCTCACCGCTGTGACCCCGCCGCGGCGCGAGGTGGGGCGCGAGGCGCTGCGGCTCGTCCTCGACCGGGTGGGTGATGTCGGGCAGGGCGAGGGCGTGCGCGCGTCCCGGCACGTCGAGCTGCTGCCGCGCCTCACAGTGCGCGAGTCCTGCGGCGCCGCGCTGGGCGGTGCTGCACCGGACGGCGCCGGGCTGACTGGTCCGGTGGCACGTCGTTCGTGAACGTTTTTGTCGGTTCTCGTCCGTGCGCGTCGCGGCCGGTGCCACGATGCCAGCGGCGGTGCAGCGACATCCGCGGTGCAGCGACGTACTGAGCAAGGAGGCTCATATGAGGCGACCACACGCACGAGCGACGACAGGACCCACCGTCTCGGCGGCAGGCCGGGCGACCCGACGAGCGCGGACGGCCGTGGCCGGTGCCCTGGCCGTGGTGCTCCTGACGGCAGGGTGCTCCAGCGGCGACGCCGACGCCGGCGGCAAGACGGTCATCGACTTCACGTGGTGGGGCGACGTGTCCCGCGCCGAGCGCTACGAGGAGGCCGTGGCGGTCTTCGAGAAGGAGAACCCCGACATCGACGTCCGCACCAGCTACGGCGCGTGGGACAGCTACTGGTCCTCGCGCAACGTCGAGGCCGCGAGCGGGAACCTGCCCGACGTCATGCAGATGGACATCGCCTACGTCACCGAGTACGGCTCGACCGGGCGCCTCGCGCCCCTCGACGAGCACATCGGCAGCACCATCGACGTGAGCACCCTGCCCGACACCCTCCTGCCCACCGGGCAGATCGACGGGACCACCGTCGCGATCCCCACGAGCACCGCGACGCTCGCGACCATGGTCAACACCGACCTCTTCACCGAGCTCGGCGTCGACGTCCCGACCGAGCCGCTCACCTGGGACGAGTACGACACGCTCCTCGGCGACCTCGCGACCGCCGGTGCGTCCGGCGACCCGACGGTCTACGGGTCGGTCGACTACACGCAGATCTTCTGGCTGTTCCAGATCTGGCTCGGCCAGCAGGGCAAGACGATGTTCGACGGCGACGCCCTCGGCTTCGACGAGTCCGACCTCGCCACCTGGTGGGAGCGCGCGCAGCCCTTGCACGCGGACGGCACCTTCATGCCGCCGGCGCGCCTCACCCAGCTCGAGGGCGTCGACGCCCTCGGCATCGGGGAGACCGCGTCGGAGATCAGCTGGGACAACTTCCTGGTGCGCTTCAGCGAGGGCAGCCGCAGCGGCACCCTCGAGCTGCTGCAGCCGCCCGCCGACGACCCCGACCAGTCCGGGCTGTTCCTCAAGCCGTCGCTGCTGCTGTCGGTGGGGGCGAACACGGAGCACCCCGAGGAGTCGGCGAAGCTGGTCGACTTCCTCACCAACAGCCCCGAGGTCGGCGAGATCTTCGGGATGTCGCGGGGCGTCCCGTCGTCGAGCAGTGCCATCGAGGGCTTCGAGCCCGAGGGCCTCGACCTGCAGATCCTCGAGTACGAGCAGTCCCTCGAGCCGTACCTCACCAGCTCCCCGCCGCCGCCCGTCTCGGGCTTCGGCACCCTCGAGTCCACGTTCGTCCGCCTCAGCGAGGAGCTCGGCTACGGGACGATGACGGTCGACCAGGCCGTCGAGCAGTGGTTCGCCGAGGCCGAGAGCGTCCTGGCGAGCTGAGTGCGGCTGTCCGACGCGCCGTCGTCAGCCCACCCGACGCAGGAGGCTGACGGCGGCGGACATGCCGTAGCGGACGTCCAAGATGTCCAGGAGCTGGTCGACGGTCCGCGGCGTCCGGACGGACCGGATGGAGATCTCGACCAGCGCTCGTCGCGCGAGCGCCGGCGAGACCTCCACCGTCTCGAGCGCGAAGTCCCGAGGTGTGACCACCTGGACACCTGATGGCATCTTCTCGACCGGGAGGTCTCGGAGGTTGTCCGTGACGATCACCCCAGCCCCGCCGACGACCGCTGCGGCAACCAGGTGCTCGTCATCGATGTCCGGCAGCCCGAAGGTGCCCTCGAGCGGTTCCCAGCCGGAGACGCAGGCGTCGTCGAAGGCTCGACGCATCGCGCCGACGAGATGGCGCGCCGCGGCGTCGGCGCCTTCAGGGTCTGCTCCGCGGCCGACGAGCTTTCGGGTCTCGTGCTCCTGCAGCTCAGCGAGGACGGCCGACGACCACAGCGGCCGGTACAGTCCTTCGGCTGCGAGGCTGAGCAAGAAGTCGCGCTGGAGGCTGGGCCAGAGGACACAGGTGTCGAGGACCGCGGCGAACACGCGCAGCTCGGCTCTACTGCCCTGACTCGGTCATGGCTGCGCGACGGCGTCTCGCCACGGTGCTGCGGACGTCACGCAGCTGGGCGAGCGCCTCTCCCGGGTCATCGTCGTCGATCTCGATCGAGGTGGCCGCGAGGACGTCGTACTGGTGCTGGCGTCGTCGCTCTCGGTAGTCGAGCACGTCGCGGAGCAGGAGCTGGCGCCGAGTCCCAGGGCGCTCCGCAGGGAGCTCTCCGCTGTCGATCAGACGGACCACGGTCGGCCGTGAGACGCCGAGCAGGTCCGCAGCCTGCTGTGTGGTGAGCGTCGTCGACCGCGGCGCGATCGTGACTGCCCGGCCGGCTGTCAGCGCATCGACGACCTGGTGCAGCAGGTGGTACATCGACTCCGGCAGCTCGACCTGGTCGCCCTCCCCGTCGCCGACGAGAAGGTACCGCTGCGGGACCGTGCCGTGCTTGCGCTCGTGCGCCTCCAGGAAGCTGTGAACCTCGGCGAGCTCACCGGCCTGGCTGGGGAGGAATGTCTGCTCTACGAGCTCAGCTCCGGACACGGGCATCTCCTTCGTCATCGTCGAACACAGCGTACTGGTGTTCGTAACGTTCGTACAGCGCCTCTGGTGGTGATGGGGGTGTGGCGAGCTGACGTCTTGTCCGCATCGCGAGCACGTAACGACCAGCAGGTGTGCGCGGGGTGGCGTGCGGGGCTGCGGGCGCGCACGCTGCACCCGTGACAGACGAGAGCACGCCCCCCGCCGCCGCGCCCACCCCGAGCACGACGACGGGCGACGCGCCGCTCGCACCGGACCCCTCCGTCGGTCCTGGCGTCGCCGCCACCTCCGACGGGGTCGGCGCACCCGTGCACGACGGGGCGCCCGTCCCCGACCCGGTCGCGGAGCTCGTCACCCGCCCGCACCGCCTGGTCGAGGACGTCGTCGCCCTGCTCATCGGGTCCCTGGCGCTGTCCTTCGGGCTCATGCTGCTCAAGGACGTCGGCGGCGTCTCCGGCGGGATCGCAGGCATCGCGTTCCTCGTCAACTACTCGACGGGCTGGTCCTTCGGTCTCGTCTTCTTCCTCATCAACCTGCCGTTCTACGCCCTCGCGATCATCCGCATGGGCTGGCCCTTCACCATCAAGACCTTCACCGTCGTCGCGCTCATCTCGGTCCTCACGAGCTTCCACGCGGCGAACATCACCATCGAGCACATGACGCCGTTCTACGCCTGCGCCCTCGGTGGCATGTTCATGGGCCTGGCGTTCCTCGCGCTGTTCCGCCACGGGGCGAGCGCCGGCGGGCTCGGCATCTTCGTGTTCTACCTGCAGGACCGCTTCGGCCTCAGCGCCGGCGTCGTCCAGCTGTGCTTCGACGCCGTGATCGTCCTCTGCGCGCTGTTCGTCGCCGACGTCCCCACGGTCCTCGCCTCGGTGCTCGGCGTGGTCGTCCTCAACGTCATCCTCGCCATGAACCACCGCCCCGGGCGCTACCGGGCCTGAGAGCCGGACTGCCACGGGCAGCGCCGCCGCGAGCGCGGACCGGCGCTAGGCCTCCGGGTCGAGGGTCGCCACCAGCGTCCCGGTGTTGTCTCGTGCGAGCTCCCCGGTCAGGGTCACCTCCACCTCCGCCGGGGTGCCGTCGACGGTGATGGCGAGCGCGCCGGGCTGTGCCTCGAAGCGCCACGTCTCGCCGTCGTCGGTCCAGAGCCGGTCGAGCACGGCGACCGGTGCGGCAGCCACGGCCTGCACCGACCCTGGGTCTGCTCCGGCGAGGGCTGAGGGGCAGGACGGGTCGGTGAGGTCGGAGTCGAGGCACGCGTCGAGCGCGTCGACGAAGGCCTCGCCAGCCTCGCCGGAGAGCAGGTTGAAGCCGAGCGTGGGGACGGCCTCGAGAGCGCTGAGGTCGTCGGTGCCGATGGTCTGCTGCTCGGGTACCCGCTGGATGACGTGCTCGGACCGCTCGAGCACCCCGGTCGGGTCGACGATCGTCACGTCGTGGCTGCCGGGCGGCATGACGACGTGCGCCTGGCTGTCGACGACGGGGACCCGGCAGGTGTCGTCGACGACGACCTCGGCGACGGTGGGGCCGTCGAAGGTGACGGTGACGGCGTAGGACTCGGGGAGGGCGGGGCTCCACCGACCGAGGACCTGGGTGAGCTCGAGGACCTCCTCCTGCGGGCCGCCGAGGGAGTACCGGACCTCGGCCGTCGCGGTGTCGCCGGTGACGGTCACGTCGCCGACCTCGGGGAGCACGAAGGGCATGGTCGTCTCGGCGTCCTGGAAGAGGTCGGGGCAGGCGAGCGACGACCGCTCCTCCGAGGTGAGCGTGAGTGCCTCGGCGAAGTTCCCGGCGGCGACGGTGCTGATGAAGGTCTCGACGTCGTCGATGACCTTCTGCTCGATCGTGGCCGGCCCTTCGACGGGTTGCTCGGAGGACTGGGTGCACCCCGCGGTCGCCAGGACGAGCGCGGTCAGAGCCACAGCGGTCACGGCGGTCGAGGCGTGCTGGTGGCGGGCCATCGTCGGAGCATAGCGAAGCGCCTCTCGTGCCTGGTCTCCTCCTCCTCGAGGAGGAGGTCGAGCCCGCGCGGATCTCGGTCTGCGGCAGGTGCCGTGGCCTCTACCTCTCTCCGTAGCGTCGACGTCAGGCAGGCCAACACCGGTGCGGGCCGCGACACGTCAGGAGAGTCATGATCCAGGTAGAGGCGCTGACCAAGCGCTACGGGACGACCACGGCGGTCGACGGGCTGAGCTTCACGGCCAGCCCCGGGACCGTCACCGGGTTCCTCGGCCCCAACGGCGCCGGGAAGTCCACGACCATGCGGATGATCGTCGGGCTCGAGCGCCCCACCTCGGGGACCGCGACCGTCGACGGCCGCCGCTACGCGGACCTGCCGGCGCCGCTGCACTCCGTCGGCGTCATGCTCGACGCCCGGTCGGTGCACCCCGGCCGCACGGCGTACCGACACCTGCTGGCCCACGCCCGCACCCACGGCATCGGCAAGGCCCGAGTCCGGGAGGTCATCGAGATGACCGGCCTGGAGTCCGTCGCCCGCCGCCGCGCCGGGACCTTCTCCCTCGGGATGGGGCAGCGCCTCGGGATCGCGACGGCCCTGCTGGGCGACCCGCAGACGCTCATCCTCGACGAGCCCGTCAACGGCCTCGACCCCGACGGCGTCCTCTGGGTCCGCCGCCTCGTCCGTGACCTCGCCGCGGAGGGGCGCACCGTCCTGCTGTCCTCCCACCTCATGCACGAGCTCGCGCTGTGCGCGGACCGGGTGGTCATCATCGGCAAGGGGCGCCTGCTCGCCGACGCCCCGGTCCAGGAGATCGTCGACCGCTCGGCGGGCGGCTCCCTCGAGGAGGCGTACCTCGAGCTCACCTCCGGGTCGGTCGAGTACCGCGGCCGCGCCGCCGGCGAGACCTCGACGTCGGGAGGTGCACGATGACCTCGTCAGCCACCTCCCGCCCGACCTCCGCCGGCGCCCCTGAGCACAGTGCCGCCCGCACCCCGGCCCCTGCCCACCGCGGCGCGACCCTCCCCCGGCTCGTGGCCTCGGAGTGGGTCAAGCTCACCAGCCTGCGCTCGACACTGTGGGTCGCGGTCGTCACGGTGGCGGTCGCCTTCGCCTTCACGTTCCTCGCGGCGAACGCGTCCTCCGGCGACCCCGGGTTCGACCCGACGCGCTCCTTGCCCGACGGCGTCGGCCTCTCCCAGCTCGGCACCCTCGTCCTCGGGGTGCTCGCCGGCACCGCGGACTTCCGCACCGGCGCGTTCCGGTCCACCTTCACCGCGGCGCCCCGCCGGGTGCTCGTCCTCGTCGCCCGCACCGTCGCGACGACCGGCGTCGCCGTGGTGGTCGCCCTGCTGACGCTCGCCGCGACGGTGCTCGGCGTGCTGCCCGCCGCGCAGTCCCGCGACATGTCCCTCGACCTCACCACAGGCTCGACGCCCCAGGTGCTGCTCGGCTCCGGGCTGCTCCTCGTCGGCATGGCGCTGCTCGGGCTGGGCCTCGGCTCGCTCCTGCGGCGCACCGTCCCGGCGATGGTCACGGCGCTCGCGCTCGTCTTCGTCCTCCCTGTCGGCATCAGCCTCGGGGGTGACCTCTCGACGTCGCCCACGGAGATGACCGCCGAGGTCGAGACCGGACCCACGGGCCTCGACCCCGTGAGCACCGTGCTCGCCTTCCTCCCGGGAGACGCCGCCTTCCGCATGACCACCACCTCGGAGGACGGCGGCGTCGACGGCGCTCCGGACCTCGGCCCGTGGGGCGGCGGCCTCGTCTTCGCCGGGTGGATCCTCCTCCCGCTCACCGCTGCAGGGATCCGCCTGCGCACCCGGGACGTCACGTGACCGCCGAGGCCGCCGGACGGACCCGCACGACCGCCCGGCACGGTGACCCCACCAGCCGCCCAGCCGTCACCTTCGCCAGGGTCCTCGCCTCGGAGTGGACCAAGACCGCCGGGCTCGCCTGGACGCTGTGGGTCCCGCTCGCGACCGTGCTGGTCGCCGCCGCGATGCCCCTCGGTCTCGGCATGTTCGCCCGGCCCGGCGACGGCACCACCGCTGCGGGCCTCGTCGTCTCCGGCGTCGTCCTCGCCCAGCTCGGGCCCCTCGTCCTCGGGGTGCTCGTCGGCACCTCCGACTTCTCCACCTCCACCGCAGCCACCACCTACACCGCCGTCCCACGGCGCCTCCCGGTACTTGCCGCCCAGGTGGTCCTCACGACGGGCATCGCACTCGTCACCTCCCTCGCCGCGCTCGGCACGTCGGTCGCCGTGACCGTGGCCCAGAGCGGCACGACAGGGCTGACGCTCGACCTCGCCGCGCACGACGGGACGGCCCGGGCGCTCGCGGGCGTCGTCCTCTACCTCACCGCGGTCGCGCTGCTCGGCCTCGGGCTCGGAGCCCTCGTGCGCCGGCCCGCCGGTGCGCTCGTCGTCGGCGTGGTGCTGCTCGTGGTCGCCGACAGGGTCCTCGCGGCCAACCCGGGACGCGTCGCCGACACGGTGCGCGTCCTGCTGCCCGGGGTCGGCACACGCCTCGTGGAGACCGACGGTCGGCTCGCGGTCACCGAGGCGGCGAGCCTCGGCCCGCACCTCGGGACCTGGGGCCCCGGGCTGGTGCTGGCCGCGTGGGCGGTCGGCCTGCTGGTCGCCGCCGGAGCCCGGCTGCGACACGGAGACGTCACGTGACCGGCCCCGGGGGCCAGCGCCCCGCCGTCACAGGCACGCACGACCTCCGCCGCGCGCTGCAGCCTGAGCCCGTCCCTGTCCCACACACGGAAGAGCACCCCCGCACGGGTGGTGAGAGAGTAGGCGCCATGCCCGCCACGATCCCCGCCGCGCCGCTCCTCGGTGCCGGACACGCGGCCGCACGGGCGGAGCGCAGCCCGAGCCCAGGTCGGCGCCGCGGTGGGCATCACTCGTGGCTCGTCCAGACCGTGCTCGCCCTCGTCGTCCTGCTCGTCGGGGCCGCCACCGCTGTCTACGCCCACTCGACGGTCCAGGGCATCGTCGCCCTCGGGATGTTCCCCGAGGGCACCGACCGGCTGCAGACCGTCCCGACCGTCTGGCTCGCCGGAGCCGCCGTCGGTGCCGTGCTGCTCGTCGCGCTGCGCACCCGGCCGGTCCTCGCCGTCGGGATCCTCACCGCGCTCGCCCTCGCGTCCCTCGTGACCGCCGGGATCTTCGGCGTCCTCGGCCTGTGCCTGGCCGTCGCCCTGTACTCGGTCGCCAGCACCCGGACCGCCCTCGTCACCTGGTCCGCCGTCGTCGCGGTGGTCGTGGTGCTGACCACCGCGGCCTGGCGGTGGCAGGTCATCGGGGTGGGGGAGATGTTCGTCTGGGGGACCTTCCAGCGACCCGCGGGCACCGAGCCCTTCCACCAGCTGATCCAGCCCGAGTTCTCCTCCGGACGGCGGTCCGCGACCGTCGCGCTCCTCGTGGTGCTCCTTCTCCTCGGTGTCGCCGCCGGGGCCAGCTCGCGCGCCCGGCGCCTCAAGCTCGAGGCCGAGGCCGACCACCGCGAGGCAGCAGCCCGCGACCGCGAGGCCAGCGCAGCGCTCGGCCGCGCCTCCGAGCGCGCCCGCATCGCCCGCGAGATGCACGACATCGTCGCGCACAGCGTCTCGGTGATGATCGCGCTCTCCGACGGTGCCTCCGCCGCGCTCGACCGCGCGCCCGACCGCTCCCGCGAGGCGCTGGGCGAGCTCTCCGCGACCGGGCGCACGGCGCTCACCGACATGCAGCGCGTGCTCGGCGCCCTCGACCCCGACGGCGAGCCGGGACCGTCGGCCTCCGGGTCGACGGAACCCACGGAGACCGACCTGCAGACCATCGTCGAGCGCTTCCGGGCGGCCGGGCTGCCCGTCACGGCGACGGGCCTGGACGTCGACCTCCCGGCGAGCACCTCGGTGCGGCTCGCCCTCGTGCGCATCGTCACGGAGGCGCTCACCAACGTGCTGCGGCACGCACCCGGGACCACGTTGGTCTCGGTGGACGTCCGCCGCACCGGGCGGACGGTCGAGGCGGAGGTCGTCGACACCGGAGGCACCCAGGCGGGCGACGGAGGGTCGGGCCGCGGGGTCCCCGGCATGCGTGACCGCGCCGCGCTGCTCGGCGGGAGCGTCGAGGCCGGCCCGCTGGTCGGCGGTGGGTGGCGCGTGCACGTCGTGCTGCCGTGCGACGAGCTCGCCCCGCGCACGTCGACCAGCACGACCGGCGTCGCCACCAGCAGCGCCACCACCGACGACGACGCCACCCAGGAGACCCCGTGACCACCGTCCTCCTCGTCGACGACCAGGCGCTCATCCGCATGGGCCTGCGCCTCGTCATCGACTCCGAGCCCGACCTCGAGGTGGTCGGCGAGGCCTCGGACGGCGCCGTCGCCCTCGACCAGGTCGCGGCGCTCGCCCCCGACGTGGTCCTCATGGACATCCGCATGCCCGGGGTCGACGGCATCGAGGCGACCCGGCGGGTCGTCGCCGAGCACCCGGCCGTGCGGGTCCTCGTCCTGACGACCTTCGACGTCGACGAGTACGCCTTCGCGGCGCTGCGGGCCGGGGCGAGCGGGTTCCTGCTCAAGAGCGCACGCCCCGAGGAGCTCGCCGACGCGATCCGCACCATCGCGTCGGGCAGCTCCGTCGTCGCGCCGCGCGTGGTGCGGCGGATGCTCGACCTCTTCGCCCCGCACCTGCCGGGCGGCGACGACGCGTCACCGGCCCGTCCCGACGAGGTCGCCCCTGTGCTGCGCGACCTCACCCCGCGCGAGACCGACGTGCTGCGGGCCGTGGCCGAGGGGCTGTCGAACGCCGAGATCGCCGAGCAGCTCGTGCTCTCGACCACCACGGTGAAGACCCACGTCGGCAACATGCTCGCCAAGCTGGGTGTCCGCGACCGCGTCCAGGCCGTCATCCTCGCCTACGAGTCCGGCCTCGTCCGCTCGCAGGGGTGAGCCGAGGCCCCGGCCAGCGAGGCCGCACAGCTGCACACCAGGTCGCACACCGACCCGCGAGGTCGCACGGACACGCCAGACGGACGCGGTCAGGCGGAGGATCTGGCGTGTCAGTGCGACCTCGGCGGAGAAGGTGCGACCTCGCGGATGGGGAGCAGAAGGGGAGAGGGGTGACCTGGTCGGCGCCGACAGCTCAGGCGTCGACGGTCTCGCGGTCGAGGGCTGCGACGGCGGCGTCGATGCGGCGCTGGGTGGCCAGCTCGCGGCGACGGCGGGTGCGGCGGACCAGCAGCACCGCGGCGACCGCGAGGGCCAGCAGGGCGAGCTGCGCCCACGGCAGGGCCCACGCCGACCAGCCGGCCGCGACGGTCGGGACCTCGACCTCGACGACGTCGTCGCCGACGACCACCGGCACCACGGTCACCTCGCCCGACACCGGTCCCAGCGGCCAGGTCCCGGCGAGCACCACGGTCGACGTGACGGCCTGGCGCGGCAGCAGCTCGCGCTGAGCGACACCCTCGCCGCTCGTCGAGGCCCAGCCGAACGGTCCGGCGGCGTCGGCCGTGATCCCGGCACCCAGCCGGACGTTGCCCTCGTTGGTCACCGTGTACTCGACCTCGACGGAGCCGGGCGCGAAGGGGTTCCACGACGGCGAGTAGCCGGCCTGGACGTCGGTCACCGCGAGGGTCGGCAGCACGTCGCCTGCTACCCGCAGGTGCAGGCGCACGCCCACGCGCGCGTCGAAGGACACCTGCTGCTCGCCCGCGACGGGCACGAGCGCGGCGACGATGCCCGCGGGGTGGTCGCCCGGGGTCGCATCCGCCGGGACGGTCAGGGTGAAGGGCACGGTGACGGTCGCCTCGGGGGCGACCTCGACGCGCATCGGCGTGCTGCCCTCGGTCGCGGGCACGCCGCCCTCGCCGACGGACACCCATGCCCCCGAGTCGACGGGGGTGGTGCCGGAGGGCAGCAGGTCGAACTGGCCGTCAGCGGTGACGAGGCCGTCGCTCGCGTAGAGCTCGAAGGTCGCGGGGTGCTCCGAGTAGTTCGTGACGGCCACGTGGTCGGCCACGGTCTGCCCGGGCTCCGCGTCGATGCGGTGCGAGACGCGACCGTCGGGGCCGTCGGCGGTCGCGGGCTCGACGGTCCACGTGGTCCCGGGGAGCGGCGCGTCGTCGGCGGCCGTGGCGGGGAGCGTGCCGAGGGCGGAGAGCAGCGAGGCGGCGGCGAGCAGCAGCGCGGCGCGAGCAGGGCGAGAGGTCATGGGGTGTCAGCGACTTCCGGGAGAGGTGGGAGCAGCACGGAGGAGCGGGGGACGACGAGAGGTGCCGGCCGGCCCGGAGGCCGACCGGCACCTGACGCAGGTCAGTCGACCGGGAAGAGCGAGACGCTCATCGAGCCCGTGTAGTCGCCGGCACGCGTGTCGACGGGGACCTCGAGGCCGATCTCGGCGCCGAGGTCGGTGGTGCCGAGACGGCCCTCGCTGCTCGCGGTCGCGAGGGTCGCGGGGGAGCCGAGGCCCTCGCCGCCGCCGAGCACGGTGCGCACGGGGGAGCCGAGGGACAGCCCGGGCTTGGCCGCCGCGGTGCTGGGCGTCCAGCCGAGGTGCGCGGCGCGGATGGTGCGCGGGCCCGACGACAGGTCGGTCGCCTGGCCGGACACGGTCCAGCCACCGGTGCCCACAGCCGAGCTGGCCCGCGAGTCCGTCACCGAGACGGTCGGGAGCTGGCCGAGGAACCGCAACCGGTCACCGATGTTCTTCCCGCCGTCGAGGGCCACGACGCCGTCGGCGACGGTGAGGGTCAGGCTGCCCTCGGCCTCGCCGATCTCCGGGACGGTCGCCTCGATCGGGATGCCCGACTCCTCGGGTGCGTCCTCGAAGCCCCAGGACTCGAAGGCCACCCGGGCGATGTCGACGTTGTCGAGGTAGGCGCCGCGGACCGGGTCCGTGCCGACCGCGTACGACGCGAGCAGGTCCGAGCCGGCGCCCTTGGCGAAGACCGGGACGAGCTGGTTGGTGTGGTTGCCCGAGAACCACTTCTGGTCGGGCAGCTGGCCCTGCTCACCGGTGATCGGCGTCCACGTCGGGTCGGAGGCGGAGCCGTCGAGGTAGCCGGTCTCGTGGTCGGCGGTGACGATGACGAGGGTCTCGTCCCAGCTCGACTCGGTCTCGACCCACTCGACGACCGTCTCGACGGCCGCGTTGAAGTCGACGGTCTCCTCGATGTTGCGGGTGGTCTCGTTGGCGTGGCCGGTCCAGTCGATCGCGCCGCCCTCGACCATGAGGAACAGGCCTTCTTCGTCCTGCTCGAGGACGTTGAGCGCACCCGAGGTGAGGGTCGCGAGGCTGGGGACGTCGTTCTGCGGGACCTCGAAGGGCAGGGTGCCGAGCGAGTCGCCCGGGCGCGCCTGCTGGAGGGTCGAGCCCACCTGGACGAGGCCGAACAGCTTGTCCGGGACGTTCTCGCCCGCGGCGAGCGCCTCGAAGTCGGCGGTGTCCTCGACGAGCGTGAAGTCGGTCTGGCCGTCCTTGAGGGAGTTCCAGCCCTGCTCGCTGAGGTAGTCGAAGCGGGGCGTGGCGAGCGGCTGGTGGCCGTCGTCGAAGAGCGGGTGGCCGGCGCCGACGATCACGTCGAGCGGGCCGGAGATCATCTCCTCGGAGATGCCGTGCAGGTCGTTGCGGCTCGCGTTGTGCGCGCCCCAGGCCGCGGGCGTCGCGTGGCTGAACTGGACCGACGTGACGACGCCGGTCGCCTTGTCGAGCTCGGCGGCGCGCTCGGCGACGTTCTTCACGCTGTTGCCCTCGGGGTCGACGCCGAGGATCCCGTTGTTCGTCTTGACGCCCGTGGCGAGCGCGGTGCCCGCGGCGGCCGAGTCGGTGGCGCCCGTGGCGATCCACGTGAAGTCCGCCCACGCCTTCGCGGGGTCGTACTCGGCACGGCCGTTGGCGGAGTGGGTCGACATGCCGACCTGCACGGGGAAGGACTCGAACACCTGGGACGCGGTGCCCGGCACGTGCTCGATGGTCCCGGCGGCGGGGTCGACGGCGACCTGGTGGTTCGTGGTGCCGTGCTGGTACAGGCTCGCGGCGTCGACGTGGTTGTAGCCCATGCCGTCGCCGATCAGCACGATGATGTTCTTGGGGCCGGCGGGGTCGGTGTCGGTGGCGAGCGCGGGCGTCGATGCCCCGAGCGCGAGGGATCCGGCGAGGGCGCCGGTGCCGGCGACCTTCAGCCAGGCGGAGGGAACGCGTGAAGTCATGGACTCTTCCTTGGTGAGGTACTCATCAGGAGCGGACACCGACAACCCTGTGCGTTGGCTGTGGACCCAGGGTTAACCCGGGTGAAACTCTCGCGGAACGCTCATGGTTCGTCGGCGACGTGCCGATGGTCTTCCCCATACCGGTCCGTGACGCGCCGCGCTGCCGCGTCGGTCATGCTCCGGCTCAGCCGACCTCGCGTGCTCGCCGAGCCACCCGCTCGGCGTCCTCGGCGCTCGTCGCGTGGGCGAGGGCGCCCCGCGCCGCTCTGACGCTGAAGTGCTCGAGCACCGCGCTGTCGGTGCGGCTGTCACCGGACCGGATGCGCACGGTCCCCGAGTCGACGCGCTCGTTCTTCGACGGCTGGAGCCCGGAGACCAGCCAGGCGCCAGTCCCCGGACGGATCTCCACCTCGAGGGCACGCCGGTCGTCGGTAGGGCGGACGGCGAGCACGCTGTCCCACGGGATCTCGGCGCTGGTGAGGGGCTTGCGGGGTGGGCTGAGCGGGGCGACGATCCCGCGGGCGTCGAGCGAGAGGACGTGCTGCGGCTCGCGCGACCGACGCGACAGGGATCGGATCCCGTGCGCCAGGAGCGCGAGCCACCCGACCAGCACCACGAGCCCGAGGGCGAGCTGCGGGTAGGACCGTCCGCAGGAGGCCGCGGTCCGCAGCGCGATGCAGGAGCGCGTGTCCGCAGCCCACGACGCGTCGACGAGCGCGAGCAGAGGTGGCAGCAGGAGACCGAGCGGGAGGATCGACAGCGCCACCGACGTCGTGATCAACGCGATCACCTCGCCGCGCATCGGTGGTGGAGCCGACGCCATGAGGGTCCCGTGGGCCCAGCGCCAGGTGGTCGTCACCCTGTGACCTGCCGTACGCGCCTTCTCACCAGCCATCAGCCCTGCCGCCCCCCCGCCGTCCGTGTGGTCCGCGCAGCCTCAGACCGCCGGCAGCACGACGATGCCGCCGAACCGGGCTTCCTGGGCGTAGTAGCGGCGCCCGTCGATGAGCACCCGGCCGGAGCGCGCCGCGGCCGACGCGGGCGTGCCGTCGTCGTACTGGGCGTCGAGGCCGCCCGAGAAGCTCGCGTTGAACAGCAGGACGCCGCGCCCGGTCTCGTCGGTCGCCCACGCCACGCACCACAGGCACACCTGGTCGGGGTAGCGCTCGAGCTGGCGGCTCACCGTGCCGCACACCGGGCAGCTCTGCCCGGTCTCGGGTGTGGTCAGCGCCGTACCGGACGCGTCGGTGCCGGGAGAGTCGCTGCCGCCGACCGACGCGTCGAACAGCCCGTGCTGCGCGGTCCGGCGCCCCATCCGCGACACGTCGATGCCGCGCACCCCTGGCCAGCCGTGCACCGCGAAGGCCCACTCGCGCGGGATGTAGCGCGTGCCGTGCCGCGCGCCCAGGAGCGCGCCCGCGATCGCTGCGACGGTGTCGGTGTCCCCGCCGATGCGCACCGCACGGTGCAGCGCGTCGGGCAGGTGCGAGACCACGTGGTCGTACTCGGTGATCTCCCCGGCCGAGAAGAACGGCGACCGGTAGATGGCGTGCCATGCGGCCTGGAAGGCCGTCACGGTGAAGCCGTTGTTGCCGAGGTCGGCGACGGGGCGCTCGGACTCGGCGTCCGCGATCCACGCGGCCCAGAGCTCACGACGGTCCGCAGGCAGCAGGTCGAGGCCCGAGCGCAGGTCGAGGCGCTCCTCGGTGACCGCCACCCGGATGGCTTCCGACCACAGCACGCAGGACTCCGCCGCGAGCGGGTCGGCGTGCGTCAGGCGCGCCACGGCCGTCGCGGCCCGTGCGGTCGCCTCCCGGTCGGTGAGCGCCACGAGCCCCACGACGCCGGTGCGCATGAGGGCGCCGTTGCCGGCCGTCTTCCCCGTGCGCAGGTGCAGGTGCTCCGACGCCGACACCAGGCGTGCCGACGGTGAGCCCTCGAGCCGGGCCGCCTCGTCGAGCACCGTGCGGGTCTGCGCACCCACGTCGGTCGCGCCCCGCGCGAACCACTCCTCGAAGGCCGCCGCGATCTCGTCGAGCTCCGCCTCCGTGTCGAGCGCCCCGCCGCGCTCGCTCACCCGGGCCACGCAGATGGCCATCTGGGTGTCGTCGCTCCACTCGCCCGGGGCGTACGGGCCGAGGCCGCCGCCGCGCATCTCCGCCTCGCCCTCGGGCGGGTAGTCGAACTCGTAGGGGACCCCGAGAGCGTCGCCGCACGCCTGCCCGAGCAGCACCCCGGAGGCGCGGTCGAGCACGTCGAAGGAGACCGGGTCGGGAGTCATGGTCGAACCCTATCGAGTCGGGGCACCCGACGGCAGGACCCCTCGCCGCCGGAGCAGCGAGAACACCCGCCACCCCCTCCTCGCAGGTCACGTGAGCAGCACCGTGAGCACGACCGCGAGACGACCGCAGGACGACCGGCGGACCGCCTCGACCGCGTAGGCTAGGGCGGCTTCCCACCCCCCCACCGAAGCCGCGAGAGAGAGCGATGAACCACGACGACGTCGAGGCCCTGCGCCGCGACAACGCCGCCTGGCGGCTGCTCCGAGCCGACTCCGCGCCCCTCGTGCTGAGCTTCCTCGGGCGTGTGTTCATCGAGCAGAACGTCCGTGCCATCGGCGAGACCGAGCTGGTCTCACTGCTCGACGACGCCCTCTACGACCTCAACGCCGGGCACGACCCCGCGCCCTACCCGCGCACCCCCAAGGCGTACCTAGACACCTGGGCCGCGCCCGAGGCCGGCTGGCTGCGCAAGTACTACCGGCCCGGCTCCGACGAGCCGCAGTACGACGCGACACCGTCGGTCGAGAAGGCCGTCGGCTGGGTGGCCACCCTGCGCGGACGGTCCTTCGTCGGGACCGAGTCGCGCCTCAACACCGTCTTCGAGCTGCTCCGCCAGCTCGCCGTGGGCACCGAGACCGACCCCGACGTCCGGCTCGGTCAGCTCGAGGCCCGCCGGGCGCAGATCGACGCCGAGATCGAGCAGGTCCGTGCCGGCGTCGTCCCCGTGCTCGACGCCGGGTCGCAGCGCGACCGCTACCAGCAGTTCGCCGCCATGGCCGCCGAGCTGCTCTCCGACTTCCGCGAGGTCGAGGACAACTTCCGCTCCCTGGACCGCGAGATGCGCGAGCGCATCACCGGCTGGGACGGCGCCAAGGGCGAGCTGCTCGAGCAGGTGGTCGGCAGCCGCGACGCCATCGCCGAGTCCGACCAGGGCCGCTCCTTCCACGCGTTCTACGACTTCCTCCTCTCGCGCGAGCGCCAGGAGGAGTTCACCGAGCTCATCACCAAGGTGCAGACCCTCGACGCCGTGAGCGCCATGAGCGGCGGGGACAAGCGCCTGCGCCGCATCCACTACGACTGGCTCGACGCCGGCGAGCGCACCCAGGCCACGGTCCGCGTGCTCTCCGAGCAGCTCCGGCGGTTCCTCGACGACCAGGTGTGGCTCGAGAACCGCCGCGTCATGGACCTGCTGCGCAGCATCGAGGGGCACGCGCTCGCCGTCCGCGACAGCGCCGTGGGGGCGCCCGAGCTCGTCACCGAGATCGACGGCGTGAGCCTCGACATCGTGCTGCCCATGGAGCGCCCGCTGTTCCGCCCGCAGACCGTCGCCAAGATCGACTCCGAGCACGTGGCTCCCGGCGAGGTCGACTTCGACACCAGCCGCCTGTTCGACCAGGTCCACGTCGACCCCGCGCGCCTGACGGCGGGTGTGCGCGACGCGCTGCGGCACGAATCGCAGGTGTCGCTGCCCGACGTCGTCGCCGCGCAGCCCCTCGACCAGGGACTCGCCGAGCTGGTCACCTACCTGTCGCTCGACGACCCACGGTTCCGCGTGGTCGTCGACGCCGAGCACACGGACGAGGTGCGCTGGATGCTCGGCGACGTCGAGCGCGTCGCGACCGTCCCGCGCGTGACCTTCGTGCGCAGGTCCGGATCGAGCCCGTCCGACCTCACCGCAGCACCGTCCGACCAGATCGCAGCGCCCGCATCTCACGCACAGCCTGAGGAGACCTCATGAGCCAGCCCACGGCCCGCGCCGACTCGGAGCTGTCGCACGTCGTCACGGCCCTGATGAAGGGCGTCGTCTACCGCGACACCCATGCCCAGACCTTCGCCGACCTCATCACCCTGCAGCCGCAGGTGCGCGACTACGTCGCCGTCATCGGGCTGAGCGTCGTGGTCGACGACACCGAGGGCTATGCCTACCTGCGCTCCATGGACGACGACACGGAGCGCGAGGGCACCCTGCGTCTCGTCGCCCGCCGCTCGCTGCCCTTCGAGGTGAGCCTGCTGCTCGCGCTGCTGCGCAAGCGCCTCGCGCTGTTCGACTCCGAGGGCGGTCAAACGCGCCTCATCCTCGGGCGTGACGAGATCGTCGAGATGGTCCGGGTGTTCCTGCCCACGTCGAGCAACGAGGTGCGCCTCGTGACGCGCGTCGAGGGCATGGTGCACCGCGCCGTCGAGCTCGGGTTCCTGCGGGGGCTGGGCGAGGGGCAGTACGAGGTGCGGCGCGTGCTCAAGGCCTTCGTCGACGCGCAGTGGCTGGCCGACCTCGACGCGCGGCTGGCCGAGTACTCCGGGTACGCAGCACAGGGACACGCGAGCCAGGCTGCTCAGGACGTGCAGACCGACGGGACGGTGGAGTGATGGAAGGCCTGTTCAGCGCAGTCGAGCTGCACGACGCGGAGGCGGACGTCGACCAGCGCGCCGGGTTCCGGCTCGAGCGCCTCGAGGTGCTCAACTGGGGCACCTTCGACCGCACCACATGGTCCTTCGACCTCGAGGGGCGCAACGCCCTGCTCACCGGGGACATCGGCTCGGGCAAGTCGACCATCGTCGACGCCGTCACCACCCTGCTGCTGCCCGCCAACCGCATCAGCTACAACAAGGCGGCCGGCGCCGAGGCCAAGGAGCGCACGCTGCGCTCGTACGTGTCGGGCTACTACAAGTCCGAGCGCAACGAGGCCACGGGCACCTCGCGCCCCGTGGGCCTGCGCGAGGGCTCGACGTACTCGGTGATCCTCGGTGAGTTCGTCAACCGCGGCTTCGAGGCCACGGGCGTCCTCGCCCAGGTGTTCTGGCTCAAGGACGGCGACCAGGGGCAGCCCAGCCGCTTCTACGTCACCGCGGCGTCGAGCATGACGATCGCCGAGCACTTCGCGAACTTCGACGGGGACATCACGCGGCTGCGCAAGCGCCTGCGCGAGGCCGGTGCGCAGGTCCGCGACACCTTCCCCGAGTACGGCAAGGACTTCCGCCGCATGCTCGGCATCGAGTCCGACCAGGCCATGGACCTGTTCCACCAGACCGTGTCGATGAAGTCCGTCGGCGACCTCAACGAGTTCGTCCGCCAGCACATGCTCGAGCCCTTCGACTCCGGGCAGTGGACCGACCGTCTGGTCGCGCACTTCGACGACCTCACCCGCGCCCACGACGCCGTGACCCGGGCGCGCGCGCAGATCATGCAGCTCACGCCGCTCGTCGCCGACTGCGACCGCTTCGCGGGTCTCGTCGACCAGGCGAGCGCCGCGACCGCGCAGCGCGACGCCCTGCGGGTGTTCACCGCGCAGCGCAAGGACAGCGTCCTCACCGCGCAGATCGACGCCTACGACGCGGCGATCCGCGCCCGCGACGAGCGGCTCGTGTCCCTCGACGTCGAGATCAGGACGAGCGAGGCCGAGCGTCGTCGGCTCGAGCTCGAGCGGGCCGGGCACGGCGGCGACCGCCTCGCCCAGATCGAGGCCGAGTCCGCGCGCCTCGACGCGGTGCGCGCCGACCGCGAGAAGCGCGCGGCCGAGTACCGCAGCAACCTCGAGGCCGCCGGGCTCGAGGGCGTCGCCGACGCCGCGGAGTTCGCCGCGCGCCGCGACCAGGTCCTCGCGCAGGTCGCGACGGAGAAGACCGAGCTGCAGCAGGTCGAGACCGCGATCGGCGAGATCGACTACGCGCTCCGTGAGCAGAAGGTCGTCTCCCGCGAGATCACCGAGGAGATCCGCAGCCTCCAGGGACGCAGCTCGAGCCTGCCCGCGCGCAGCCTGCAGGTCCGCGCGCAGATCGCGACCGAGCTGGGCATCCCCGAGGACGAGCTGGCCTTCGCCGGCGAGCTCATCGCCGTGCGCGACGACCACCGCGACTGGGAGGGCGCCGCGGAGCGTGTGCTCCGCAGCTTCGCGCTGTCACTGCTGGTGCCCGCCGCGCACTACGACGCGGTGTCCGGGTGGATCAACAGCAACCACCTCGGCCAGCGCCTCGAGTACTACCGGGTGCCTGCCGAGGTCCGACCGCGCGTCGAGAGCGGCGGCGGGGCGGACTGGCCGCACCTGTCCGAGATGCTCGAGATCCAGGAGTCGACGGTCTCGCGGTGGCTCGAGCAGGAGCTCGCGCGCCGTGCCGACTACGCCTGCGTGGACTCCCTCGACGAGTTCCGCCGTGCGCACCGCGCCGTGACGCGCGAGGGCCAGATCAAGCACTCGGCCAGCCACCACGTGAAGAACGACCGCAACCGCGTCGACGACCGCTCGACCTACGTGCTCGGCTGGAGCAACCAGACCAAGGTCGACACGCTCCTCGCGCAGGCGACCACGGTCTCCGAGACGGTCGCCGACCTCACCGACCAGCGGGCTGCGCTCATCGCGACCAAGGACGCCGTGGTCGACCGCGCGCACGCCCTCAACCGCCTCGAGATGTTCCGTGACTTCACCGAGCTCGACTGGGAGCAGGTGGTCCACCAGGTCGGCGAGCTCACCGCCGAGAAGCGCCGCATCGAGGCGAACTCCGTCGAGCTGGCCGAGCTCGCGTCGACCCTCCAGGAGCAGACGCGCCGCGGTGCCGAGCTCGCGGAGGAGCGCGACCGTCTCATCAGCCGCAACGGCGGGGAGCGGCACGCGGTCGAGTCCTTCCGGACGCAGCGCGAGGCCGCGCGGAAGGTCAGCGGCGGTGCGGGTGCGGGCGCCGGTGCCGACGGTGCTGCGACCACCGGTGCTGCGGGCGTCGACCAGGAGGCGCTCGACGCCGTCGCCGCGCTGTGGGAGGCGCTGCCGGGCCAGGGCGGCGGCCGGCCGGGTGCCACCGTCGCGGGTGGTCCGGGCTCGGGCGACGCCGCCACGACCATGGCTGAGATCGACGCGGCCGAGGCCGCGCTGCGCACCCAGCTCACCGGGGTGGTCGAGGCGCGTCAGCGCGAGCAGGGCCAGCTGGCGACGAGCGTCGCGAAGCAGATGACGGCCTTCAGCCAGCAGTTCCCCGTCGAGACCTCTGAGATGGACAACGACGTGCGGGCCGCGGGGGAGTACCGCGAGCTGCTCGAGCGCCTCGAGCGCGACGACCTGCCGCGCTTCGAGGAGAACTTCAAGGAGTACCTCAACACCAACACCATCCGCGACGTCGCCCAGTTCGCGGCCGAGCTGCAGAAGCAGTCCGACCTCATGAGCGACCGCGTGGACGTCATCAACGACTCGCTGCGCGCGATCGACTACAACCCTGGGACGTACATCCGCCTCGAGATGACCAGCACGCCCAACACCGAGGTGCGCGACTTCCGCACCCAGCTGCGGGCCTGCACGGACGGGATCCTCGGCGAGGACCTCGACCAGTACTCCGAGCAGCGGTTCTTGCGGGTCAAGGAGATCATCGAGCGGTTCCGGGGGCGCGAGGGTCAGACCGAGGCCGACCAGGCGTGGACGGTCCGGGTCACGGACGTGCGCAACTGGTTCGTGCTGTCCGCGTCGGAGCGGTCCAAGGCCGACGACGTCGAGCTCGAGCACTACTCCGACTCCGGTGGTAAGTCCGGTGGTCAGAAGGAGAAGCTCGCGTACACGATCCTCGCGGCGTCGCTGGCCTACCAGTTCCGCCTCGACTGGGGCGCGGTGCGGTCCAAGGCCTTCCGCTTCGTGGTGATCGACGAGGCCTTCGGGCGCGGGTCCGACGAGTCGACGCGCTTCGCGTTGCAGCTGTTCCGCAACCTCGGGCTGCAGCTGCTCATCGTCACGCCGCTGCAGAAGATCCACGTGATCGAGCCGTTCATCTCCGCCGTCGGCTACGTCGACAACCCCACGGGCCGCGGCTCGCGGCTGCAGACGCTCACCATCAACCAGTACCGCAGCAAGCGCTCCGAGCACCTCCTGGGAGCCCTCGGCGCCGAGGTCTGACACGCGTCGCGAGGTCGCACCCCCGTCACCGAGACCGCACGCCTGCCGCCGAGGTCGCACAGACACGCCAGATGTCCGTCCTCGGACGGTGGTCCTGGCGTGTCCGTGCGACCTGGACCGCGCAGGTGCGACCTCGGCGACCTACAGGGCGCGGAGGACGGTGTGGGCCTGCTCGCGGACGGCGGGCAAGAGCCGGGCGGACACGTCGGACGCCGCGCCGTCCCAGTCGTCGATCCCCGCGAGAGCCTCGGCCATCGCGTCGGGAGCGACCTCGGCAACCTCCCGGATCTTCTCGAGGACAGGTGTCTCGTCCACGGACACCGTCTCGCAGAATCTCTTCCAGGTGTCGGGCGTGACGCGGGCCGGGTCGAGCTGCCCCGCGATGCTCATCGAGAGTGCTCTCGAACCGCCCGCCGGAGGGTCGTACGCGAGCCCGGTCGCGACGTCGAACAACGGCGCCAGCTCCACATCGTCGCCCTGCAGCAGCACGGCGTAGTTGCGCGCGTGCGCGTCCGGCGCAGCGATGACGGCGTTGTAGACCAGCCCGTCGAGGAACCGGGCGACGTTCGTAGCAGCGGCTCGCGCGGTGGACGAGCTCTCTCGCAAGAGCCGGACGACCGCGCGCGCGTCCGGGCCGCCCTCGCTCTCGTACTTCTCACGGACCCCGAGCGCCTGGCAGAGGTCTTCCTGGTGCAGACGGCGCAGACCACCGGGCTCTCCGGTCGAGGCTCGGTCGAAGCGCGTGATGACGATCGCGTCCTCGCTCTTGAACGAGGCGTACTCCGTCTCCGCTGCGGGCACTCCGCAGCGGACAGCGGCCCGCATGCTCACGTGCTCGATCATCGCCTGGGCGCGGAGGGCGTAGATCCCGGGCTTCACGATGTGGCTCGTGGGCTCGGACCCGGTCGCCTCGAACCATCGGTCGTCGTGTCGTCGGAGCGCGAACTTCTGCTGGCTCCCGCCGAGAGACCAGTGCTCGCCAGGCATCGTCCAGCTCGCGTCCCTGTCGGTCCGGAGCGTCGCGAGGCGCATCTCCACGTCGGAGTCCGAGACCGGGACGAGCCGCCCTGTGCGCGCTGCGGTGACGTCGACCTCGTCCGGTGGGCAGAGCTGGACCGCTCCCGGGCAGTCCTTGCCGACGGCGGCCAGGAGGCTCAGGACGTCGTTCGCGTCTGCGCCGTGGACGCGCGCGACGGCACGACGGGCGACGTCGTCGTCGGGGACCAGCCCGGAGAGGAAGGTGTCGACCGGGGCGCCGGTGATCGTCCCGGTCGACGTCGGCAGGGACAAGGACAGGGGAGTGCGACCTGGCCCGCGCGCACTCTCGGTGAACTCGAGCCTGAGGGTGCCGCTCCGACCGCGTCCGACCTCGGCGACCACCTCGCCGTCGAGCAGCACGGCGAGGTGAGGGCTGCTAGGAGGCATCGTCGGGCCTGTCGTCGCGCACCATGAGCGAGGCGTCGAGCGTGTCGAGCAGGTGCATGACCAGCCCCACCTCGAGACCGTGCTTCGAGCCGCTCTCGACGGCGACGACCCACTGTCGGGAGACGCCGGCGGCTTCGGCGAGCTGCGCCTGGGTCATGCCGCGGTCGGAGCGCAGGCGCCGGACGGCAGCGCCCAGCTTCGGGAGCGACCGTGCGAGGGTGATCGACTGGCCTGTCATGATGTCAGCATACGGCGACACCAACGTGGTGTCTACGTACGACGACATGACCGTCGTGTCATCGTACGACGACACGAGGGCCACGAGGTCGGTCGGCTCAGCCCTGACCAGCCTGGGTCTGCTGGCGGCGGTAGCGGCCCGGGCTGGTGCCCATCTGCTGGGAGAAGGCCGCGCTCAGGGCGAAGGGGCTGCCGTAGCCGACGTCGGTCGCGATGGACGCGAGGGTGCGGTCGGTCGTCGTGAGCAGGTCTGCGGCGAGGGTGAGCCGCCAGCGGGTGAGGTAGGCCATCGGCGGGGAGCCCACCTGCGCTCGGAAGCGCGCCGCGAAGGTCGCGCGCGAGACGTCGACCTCGCGCGCCAGCGCGACCACCGTCCACGGCTCGGCGGGGCGGTCGTGGATCGCCCGGAGCGCGCCGTGGACCACGGGGTCGTGCGGGGCGGACAGCCACCCGGGTGCGTCGTCCGGGTGCGCGGAGAGCCAGGCGCGCACCGTGGTCACGAGGAGCACGTCGACGAGCCGGTCGAGCACCGTCTCCTGCCCGACGCCGTCAGCGGCGACCTCGCCGACGAGCAGGTCGACGAGCGTCGTCCCCGGGCCTGAGCCCGCGGGGACGTGGGCCACGCGCGGGAGCGCCTCGGTCGCGAGCCGCCCCACCTCGCCCGCGCCCTGGTAGGTGGCGACGAGCAGCGAGTCCGCGCCGTCGGCGGAGTTGCCCCAAGTGCGCGTCCCGTGCGCCATGGCGAGGTGGAGGTCGGTGCCGTCAGGCGTCGAGCAGGACTGGTCCGGGCCGATCACGGCGCTGGTCGGCGCTGTCGTCGCCGGTCTTGCCGGCGGACGTGTGGCGGCGTCGGTCGAGGGGGTGGGTGATGGTCGAGGCGCCGTCAGGTGCTCGACGACGTACGGCTCAGGCCCGCGCACCAGGGCGACGTCACCCGGCCGCAGCTCGGTCGTGGCACCGCCGGCGACCAGCCGCCCGCCGCCGCGGAGGACTACGACGAGGGTGAGTGCAGCCTCGTCCCGGACGTCGACCGACCACGGCGGGTCCATGACGACGCGGAGCGTGAACGCTCCGCGGGCACGGGGGTGGTCGAGCAGACCGGACAACGGGTCCATGCCTCGACCCTAGACGCTCACGTATGTTCTGACACGGATGAACTATTCACAGTCTCGTCCACAGGCTGTGGACTGACCGCATGACCTCCTCCACAGCACACCTCCTCGCGGCCTGCGGCGCGGCCGTCACCGGCGGGGTCTACCTCGCCTTCTCCGCGATGGTCATGCCCGCGCTGCGCTCCCGGCCCGCCGCCGACGCGATCGCCACGATGCAGCAGGTCAACCTCGCGGCGGTCCGGCCGCCGTTCATGGTGGTCTTCTTCGGTGCGGCTGCCAGCGCGGTCGTGGTGGTCGTCGTCGAGGTGGTCCGGGCGAGGGGGGACGGTGCCGTCGGGCTGGGGACCGTCGTCGGCGTCGCGGGAGCCGCGCTCTCCCTCGCCGGATTCGTCGTCACGGTCACCTACAACGTGCCGCGCAACGACCTCGTCGCCGGGCTCGACCCGTCGTCGGCGGCCGGCCAGGCGCGCTGGCTCACCCTGGCCCGCGAGTGGACGGGGGCCAACACCCTGCGCGGCGCGCTGTCCGTCCTCGGGGCTGCGCTGCTCGGGACACGGGTCCTGCTGCCCTGACCACCCGCTCGACTATCCTCGGGACATGCCTGTGCCGCCCACCCCGACGCCTGACCAGACGACGTCGAGCCTGCGCAGCCCCCGCGATCCCGTCCCGCCGCAGCAGCGTGGTCTGCTCACCGAGCAGATCGCCCGCAGGCTCGAGCACGACATCCGCTCCGGGGACATCGCCGTGGGGGCCAAGCTGCCGTCGGAGCGGGAGCTCGCCATCCAGTTCGGGGCCAGCCGCAACGTGGTCCGCGAGGTGCTGCGGCGGCTCGAGGCGCAGAGCCTCATCGAGGTCGCCCCTGGTCGTGGGTCCTTCGTCAGCGAGCACTCCTCCGCACAGGCCCGCGGGTACGACGCCCTCTACCGTGCCGAGCGGCCCACCGCCCGGCACCTCATCGAGGCGCGCATCCCGCTCGAGGTCGAGATCATCGGCCTCGCGACCGAGCGTGCCACCGAGGCCGACATCGCCGCCATGACCGTCGCCAACGACATCCTGCTCACCGCGCAGGACGTCGTCACGCAGGCCAGGGCTGACCTCGACTTCCACGACGCCATCGCCGCGGCGTCGGGGAACCCGGTGCTGCGCATCATGCTGTCGTCCATCAGCGGCATGATGTTCGAGATGATGCTGCGGTCCAACTCCGACCCGTCCATCGGCGAGCCCGGCGTCCCGCACCACCCCGAGATCCTCGAGGCCGTCAAGGCCCGCGACGTCGACCTCGCCCGCCACCGCATGCGCGAGCACCTGTCCCTCGGCCTGCGGACCTACGGCGCCGACCTCGACGTGTCCCTCGACGTCATGGCCACCCGGCACATCGAGACGTTGCTCCGGGGGCAGCAGGGCGGGTGACCGCCCACGCACGGCGTCGGCGGTAGCCGGTGCCGTGACGCGGGAGAGCCCCCGACCGCGCGCGGCGGTCGGGGGCTCTCGTCGTCGTGCGGGAGCGTCGTGCAGGTGCTCAGCGAGCCGACGTGGTGAGGCGTCGGCGGCCGGCGAGCAGGAGCACACCCGAGCCGAGGAGCACGCTGACGAGCAGCGCGGTCGAGCCGATCTCGGCGCCGGTGGCGGCGAGCGGGGCTGCGGTGACTGCCGCGGGCGCTGCCGGTGCGGCAGCCGCCGGAGCGGCGACCACGGGTGCGACCGGTGCTGCGACGGGGACGGTGACGATCGGGCCGGTCTCGACGGGGGTCTCGACGGCAGGGGTGCCCTCGGTGACGGTCACGGGGATCTCGGCCCAGCGTCCCGAGGTGCCGCCGGTGGCCTGGACGTGGTGCTGACCGGCGGGGACGCCCGCCGGGAGTGCGACCACGAGGGTCGCGACGCCGTTCTCGTCGGCGACGGCCGTGCCGAGGAAGACGGGGTCGGAGTGCAGGTAGAACGTGACGGTCTCGCCGGGGAGGAAGTCGCGGGCGACGAGCGTGATCTTCTTGCCGGTCACGAGCGTCTTCGTGGAGCCGGTGAGGTCGGCGTTCGGGGTGGTCGAGCCCTTGGCGGGCTCGCCGGTGACGACGACGCGGACGATGTTCTTGGTGCCGTTGACGGTCTTCGAGGCTGCGGTCTCGACGACGACCTCGTGGGTGCCGGGGGCGAGGACGGGCAGAGTGACGGTGACGTCACCGGTGGCGGGGACGGTCAGGTCGATCGGTGCGTCGGTGCCGGTGACCCGCAGGGCGACGGGGCGGTTCTCGGCGGGGAGGCCGACCGTGAAGGTCGCCGGGGTGCCGACGGTGGTGGTGACCGTCGCAGGGACGGTGACCTTCGGGGTCACCGGGGTGACGGGTGGGATCACGGGCGGGGCCTCGACGGACGTCGAGGAGATCCCGAAGGAGTCCTGGAAGCGCTCGTCGCCGGAGTAGGAGGCGTCGACCGTGTAGTTGCCCGGCTGCGTGCTCTCGAAGACGACGGTCGCGACGCCGTCGACCAGGGTCGCCTCCTTCTGCAAGCCCTTCGTGCCGAGCCTGACGAGGACGGTCCCGGTCGGGTGCTCGACCTCGGCGACCCCAGCGATCGACGGCAGCTGGGCGCGTGCGACCGTCACCGCGATCTCGACGCGGGGGCTGCTGACCTTCGGGACGTCGACCGTGACGGTCGTGGGCGCCTTGCCGACCGGCCGGGGAGCCTCGACGACCATCTGCGCGCCCTCGGACGCACCCTTCGAGTAGCTCTTGTCACCCGAGTAGGTGGCGATCACGTCCCGGTAGGTCCCTGGGGCGAGGCCCGGGACGACGACCTCGACGGCGCCGCCGGTGAGCGGGGTCGCGGTGCCCAGGGGCTTCCCGCCGTCGTAGGTGAAGGTGATCGTGCCACCCGGGGTCGGGAGCTCCGGAGCCTGGACGACCTGGGCCTTCAGGGTGGCCTGCGAACCCGTCACGAGCGAGGGGACAGGCGCGAGGACCGCGGACTTCCACTTGACCCGGATGTCCTGGGCGAGGGAGGTGGACTCCTTGAGGTTGAGGTCCTTCGAGCCGCTGTAGGTCGCCGTCAGCTCGTGGTGACCGGGTGCGGCGTCGATACGCGCGTCGGCGGTGCCTGCGGCGACGGGTGACGCCGGACCGGTCAGCCGACCGTCGAGGTAGAACGCGACGGTGCCCCCGGTGACCGGTCCGTTCGCGCTGAAGACCACGGCCTGGGCGACGATCTGCTCGCCCGGCTCGACGACGGTCGAGTAGACGTTGAGGCCCGTCGTCGTCTCGAGGACCTCAGGGGCGTCGGACGTCACGACGACCTGCTGCGACTGGCTCCGGACATCGGCGATGTCGGAGTACTGGCACACGGCGGTGAGGTCGTGGGTCCCGGGGGTCGCGAAGGTCACCCACGCGGCGTAGTAGCGCTGCGACGCGTCGCTGCTGATCTCCTGGGCGTAGCCGCCGGTGCTGTCCGAGGTCTCCCATGACGCGCCGAGGAGCGGGAACTCGACGTTCTGCGGGCAGGCGATCTCCGCCCAGTACTCCTTGCCGACGACGACCTCGCTCTCGTAGAAGCCGATCACCGGCTGGGCCGGCTCGGCGGCGGCAGGTAGTGCCGTCGCTGCGAGGGCGCCGAGGGCGAGGGGTGCGGTGAGAGCCGCGGCGACGAGCCTGCGCAGCTGCGCCGCGCGGGGCCTGGACGAGTGGGGAGCCGGGGTGCGACGAGTGCGCATGGCTGTCCTCCTGGGACAAGGGACCGATGCGGCGGAGATGTCCGCTGCTGACCGTCCATCGGCAGGACGGCGGGTCTCGTGAGGGGTCGTGGTGGGGGAATCTCGTCCTGCGGACCTGACGGGGAGCGTGTCGTCAGACGGTCACCCCGGACGTGCCAGAGCCCCCGACCGCGGTGCGGTCGAGGGCTCTGGTGTCGTGCGGTGCTGCGGAGTCAGCTCGGTGTGCTGAACCGGCGACGGCCCGCGAGGAGCAGTGCGCCGGACGTGAGGAGCACGCTGACGAGCAGTGCGGTCGAGCCGGTCTCGGCGCCGGTGGCGGCGAGCGGGGCTGCGGTGACTGCCGTCGACGCTGCCGGTGCGGCAGCCGCCGGAGCGGCGACCACGGGTGCGACCGGCGCTGCGACGGGGACCGTGACGATCGGACCGGTCTCCACCGGGGTCTCGACGGCAGGGGTGCCCTCGGTGACGGTCACGGGGATCTCGGCCCAGCGGCCCGAGGTGCCACCGGTCGCCTGGACGTGGTGCGCTCCAGCCGGCACGCCGGCGGGGAGTGCGACGACCAGGGTCGCGACGCCGTTCTCGTCGGCGACCGCGGTGCCGAGGAAGACGGGGTCGGAGTGCAGGTAGAACGCGACGGTCTCGCCAGGGAGGAAGTCGCGGGCGACGAGCGTGATCTTCTTGCCGGTCACGAGCGTCTTCGTGGAGCCGGTGAGGTCGGCGTTCGGGGTGGTCGAGCCCTTGGCGGGCTCGCCGGTGACGACGACGCGGACGGTGTGCTTGGTCCCGTTGAGGGTCTTCGAGGCTGCGGTCTCGACGACGACCTCGTGGGTGCCGGGGGCGAGGACGGGCAGGGCGACGGTGACGTCACCGGTGGCGGGGACGATCAGGTCGATCGGTGCGTCGGTGCCGGTGACCCGCAGGGCGACGGGGCGGTTCTCGGCGGGGAGGCCGACCGTGAAGGTCGCCGGGGTGCCGACGGTCGTGGTGACGGTCGCGGGGACGGTGACCTTCGGGTTCACGGGCGTGGGCGGCGTCACGACGGGCAGCGCCTCGACCACGGTCGTGGCGCTGCCGACAGACACGTCGAAGTACTCGTCGCCGGTGTAGGAGCCCTCGATCTCGTACGTCCCGGGCTTCACGCCCTCGAAGACGACGGTCGCGGTGCCCTCCACGAGGGTGACCTTCTGGGTCGGGCCGCCCTTGGCGAGCGAGACGGAGACGGTGCCGCTCGGCGTCCTGGCTGCCGCGACGCCGACGGCGGTCCAGTGCATGCCGGGTGCGACCGAGATCTTGGCCTTCACTGAGGAACCGACGATCGTGGCGGGCACGTCGACCGTCACGACGGTCGCGTCCTTGACCGGGGTCACGGGCAACGCCTTGTCGACGATCATGTCGCGTCGTCCGGTGCTGCCGTCACCGTAGTTCTCGTCGCCGGAGTACACCGCGAAGACCTCGGGGTAGATGCCGTGGGCGAGCTCGGGGAGCTGCAGGACAGCGGTCCCGTCGACGAGAGGAGCGGAGCCGAGACGCGCTCCCTCGCTGTAGCGGAAAGTCACGGTGCCGGACGGGACAGGCAGGCCTGCCGTCTGCGCCACCGAGGCGCGCAGCGTGGTGAACGGTGCGCGGACACGGTCGGGGACCACCGAGGTGACGATGGCCTTGGACTTCACCCAGACCTCGTCCTGGCCGTTCGAGGCCTCGAAGAGCTCCGTGCCGGCGTACGAGGCGCCGACCGTGTAGGTGCCCCACCCGGGGTTCGGGATCGACGTGGAGACATAGCCGTGGGAGTCGACGGCGACGGCGCTTCCGACCGGATCACCGTTGAGGGAGAACTGCACGGTGCCGTCGGAGACGAGGCCGCTCTTGGTGGAGACGGTCGCCTCGACACCGATGGGGTTGCCCGGCTCGACCGCCTCCGGGTAGGCGCGCGCCGCAGTCGTGGTGGGTGCTGCGACGGGGGCGGCAGCCTCGATGGTGAAGTAGAAGCGGTTCGCCCCGACGACCGTGGGAACGCCGCCGGTCTCGGTCACGCACTGGACGTCGACGTACTGCTCGCCCGCGGTGGGGAACGAGAAGTTCTCGGAGTACTGCTTCTCGTCCTCGACGACGGTTCCCCGGATGTGAGAGGTGCCGTTGCCCGCGGAAGACAGCCAGTCGATCTTGTTGTAGTCGACGTCGCTGACGTTCGGGCACGTGAAGACGACGTTGATGGTCTCGTCGACCTTCGCGCTGGCCGGAGCGCCGGACATGGTCGGGTAGCCCGGCTCGGCCGCGGCCGGCAGCGCCGTCGCTGCGAGGGTGCCGAGGGCGAGCGGCAGGGCGAGCGTGGCGGCGACGACGCGTCGCAGGCTGGCTGCGCGGAGACGGGACTGGTGGGGAGCCGGGGTGCGACGAGTGCGCATGGCTGTCCTCCTGGGACAAGTGACCGATGCGGCGGAGATGTCCGCTGCTGACGATCTATCGGCGGGGTCGGGTTCGCTGTGAGGGTGCGAGGGGGTGGAAAAAGTCGTTCATCCTCTGCTACGGTCCAACTGGTCCTACCAGTTGGACCACTAGTCTCGACGGGCAGCGAGACAGCAGCACCCGCACCACCCACCCAGAGCACGAGGCCCCGCGACGCTGCGGGGCAGAGAGCGACGAGGATGACGATGTCCCTGATCCGCCCCACCTCCGGCAGCGCCGGAGGCTTGGACCGCGTGACTGCCGGGCTCACGACCGGCTCGCCCACCAGCGGCTCGCTGGCGAGCACCGCGCTGTCGCGCCGGTCCTTCGGCAAGCTGCTCGTCGCAGCCGCCGGCACCGCGGCCCTCACGGCCTGCGCCCCGCGCAGCGGCACCCCGAGCCCCGACGCCCCGCTGCGCGTCATGGCCATCAACCACGTGTGGTCCCAGGCGATCTCCGCGTACTTCCCGGAGTTCGAGGACATGATCGGCCGCCGCGTCTCCATGCAGATGCTCACCGCCGACCAGCTGTCCAACTCCTACAACGTCAAGCTCAACGCCTCCGCTACGGACATCGACGTCATGATGGTCCGCGCCCTCCAGGAGCAGCTGCTCTTCGCCCGCAACGGGTGGATGGCCGACCTCACCGACCGTGTCGAGGACAGTGCTTTCGAGTGGGACGACTTCCAGGAGGCGCCGCGCGACCGCTCGGTCACGCGCGACAAGGTGCTCAGCGTCCCTGTCGTCACGGAGCGCCCGGCGCTCTACTACCGCAAGGACCTCGTCGAGGGCTTCGGCGGTGCGCCGCAGACCCTCGACGACCTGCTCGCCATGTCCCTCGAGCTCGCCGACCGGGACAACGGCCAGTTCGGGTTCGTCGGACGTGGGCAGCGCGCCGGGGCGGTGAGCCAGTGGTCGAGCTTCCTGTTCTCCCACGGTGGCGACTTCACGCTCGCCGACGGGTCGTCGGGCATCGGCACGCCCGAGGCCGTCGCCGCCTACGAGTACTACGGGCGCCTGCTGCACGAGGCCGGGCCTCCCGGGGCCACCAACATGAGCCTCGAGCAGGCCATGCCGATCTTCGCGCAGGGCAAGGCCGCCTTCTACGTCGACGCCGACGCCATCTACTCCAACTTCTTGGATCCGTCGATCTCGACCGTCCAGGAGACCGTCGGCTTCGCCCCCTTCCCGGCGGGGCCGGCCGGCTCCAAGCCGCACAACATCCCGTCGTGGAGCATCGGCGTCAACGCCTTCTCGCGGATGCAGGACGACGCCTGGGCGTTCGTCCAGTGGGCCTCGAGCCCCGAGATGGTCGCGCGGCTCCAGGCCGAGGGCATCCCCGGTGCCCGCCAGTCGGCGTGGTCGGACCCCGAGACCCTCGCGGCCTTCCCGCCCGAGCTCGCCGAGACCATGCGCATCAACGCCGAGAACGGCATCGGGCACGACCGCCCCGAGGTGATCCAGGTGGGCCGCGCCCGCGACATCGTCGGCCGCCCGCTCGTCGCCGGGATCCTCGGCGAGGACGTCGCGCCCGTCGCGGCCGACGCCGACGCCGAGTTCCGCGACTTCCTCGACCGTGACAACCGTCAGCAGGAGTTCTGATGAGCCGCAGCACGACGGACGCACCGTCGCTCCCCGAGGCCAGCCCGGCCACGTCGTCGACGACGGGACGCGCATCCCGCGGACCCAAGGCTTCGCGTGGGCTGAAGGCCCCGCGCACCTTCGAGCAGGCGAACCGCCGGCTCAAGTGGCTGATGCTGTCCCCGGCCCTCGCCTTCGTCGGGCTGATGATCGTGTTCCCGCTGATCTTCACGGTGAACCTCAGCTTCACCGACGCCTTCGGTGCCGTGAACGCCGACAACCGCTACATCGGGTTCCAGAACTACGCCGACGCCCTGAGCGACGCCCGCCGGTTCTGGCCGGCCGCCTGGCGCACCGTGATCTTCACGGTCGTCGCCGTCACCCTCGAGGTGGTCCTCGGCCTGGCCCTCGCGATGCTCATGCGCAAGGCCTTCCGCGGCATGCGCATGGTCCGCACGGTGCTCATGATCCCGCTGCTCGCGACGCCCGTGGCCATCGGCATCCTCTGGCTGCTCATCCTCGACCCGACCAACGGCATCGCGAACCACCTGCTGGGCTTCGTCGGCATCCCGCCGCAGGAGTTCCTCGGGTCGGTCAGCCAGTCGCTGCCCACCCTCATGCTCATCGACGTGTGGCAGTGGACGCCCATGATGACGCTGCTGCTCCTCGCCGGGCTCACCACCCTGCCCGAGGAGCCCGAGGAGGCGGCCCGCGTCGACGGCGCGACGGCCTGGCAGCGGTTCCGGCACATCATCCTGCCGATGCTCTGGACCACCCTGCTCACCGCGCTGGTGCTGCGGGCGGTCGACGCCCTCAAGACCTTCGACATCCTCTACGCCACCAAGGGCGCAGGCGGCGGGTCGAGCTTCGAGGTCGAGACGCTCAACGTGTACGCCTACGGCCTCACCTTCGACTACCAGGAGTACGGCCTCGCCTCGGCGGTCCTCGTCCTCTTCACCCTGTTCATCATCGGAGTCGTCGTCCTGCTGCGCCTCCGCTCCGGAAGGAAGTCCGCATGAGCGCCGTCGCCACGCGACCTGCCGGCTCGCCCCGTCCTGCAGGCACCGGGGAGACCCGGCCGCCCGTCGTCCTGCGCAAGGCTCCGCGCTCCCCGTGGGGCTGGTTGCGCGGTGTCGCCATCACCGTCGTCTCGCTGATCTTCGCGATGCCCGTCGTCTGGATGATCGCCGCCGCCCTCAAGACGAACGTCCAGGTGACCGACCCGACCGTCGGCCTGATCTTCTCGCCCACCCTCGACAACTTCCGCAACATCCTCGCCGACGGCGAGATCCTGCGGTCGATGGGCAACTCGCTGATCGTCGGGCTGGCGTCGACCGCGTTCTCCGTGGTCATCGCCGTCCCGGCCGCGTGGGCCGTCGGGCGCTTCTCGATGCAGCGCACCGGGTCCGTCGTGCTCGTCGCGCGCATCGTGCCGGCCGTGTCGCTGCTGGTGCCCTGGTACTACCTCTTCGCGCAGGTCGGGCTGGTCGGCACCTACACAGTGCTGATCCTCAGCCACATGTTCGTGTCCGTCCCGCTGATCCTCTGGATCATGATCGGGTTCTTCGAGGGGCTCCCCGTCGAGCTCGAGGAGGCGGCCCGGACCGACGGGCTCACCGCCTTCGGGGCGTTCTGGCGGATCGCCCTGCCGCTCGCGGCGCCCGGCACCGCGACGGCCTCGGTGCTCGCCTTCATCTTCAGCTGGAACAACTTCATGTTCGCGCTGATCCTCGCCGACGAGAACACCAAGACCATGCCGGTCACCCTGTTCAGCTTCATCTCGTACGCCAGCACCGACTGGGGCGGCCTCATGGCCGCCGCGGCGCTCATGACCGTCCCGGTCGTCCTCGCGGCGGTCTTCGGCCAGAAGTACCTCGTCGCCGGCCTCACCGCCGGCGCCACCAAGGGCTGACCCGCCACCGCACACGACAGCACAGCACCCCCGCACCACAGCACCACCCGCCCTCATGCCCGGGGCGCGCCAGCGAGGACCTCCACGGAGGATCGTGCGGGCGCGCCACGAGCATGAAGGTGGGGCCTCGCCGGCTCGGGACCCGACCGGCAGCACACGACAGGAAGAGCGCAGAACCTCATGAAGATCGTCGACGCCCAGGTCATCGTCACCAACCCCGGACGCAACTTCGTCACCCTGAAGATCACCACGGACACAGGTGTCACCGGGCTCGGGGACGCGACGCTCAACGGGCGCGAGCTGTCGGTGGTGTCGTACCTCAAGGACCACGTCGCCCCGCTGCTCGTCGGCACGGACCCGCACCGCATCGAGGACACCTGGCAGCTCCTCTACCGCGGCGCGTACTGGCGCCGCGGCCCGGTGACCATGGCCGCGATCGCCGCCGTCGACGTCGCGCTGTGGGACATCAAGGCGAAGGTCGCCGGCCTGCCGCTGTACCAGCTGCTCGGCGGGGCGAGCCGCGAGCGTGTCCGCACCTACGGGCACGCCAACGGGGCGGACCTCCCCGAGCTCTTCGACTCGGTCCGCGCGCGTCTCGCCGAGGGGTACACGGCGGTCCGCATCCAGACGGGCGTCCCCGGTCTGAAGACCGTCTACGGCGTGCACCAGGGCACGGCCATCGCCGAGGCCGACGGTGTCGCCGGTGCGCCCCGTCTTGACCAGACGGCCCGCCCGGTCGTCGAGGACTGGGACACGCGCGCCTACCTGCGCCACATCCCGACGGTCTTCGAGGCCGTGCGCAACGAGTTCGGCCCCGAGATCCCGCTGCTGCACGACGCGCACCACCGCCTCACGCCCATCGAGGCGGCGCGCCTGGGCAGGTCGCTCGAGCCGTACGACCTGTTCTGGCTCGAGGACTGCACCCCGGCCGAGAACCAGGACGCGCTGCGCCTGGTCCGCGAGCACACGACCACCCCGCTGGCCATCGGCGAGGTCTTCAACACCGTCTTCGACTACCAGACGCTCGTGGGCGAGCAGCTCATCGACTACGTGCGGTCGGCCGTGACGCACTTCGGCGGGGTGTCGCCGCTGCGCAAGCTCTTCGACTACGCCGCGCAGCACAACATCAAGAGCGCGATCCACGGCCCCGAGGACATCTCGCCCGTCGGCATGGCGGCCGCGATCCACCTGGACCTCGCCATCCACAACTTCGGCATCCAGGAGTACTCCGGGTACACCGACCGCACGCACGAGGTGTTCCAGCACGCCTTCACCTTCACCGACGGCCACCTGCACCCCGGCGAGGCCCCCGGTATCGGCGTCGACCTCGACGAGGAGATGGCAGCCGGCCACCCCTACGAGCGCGCCTACCTCCCCGTCAACCGCCTCGCCGACGGCACCGTCCACGACTGGTAGACCACGCACCCCCACCCACCACATCTCATGGCCGTGGCGCGTCGGCGTGACCCTCTGCGAGAGGTCATGGCGGCGCGCCACGGGCATGAAGGTGGGAGCGGGGGTGGTGTGCGGGAGGGCTGAGGGAGGGGAGTGAGGGAAAACGCTGAACGGGCGTTAAGGTAGTTGCGCGCCTGCGGGGCGGCCGAGGACGGCACCCGTGCCCTGCGCACACCGAGCCGATGGAGCCTTCGTGATGACCGAGACCCTGCCGTACCGCGACGCCACCCTGCCGATCCCGGAGCGGATCGAGGACCTGCTGAGCCGCATGACGCTGCCCGAGAAGGTCGGGCAGATGATGCAGCTGGACTCGCGGGACGGCGTCGACGGGCTCGTCGCCGACTACCACGTCGGCTCGATCCTCCACACCTCCCCGGAGACCCTGAACCGCGCGATCGACCTCGCGGAGCAGACGCGTCTCGGCATCCCGCTGCTCGTCGGCGAGGACTGCATCCACGGCCACTCCTTCTGGCCCGGCGCGACCATCTTCCCGACACAGCTGGGCATGGCGGCCACCTGGGACGCCGACCTCGTCGAGCGCGCCGCCCGCGTGACCGCCGTCGAGGTCTCGGCCACCGGCATCCACTGGACCTTCTCGCCGGTCCTGTGCATCACCCGCGACCTGCGCTGGGGCCGCGTCTCCGAGACCTTCGGCGAGGACCCCTTCCTCATCGGCGAGCTCGGGTCTGCCATGGTCCGCGGCTACCAGGGCGACGGCCTCGACGACCCGACCGCGATCCTCGCCTGCGCCAAGCACTTCGCCGGGTACTCCGAGACCCAGGGTGGTCGCGACGCGAGCGAGGCCGACATCAGCCGGCGCAAGCTGCGCTCGTGGTTCCTGCCGCCCTTCGAGCGCGTGGCCCGCGAGGGCTGTCGGACCTTCATGATCGGCTACCAGTCGATGGACGGCGTCCCGATCACCGCCAACCGGTGGCTGCTCGACGACGTGCTCCGCGGCGAGTGGGGCTACACCGGCACGCTCATCACCGACTGGGACAACGTCGGTCGCATGGTGTGGGAGCAGGAGGTCTGCGCCGACGTCGCCGAGGCCTCGGCCCGCGCCGTCACCGCCGGAAACGACCTCGTCATGACGACGCCCGGGTTCTTCCAGGGGGCCCAGGACGCGATCGCGCAGGGGACGCTCACGGAGGGCCAGGTCGACGAGGCCGTGCGCCGCATCCTCCTGCTGAAGTTCGAGCTCGGGCTCTTCGAGGACCCGCGCCGCCCCGACGAGGCCCGCCAGGCCGAGGTCGTCGGCGTCGCCGCGCACGCCGACCTCAACCTCGAGATGGCCCGCCGGTCCCTCGTCCTGCTCTCGAACGACGGCACGCTCCCGATCGACGGCGGGTACGTGGCGGGCTCCGACGGCCGTGCGGTCGCCCCGGAGGGCGCCGCGCGCCCAGCGCGACGGATCGCCGTCGTCGGACCCAACGCCGATGACCAGCACGCGCAGCTCGGCGACTGGGCCGGGGCGTCCGGGCAGGTCGACTGGATGCCCGACGGTCACCCGCGCGAGCTCACCGAGACAGTCCTCGACGGCCTGCGCCGCGTCGTCCCGGACTGCTGGACGGTCACCCACGACCGAGGCGCCGACATCGCCGTCATGGGCCCGGACCCCGAGGGCGAGACCTTCCCCGACGGACAGCCGCGCCCGCAGGTCGTCCACCACGCGGCGCCGGACGAGCAGATGATCGCCGACGCCGTCGCGAGCGCCCGCGAGGCCGACTACGTCGTCGCCGTGGTCGGCGACACCATCGGACTCATGGGCGAGGGGCGCTCGACCGCGACACTCGAGCTCGTCGGCGCGCAGGTCGCCCTGCTCGACGCGCTCGCCGAGACCGGGACGCCGACGGTCGTCGTGGTCGTCTCCTCGAAGCCGCTCGTGCTTCCCGCCTCCGCCCTCGGCGCGGCCGCGGTGGTCCAGGCCTTCAACCCGGGGATGCGCGGTGGCCGCGCCGTCGCCGAGCTCGTGCTCGGGCTCGTCGAGCCCTCGGGGCGGCTGCCGGTGACGGCTGCGCGGCACGTCGGGCAGCAGCCGATCTACTACAACCAGCTGCGTGGCCAGCACGGAGACCGGTACGCCGACCTCACCCAGGACCCGCAGTTCGCCTTCGGCGAGGGCCTCAGCTACACGACGGTCGAGTACTCCGACCTGGTCGTGGCCGTCCCGGAGGTCACGGAGACGGGTACGGTGCGCGCCGAGGTCACGCTGACCAACACCGGGGCACGGCCGTCCCGTGAGACCGTCCAGGTGTACGTGCGCGACCTCGTCACCTCGGTCACCTGGGCGACCAAGGAGCTCAAGACCTTCCGGCAGGTCGACGTGCCGGCGGGGGAGAGCGTCACGGTCGCCCTCGAGCTCCCGGTCGCCGACTGCACCCTGGTGACGTCCGACGAGCGCCGCGTCGTCGAGCCCGGCGACTTCGACCTCCTCGTCGGCCCGAGCTCACGCGACGCAGCCCTCCTCGCAGCCCGCTTCACGGTCACCGCCTGACGGCCCCCGCGAGGTCGCACGCCTGCTGGCGAGGTCGTATGTCTGCCGGCGAGGTCGCACGGACACGCCACATCATCGTCCCCGAGGCGGTGTCCTGGCGTGTCCGTGCGACCTCGAGCTCGGGCGTGCGACTTCGGAGGAGCGGAGGGCGCGTCGGGCGTAGGGTCGCGGGGAGCGTGGTCGGCGTCGGGCCGGCCGTCGAGCGGAAGGCCTGCACCATGACGACGATCGTCCACCTCGAGATCCAGATCGACCCGAGCCACCTGGCCGGCGCCGCCGAGCACCTCAGTGCGACGCTCGCGGCGACCCGCGCCTGGCCGGGCAACGAGGGCCTCGAGGCGCTCGTCGACGACGCCGACCCCGGGCACGTGATCATCGTCGAGCGCTGGGCCACGACCGCCGACCACGACGCCTACGCCGCGTGGCGCGCCACGCCCGAGGGGCGCGGGAGCCTCGGCGAGATCCTCGCCGCGCCTCCGGTCAAGCGCATCTACTCCGAGAGCCTGCCGCTCAGCCTCTGAGCCTCTGGTCGTCGGCGGTCGCCGCCTGGTCCCGCGAAGGGCACCGGCTGCGACCGCCGCGCAGGTTCTGAGCCTCAGGCCCGCGGGGCCTGCGCGAGCACCTGCCGCGCGGCCTCGCGGGCGACCACGAAGGGCTCGCCGAAGGCCGCCGTGCCGACGGTGACGATCGCGCCCTCGTAGAACAGCATGAGCATCCGCGCGACCCCCTCGGGGTCCGCGACCCCGGCGTCCCGGCACAGGTCGGCTAAGACGCCGAGCAGCCACACCTTCTGCCGGGTGACCTCGCGGGAGACCGGCGCCGCCAGGTCGGCCGTCTCCGCGCGCGCGTTGATCGCGCTGCACCCGCGCGGGCTGTGCTCGTCGGACCACGCCGCAGCCGCGTCGAAGACCACGAGCGGACCGTCGGTCCCGGCCCGGTCTGACGCCGCCTGGTCCGACGCCGCCACGAAGACCTCGAGGAACTCGCGCCACCGCCGGTCGCGCCCCTGCAGGTAGGCGACCACGAGCGCGTCCTTCGAGCCGAACCGTGCGTAGAGCGTCTTCTTGGTGACGCCCGCGGTCTCGGCCACGAGGTCGACCCCGACGGCGTGGATGCCGCGCTCGTAGAACAGGTCGGACGCGGCGTCGAGCACGCGTCGGGCGGCCGGGGTGAGCTCAGGGGCGGCGGGGACGGTCTCCATGCGCACCACTATACCGATCTGTATAGTCGCCGTCATGAGTAAACAGATCGGTATACCCGCTGCGCTCGGGCTCGCGCTCCTCTCCGCCGTCTTCGTCCTGTGCTGGTCCTCCGGGTTCCTCGTGGCCGCCGTCGACGTCGGAGCGCCCGTCGCGACGCTCCTGCTGTGGCGCTTCGCCGTGGTCGTCGCGGTCCTGGCCGTGGTCGTCGCCGCGCTGCGGCGGCGCAGGGTCGGTGCGCGCCGCGCTGCCCGCGGCGCCGGCGACGAGGGCCACGGCCACAGCGTCGACGTCGACAGCGACAGTGACGACGACGACAGCGACGACGACGACGGCGACGGCGACGACGGCGACGGCGACGACGGCGGCCGGGGTGCGCCCGCGCGTCCCGAGAGAGCCCGCCAGGCGCTCGTCGGCCTGTTCTCGCAGGTCGGCTACGTGGTGCCCGTCTACCTCGCGATCGGTCTGGGGGTGAGCACCGGGACGACGGCGCTCATCGACGCGGTCCAGCCGCTCGTCGTCGCGACCCTCGTGGGGCCGCTGCTCGGGCTGCGTGTCCGCGGCGCCCAGTGGGCCGGCCTGGCGGTCGGCGCCGTCGGCGTCGTGCTCGTGGTCGGCGCCGACCTCGGGTCGGGGACCGCGCCCTGGACCGCCTACCTGCTGCCGCTCGCGGCGATGGCGAGCCTCGTGGCCGGGACTTTCGTCGAGCGGCGGCACCCGACGTCGTCGGGGGTGCTCGACACGCTGCTCGTCCACGCGGTGGTCGCCCTGCTGGCGATCGGCGCCTTCGCGGTGCTCGCGGGCCAGGCCGTCCCGCCGACCACCGCGACCTTCTGGTGGACCGTCGTCTTCGTCGCGCTGTCGCCGACCCTCGCCGCCTACGGGCTGTACTGGTACCTCGTGGGCCGGCTGGGCATCACCGCCCTCAACGCGCTGCTGTTCTGCGTCGCCCCGACCACGGCCGTCGCCGGGGCGCTGCTCTTCGACGAGGTCGTCACCGCCGGGACGCTCGCCGGGCTGGTGCTCTGCGCGGCGGGCGTCGGCGTCGTGCTGACCAGCGAGGCCCGTGGCCGACGGGCAGCGCGGTCCCTTGCGTCGGTCTCGCCCGCGACCTAGTCTCCTCAGGGCGCCGTGGTGCGCCTCCCGACCACTAGGAGCACACTCATGGGCGCCCCCGCCGGCTGGTACGACGACCCGATGGACCAGCAGCTGATCCGGTACTTCGACGGCACGCGCTGGACCGAGCACACCGGCCCCCGCCCCGGCGCGGGTGCGCAGACGTCCTCGCAGCAGCCGCAGGCCGGAGGCTCGGGAGCGCAGCCGCAGGGCTCCGCCGGGTGGGGCGCAGGTCAGTCGTCCTGGCAGTCCGCCGCCCCCGGCTCGCGCCCCGACGCCCAGCAGCAGCCGCAGTCACCGACGGCGGGGTTCCAGTTCGGCGGTGCACAGCGCTACCCGACCGCCGACGCGACGCCGTCGCCCGGCACCCCCAAGGGCGTCAAGCTCGGGATCCTCGGCGCGTTCCTCGCCTGCGCGGCGCTGTTCGCCGTCGGCTACGCCATGACGGACCGCGACAGCGACCAGGGTGAGCCGCTGACCGCGAGCGAGCTCGGGGTGGTGGGCCTCGGGTGCACCGAGCTCGCCGACCAGTACGTGTCGCTCTCGGCCGGCGACCCCGACGCGAATCGCCTCGTCTCGGCGACCGGCGGTGTCGAGGACGTCAACGAGGTCGGCACGGTCCGTGCGCCGTCGGGCTCGGGCCAGAACCTCGTCCTCGGCTGCTCGTACCCGACCGCGGAGTGGGGCGACGGCTCGCAGACCCCGCTCCTGCTCGACGTCCTCGTCGACAAGGACCTCGGCCTCTACCTCGAGGCCACCGCCTCCGAGCGCTGACCCCTCCCGTCCCGAGGGACGGGGCGCGCCGGCGAGGGACCTCCCGGAGACCCTCGCCGTCGCGCCCGGTCGTGAGGGGTGGGAATGCCGTGCGGCGGACGGTGGTTGTCGACGGCATGACTGCTCCCCTCAAGGTCGACATCTGGTCCGACATCGCGTGCCCGTGGTGCTACGTCGGCAAGCGCCGCTTCGAGGAGGCCCTCGTGGCCTTCGACGCGTCGGGCGCCGCCCGGCCCGTCGAGATCGAGTACCACTCCTTCGAGCTCGCGCCCGACACCCCGGTGGACTTCGACGGCTCCGAGGTCGACTTCCTCGCCGGGCACAAGGGCATGCCGCGCGAGCAGGTCGTCCAGATGCTCGGGCAGATGACCGAGGTCGCCGCGTCGGTCGGCCTCGACTACGACTTCGACGCCCTCCAGCACACCAAGACCCTCAAGGCCCACGAGCTGCTGCACCACGCGAAGGCGCACGGCCTCCAGGGCGAGCTCAAGGAGCGCCTGCTCCGCGCGTACTTCGTCGAGGGTCGTCACCTCGGCCGCATCGACGACCTCGTCGAGCTCGCGGCAGAGGTGGGCCTCGACGCCGACGCCGCCCGCGCCGTCCTCGAGTCGGGCGAGCTCGCGCCGGCCGTTGCCCAGGACATCGCGCAGGCCCAGGCCTACGGGATCCAGGGTGTGCCGTTCTTCGTGGTCGACGGGAAGTACGGCGTGAGCGGCGCGCAGGAGCCGGCCGTGTTCGTCCAGGTGCTCGAGAAGGCCGCGTCCGACGCGGACGAGCCCGCTGACCAGGCGACCTCCACCCGTGGCTGAGGGGCTCGCAGGGCAGACGACGCAGACGGCGCCGGTGCTCCCGGCCCTCGCCGGGCTGCAGATGCTCGGCTCGGACGACGTGGGCGTGTGCGTCGACGGGGTCTGCGAGATCCCCGGGGCCGCGTCCTCGCCCGTCGTCCCGCAGGACCAGCCCGAGGACTCCTAGCGCCAGCCGCCGCGCCGGTCGCCTAGGCTCACCGGCATGACCACCGAGCAGCGCCCTGCAGCGCCAGCCGCCTCCGGCCTCGTGGCGTCAGACGCCTCAGGCTCTGCCGCGCGAGACGCCTCCGCTGCCGCCGCCGCGTCCCGGGCCCTCAACGGCACCGACGCCGACCTCGCGGCGGTCGGCGCCGGCTCCACGGCGCGGGCCGCCTCGTCGGACCCGGCGACCGTCGAGGACCTCGGCACGATCACCCTCGGCGAGGCCGCACGGCAGAGCTGGCGCCGGTGGGCCTCGCACATCAACGACCCGCGCCTTCCTCCGGTGCCTAAGACCCCGCACTGGTGGTCCCTGCACGGGGTGGGCGCCTGGTTCGGCGTGCTCTTCTACTCGTGGTCGATGAGCGCCTCGCTCCTCCCGCGCCCCTGGTACCTGCAGGCGCTCGCGACGGGCATCTGCGTCGCGCTCGGCTACGGCGTCGGCGTGACGCTCGCGACCCTGCTGCGTCGGCTCGGCTTCTCGCCCGACTGGAAGGCGAGCCGCCGTCGCTGGGCATGGATCCTGCTCGCCGTCGTGACCGTGGTGATCGTGCCGCTCGCGTTCTTCCTCGGCGGGCACGCGCAGACCGTCACCCAGGAGCTCGTCGGCCTGCCGTCGGAGAGCCGCTGGTTCCACGCCCTCGCGATCCCGGTGGCCGGCCTGGTGGCCGTAGCGCTGATCGGGCTGTTCCGGGCGCTCATCCAGCTCGGGAAGATCGTCGCGCGCTTCGGCTCACGGTTCGTCCCCGCGCTCCCGGCCAAGGTCTTCGGCACGGTGACGGCGGTGGTCCTCGCCGTCGTGCTCGTGCAGGACGGTGTGCTGCCCGCGGTCCTCGCGGTCGGCGGTCGGGCTGCGGCCGCGACGGACCGGGCCGACGTGCCCGGGGTCGAGCAGCCTGCGGACCGCGAGCGCACCGGTTCTCCGGAGTCGCTGGTGGACTGGGACGGGCTGGGGCGCAACGGCAAGGTGTTCGTGGCGGGCGGTCCGACGGTCGAGGACCTCGAGGCGTTCAGCGGCGAGCCGGCCATGACGCCGGTCCGTGCGTACGCGGGGCTGGAGACTTCGGACGACCTCCGTGAGGTCGCCGCCATGGTGGTCGCGGAGCTCGAGCGTGAGGGTGGTTTTGGCCGCGAGGTGCTGGCGGTCGCGACGACGACGGGCAGCGGGTGGGTGAACGAGGCGCCGAGCACGTCGCTCGAGTACCTGCACAACGGGGACACGGCGATCGCGGCGATGCAGTACTCGTACCTGCCGAGCCCGCTGGCCTTCTTGGCGGACCGGGGGACTCCGCAGGAGGCGGGGCGTGCGCTGTTCGAGGCGGTGTACGCGGTGTGGGAGCAGCTGCCGGAGGGTGACCGGCCGAGCCTGGTGGTCTTCGGGGAGAGCCTGGGGTCCTACGGCGGGCAGGCGGCCTTCAGCGGTGTGGACGACATGGCGGCGCGGGTCGACGGTGCGCTGTGGATCGGGACGCCGAACTTCACGGAGCCGTGGGGTCGGATCACGGAGGGGCGCGACGCGGGCTCGCCCGAGCGTCTGCCGGTGGTCGACGGCGGTGAGCACGTGCGGTTCGTGGACACCCCTGAGGCGCTCACGGCGCTGGGGCCGTGGGAGGCGCCGCGGATCGTGTACCTGCAGCACGCGACCGACCCGGTGGTCTGGTGGTCGCCGGACCTGATCCTGCAGCAGCCGGACTGGCTCCGTGAGGACCTGGCGCCCTCGGTCAACCCGGACATGCAGTGGTACCCCTTCGTGACGTTCTGGCAGGTGACGGTCGACATGGCGTTCTCGATCGACATGCCGGACGGGTACGGGCACAACTACGAGCTGGGGACGGTCGACTCGTGGGCGGCGATCGTCCCGCCGGAGGGCTGGACGGAGTCCGACACGACGGCCCTGCGCGAGTGGGTGGCGGCCCTCGGTCCGCAGCGGAGCTGACCCGTGCGGGCCTTCCCGAGGGTCGGGGCGCGACGGCGAGGGTCTCCGGGGAGTGCCTCGCCGTCGTGCCCCGGTGCTCGTCGGTGCGTCGCTCGCCCTCGATGGTTGACAGTACAACTAATGAATGATCAACTAGTTTCCCCACACCCCGGAGGAGCACCCGCATGAGCCGCGACATGATCGACACCACCGCCCGCACGGCCGACCTCGCAGCCACCGCACGGGTCACCGCCGAGCGCGCCGCCGCGCCGCACGCCCTGGGGGCTGTCGACCTGCTCGCCGCCGACACCGCGATGGACGCCGTCACGCTCTACGTCCACGACATCGACGCCATGGTCGCCTTCTACACGAGCGCCATCGCCCTCGACGTCATCGCCCCCGCGGGCGGGGAGTCCTCCGCGGCCGCCGACCGTCGCGCCGGCATCGTCACGCTCGGACGCGGGCGCACCCCGCTCGTCGTCCTGCGCCACGCACCCGACATGCCCGCCCGCCGCCCGGGCGAGGCCGGGCTCTTCCACACCGCGATCCTCTTCCCGACGCAGGCGGCGCTGGCCGCCACGATGCTGCGCGTCGCCGAGCACGCACCGCAGCTGTACACCGGCAGCGCCGACCACCTCGTCTCCGAGGCCTTCTACCTCGACGACCCCGAGGGCAACGGCATCGAGCTCTACGTCGACCGCGCCCGCGACCAGTGGTCCTGGCAGGGCAGCCAGGTGGTCATGGACAACCGGCCCCTCGACCCCAACGGGTTCATCCGCACGCACCTCACCGACGAGGTCGCCGCAGCCCCCAACGCCCAGGACGCCGTGGTCGGCCACGTCCACCTGCAGGTCGGCGACGTCGAGCGTGCCCGCCAGTTCTACGTCGACACCGTCGGCTTCGAGGCCACCGCCGAGTGGCACAGCGCCCTGTTCGTGTCCGCCGGCGGCTACCACCACCACATGGCCATGAACACCTGGAGCTCGATGGGCGCCGGGCCGCGCGCCGTCTCGCTCGGCCTCGGCGAGGTCTCGATCGTCGTCCCGACCGCGGACGACGTCAGCGCGCTCGCCGACCGCCTGCGCCACCACGACGTCCCCGTCGCTCACGAGGCCGCCGGCGGCCCCGGCGAGCTCCTCACCTTCGACGACCCCTGGCGCAACCGCATCGCCGTCTCGGCCGCCTGAGCTGCACGGCCCCTGGCCGGCACAGCCCTCGACCTGCACAGGGACCGGCATGACAGATGTCATGCCGGACCCGGGACGCCCTCACCCCGGACTGGTGAGCGCACGCACTGACCTCTGAGCCTGCCCGCCGGGACAGTAGAGGTATGAGCCAGCACACCACCTCCAGCCCGGCGCAGAACGGTGACCTCGTCATCGACGTGCGCGACGCCCGGCGCCGCTACGGTGCCCCGACCTCCCGGCGCAAGGGCGCCTCGCGCGGCTTCGACGCCGTCCGCGGCGTCGACCTCCAGGTGCGCCGCGGGGAGCTCTTCGCCCTCCTCGGCACCAACGGCGCCGGCAAGACCTCGCTCATGGAGATGATCGAGGGCATCGCCGCACCGACCGGCGGCTCGATCCGCGTCCTCGGCAAGGACCCGTTCCTGGACCGGTCCGCCGTGCGCCCGCACACCGGCATCATGCTCCAGGACGCCGGGTTCCCCGCCGACCTCACCGTCAAGGACATGGCCAAGGCCTGGGCCGGCACCCTCACCGACCCGCGTCCCGTGGGGGAGGCCCTCGACCTCGTGGACCTCGGCCGCCGCGAGAGCGTCGCCATCCAGAGCCTGTCCGGCGGCGAGCGCCGCCGCCTCGACCTCGCGCTCGCCATCATGGGCCGCCCGTCCGTCCTGTTCCTCGACGAGCCGACCACCGGCCTCGACCCCGAGAGCCGCATCGCGGCCTGGGAGCTCATCGCCACGCTGCGCGACGCCGGCACCACGATCATGCTCACCACGCACTACCTCGACGAGGCGGCCCGCCTCGCCGACCGGCTCGCGATCATGCACCACGGGCAGGTGGTCGTCACCGGCACCCAGTCCGAGATCGTCTCCGGCTACCCCTCGCGCATCGGCGCGACTCTCCCGGCCGACGCACCGCCCCTGCCGCCCGAGATCGTCCGCGGCCTCCGCGGCGACGGACCCCGCGCGCTCGTCGAGACCGACGACCTCCAGGGCGACCTCACCCGCCTGCTCGCCTGGGCCCAGCAGCACCAGGTGACCCTCGGCGACCTCGACGCCCGCGCGTCGACCCTCGAGCAGGCCTTCCTGTCGATCGCCGCCCAGCCGCGCGTCGACGACCAGACCTCCGCCGCCTCGACAGGCATGGCGCCCACCACCCTGCACGCCGCACCGAAGGAGCACGCAGCATGAGCACCGCGACCCAGCCCGCACCGTCCACGAGCGTGCCCACCTCGTCCCCGAGCGACCGGAAGCTGTCCCCGCGCCGCACCTGGTCGCTGGCCGCCGCCGAGATCCGTCTGCTCCTGCGCAACAAGGCGCTGCTGTTCTACTCGGCCGGCCTGCCGATCCTCGGTGGCCTCTTCATGCTGCGCATCCTCCCCGACACCGGCGAGGGCGCGAGCGAGCAGGCCACCCGGCTCGTCGTCACCATCACCGGCTTCGCCCTGCTGTTCGGCGTCTACTACTCGCTCGTGTCGACCTTCGTGGCACGCCGCCAGGACCTCGTGCTCAAGCGGCTGCGCTCGGGCGAGAGCTCGGTCGTCGACGTCCTCACGGCCATCTCGATGCCGTCGCTGCTCGTCATGCTCGTCCAGACCGTCGTCGCGTCGGTGCTCGCCGTGGTGCTCGTGGGGGCCTTCACACCCGTCAACGTGGCCCTCGTCGTGATCGCCGTCCTCGGTGGTGGTGTGGTCGTGGCGCTGCTCGCCGCGATCAGCTCGGCCTTCAGCAGCACCGTCGAGTCCGTCCAGGTGACCACCCTCCCGCTGATCCTCGTGCTCATGGCGGCTCCGGGCTTCGCGGTCCCCGCCTCGGTCATGCCCGACACCTTCCTCGACATCGCGCGCTTCCTGCCGATGAGCCCCGTCGTCGAGCTCATCGAGCTGGGCATCTCCGGCGTCGGGCGCAGCGGCGAGGTCCTCGACCTCGCAGGGACCTTCTCGGCCGCGGCCCTGCCGCTCGCGGTCCTCGTCGCCTGGGGCGTCGTCGGCGTCACGGCGACCATCCGGTACTTCCGCTGGGAGCCGCGTCGCTGAGGGGAGCGTGTGACAGGGTAGGGCTCGTGGAACGACGCCAGGCCGCGCGCACGCGGCGCAGCCAGACCGACTCCCTCGACCTGCTCATCCGCGGGACGCTCTACGCGATGCTCTTCTTCGAGGTCTTCCTCTTCGCCCAGGTCCCGCTGGGCGGCTCGGCCGGTCACGTCGTCGCAGGGCTGCTCCTCGGAGCGGTCCACGCGGCGGCGTGCGCCGTCGTCCTGCGGGCCGCCCTCGGGACCATGCTGACCGGTCAGGAGCTGGACCGTCGCCTGCTGATCGGCTTCGGTGCGGCGAGCCTGCTGGTCCTCGCGGTGTCCGTCGCCCTCGCGGGTGGTCCCGACGCGCGGGGCACCATCAGCCTCGCGGTCATGATCGTCGCCTCCTTCGGCCTGTTCGCCCTCGCCCCGGTCATGGTGAGCCGCACGCTGACTCTCCTCTCGCTCGCCGTCACGGGCATCACGCTCGCGGTCGTGCTGTCCGGCGACGGCCTCGGGGGCGAGTCCGCGCTGCCCGTGGTGCTCTTTGCCGTCCTGTGGCCGCTGTTCCTCGTGGTCGTCGCCGGGCGCATGACCTGCTGGATGCTGTCCCTCGTCTGGCAGCTCGACGCCGCCCGCACCGCGCAGGCGCAGCTCGCCGTCGCGGAGGAGCGCCTGCGGTTCTCCCGGGACCTGCACGACGTGGTCGGGCGCACCCTCTCCGTCGTTGCCGTGAAGAGCGAGCTGGCCGCCGAGCTCGCCCGCCGCGGGCTCGACGGGGCCGCCGAGCAGATGCTCGAGGTGCGGCAGATCGCGCAGGAATCGCTCCGCGAGGTACGGACCCTCGCCGTCGGGTACCGCACCGCCGACCTCGACGCCGAGCTCGCGGGTGCCCGCTCCCTGCTGCGCTCCGCGGGTATCGACGCCCGGACGACGCTGGACGCCGAGCTCCCCGGACCGGCCGAGCGCGAGGTGCTCGCCTGGGTGGTGCGCGAGGGGACCACCAACGTCGTGCGGCACTCCGACGCCCGCTGGTGCACCCTCGTCATCGTGCAGGACGACGACGGCACCTCGGTCCGCCTGGTCATCACCAACGACGGCATCGCGTCCGGTGCCGCCACGCCCGTCAGCGGGACGGGGCTCACCGGCCTGCGCGAGCGCCTCTCCGCCGTGGGCGGGCGGCTCGACACGCGTGTCGAGGGAGAGACCTTCGTGGTCACCGCGACCGTCCCGGCGGCACCCGCACCCGCACCCGCAGCCTCGACCGAGCACGAGCCCACCGACGGAGCGCCCCACCGTGACTGACCCCTCGACCCCCGCCGTCCCCGTGCCGACCGCCATCCGTGTCCTGCTCGCGGACGACGAGAACCTCATCCGTACCGCCGTCGCCACGCTGCTCGGGCTGGAGGACGACCTCGACGTCGTCGCCCAGGCGGCGACCGGCGACGAGGCGCTCGCCGTCGCGCTGCGCACCACCCCCGACGTCGCGGTCCTCGACCTGCAGATGCCCGGCCTCGACGGCATCGAGGTCGCCGAGCGCCTCGCGACGCAGCTGCCCGGTTGTCGCTGCATCATCGTCACGAGCCACGGCCGCCCCGGCTACCTCAAGCGCGCGCTCGCCGTCGGAGTCCGCGGGTTCCTGCCCAAGACGGCCTCCGCGCTCGTGGTCGCCGACGTCGTGCGGTCCGTGCACGCCGGCGGTCGCTACGTCGACCCCGAGCTCGCCGCCGAGGCCATCGCCTCCGGTGACAGCCCGCTCACCGCCCGCGAGGCCGACGTGCTCGCACTGGCAGCGGACGGCTCCCCGGTCGACGAGATCGCCCAGCGGGTGTCGCTGTCGGCGGGCACGGTCCGCAACTACCTGTCGACCGCCGTCATGAAGCTCGGCGTCTCCAACCGCCACGAGGCAGCGGCGACGGCCCGCCGCCACGGCTGGATCTGATGCGCGGGTGCCACGCTCCTGAGGTTCACCGACGGCGTCGGGGGTCAGGGACCAGTGTGTTGACCAGCGCTCGGATCCGCGCCTGCGAGGCCTTCTCCCGGGTGGCCCTCTTCGGACCTGCCGAGCTGGCGTCGCCGAAGTGCGTCCGCAAGGACAGCGCGCCGTCACGCCCCTCGGTGCCGCTCGGCCACTCGTCGCTCCTGATGCCGGCTGCGTGCGCGGCCTCGAGGAGGCGCCAGACGTCGAGGGCGTCTCGGTCGGCGAAGCGACCACGGTAGGCAGAGGACTTCAGGACCAGCGCCGAGTGCAGGTCCGGGAGGTGAACGCGGAAGGCGATGCGCTCGCCGTGCGACAGCGCGACTGCGACTGCGACGACGATCGCGGGCCTGGCGAGCGCGAGGCCCAGTCCAGGGACCGCGTCGACGACCACGGAACCGGCGGCCTGGTTCGAGAGCATGGTGCCCGAGTAGGACGGCGCCAGCAGGTCGATCGTGAGTACCCGCCCCGCGGTCTTCCGCTCGAACCGCGAGCCGTCCAGCTGCGCGTAGGCCCGCTCCGAGAGCGCTGCCAGCAGACCAGGGCTGCCGCAGACCTGCAGAGAAGCGCCCATGTCCGCGTCTGCGGTCTCTCGCTCAGGCACTCTGCCCGCGACACCGTGGACGTGGGTCAAGAGGGTCACCGAGTTCCCACCGACGAGCCGGTACTCGACACCGGCGGCCACTGCGGCCGAGGCGACGTCTGCGGCTGCCATCCAGGCACCGTCGGTCGCACGAGACGTCGACAGCAGCTCGAGCGAGGTCTCGCTCACGTAGCCTCGATCAGCATCGTGCGGAGCGCGTGCGCGGCATCGTCATGCCCCTCAGCCCGCAGGTCGAGCCAGACCCGCCACGGTTCGGTGGTCCACAGGCCGTCGACACGGCGCCTGGTCTGCAGCACATAGGGGTCGGACGAGACGTCCATCAGCACGTTCGCGGTGTCTCTCGGAGCAGGAGTGAGGCCGAGCGGCGCGAGGTCGAGAGGGGCGTTGACGCTGATGCGCAGCACGGTGGGGTTGGCCCAGGGAGCGATGAGATCGGCGACGACGTCTCCGCTCAGTGCGTAGTCGACGGACTGCTCCTCGAGATACGTCGCTGTCGTCCGGGCGAGCGGCGCCAGAGGCTCGAGCGTCAACCACGCCGTCTCCACCATCGAGCGACGGGGGTACTCACGGACCAACCAGTCCGACAGCGCGATCGGGTCGGACACATGGATCCCCGTGTCGCTCCGGGTCCAGAACGGGCGCAGGGAGCCGAGGATCTTCGACACACGCCCTTGCGTGATGCCGCAACGCTCCGCCAGCGCCGTCTGTGAGGGGGCCGGCGACTCGAGCAGGCTGGCAGCGACGGCATAGGTCGACCACGCCACGGGGCCTGGACGTCCGGGCTGTTTCGGCGGTGCGTCAGGCCCGACCATCATGACGAGCCCGGTCTGCGGGTGGACCAGCAGCCCGGTGGTGGGACGACCATCACGCGGTGCGACCAAGACCGAGATGCCCAGCCGCCCTGCCTGGAGAACCACGCTGTCGGTGGCCTCGCCGGTCACGACCAGCAGAGACACGTGGATCGGGTCGTCCGGAGCGCAGGACTCTCGTGCCAAGCGTGCGAGCACACCCGGCCGCAGCGGCGTGCGGAGGGCCTTGACCTGGTAGCGAGCCGCATCCCACCCGGGGCCGTCGAGCACGATGTCCACGCTGTCGTGGGTGGCCTCGGGCGTGCGGGGAGCGCGGTCGAGCACCAGGCCTCGCTCCGCGAGGTCGAGCCAGACCTGCGATATATCCATTGCGCCCCCTAGACGGTGAACAGGAATAATCTAGCAGGTGCGACGCCCTCGTCCGTGGGTCGTGCGGGGAAGGGTCAGGCGGACTCGCGACGGACCAGCGTCGCCGGGAGCGTGACCGCCGCGGGCTCCTGGCCCTCGACGACCTCGAGGAGCAACCGCACCATCTCGGACGAGATCCGCTCGAAGGGCTGGCGCATGGTGGTCAGCGGCGGGTCGAGGGTCGCGGCGAGACCGGAGTCGTCGAAGCCGCCGACGGCCACGTCGCCGGGGATGCTGCGGCCGGAGTCCTTGACCGCGGTCATCGCGCCGGCTGCCATGAGGTCGGAGGCCACGAACACCGCGTCGAGGTCGGGGCGGGCCTCGAGGAGCTCGGCCATCGCGGCGCGACCACCCTCGCGGGAGTAGTCGCCGTGGCGGACGAGCGACTCGTCGAAGCGGTCGCCGAGCGCCTCCTTGTACCCGGCGAGGCGCATCGTGCCGCCAGGGGTGTCGAGGGGGCCGGTGACGGTCGCGATCTTGGTGCGGCCGGAGTCGAGGAGGTGCTGCGTCATCTTGCGCGCGCCGCCCACGTCGTCGGCCGAGACGTACCCGACGGAGTCCTCGTAGCCGATGGGCACGCCACAGGCGATCACCGGGATCTCGGCGCGCAGCAGGGACTTCACCATGGGGTTGTCGCGGTGCGACGAGATGAGCAGGACGCCGTCGACGTGGCCGGCGGTGATGTAGTCGGTGATCCGGCGGCGCTCTTCGGTGGTGCCGGCGACCATGAGCAGCAGGGGCATCTCGCGCTGCCCGAGCGCCTCGGCGGCACCGCGGAGCAGGATCGAGAAGGTGGGGTCCTCGAACAGCAGGTGCTGGGGCTCGGTGAGCAGGAACGCGATCGAGTTCGACCGTCCGGTCGCGAGCGAGCGGGCGTGCTGGTTCATGGAGTACCCGGTGGTCCGGATGGCCTCCTGGACGGCGGTGAGGGCCTCGGGGGACACCCAGTGGCCGCCGTTGATCACCCGCGACACCGTCCCTCGGGAGACCCCGGCGGCCGCCGCGACGTCGCGGATGGTCGGGCGCTTGCGCGCGGTGCGTGCTTCCATCTCGGGTTCCACGTTCCAGACTCTAGGTCAACGGGTGGCACCTGGTGGTGCCACGAGGCGGAGGGGAGCGGGTGAGCGCTCCCCTCCGCCGGTGGTGCTGCGGCTCAGCTCTTGACGGCGCCGGCGGCGAGGTCGACCTGCCAGTAGCGCTGCAGCGTGAGGAACAGCGCGATGAGCGGGAGGATCGACAGCAGGGCCCCGGTGATCACCGAGGTGTACATGGCCGGCTGCGACGCACCCTGGTTGAGCAGGCCCGACAGGCCCACGGTCAGCGGGAACAGCTTGTCGTCGCCGAGCATGATGTACGGCAGCATGTAGTTGTTCCAGATGCCGACGAACTGGAACAGGAACACGGTGACCAGGCCAGGGAGCATCATCGGGACGGCCATCGTCCGGAAGATCCGGAAGTCCTTGGCGCCGTCGGTGCGGGCCGCCTCGATGACGTCGTCGGGGACGGACGCCGCCGCGTAGATGCGGGCGAGGTAGATGCCGTAGGGGCTGATGATGCTCGGCAGCAGGACTGACCAGTAGGTGTTGGTCATGCCCAGCTGGGCCAGCAGCAGGTACTGCGGGATCGCCAGGACGACGGCGGGGACCAGCACGCCGGCGAGCAGCATGTTGAACACGGCCTTCTTCCCCGCGAAGGAGTACTTGGCCAGTCCGTACCCGGCCATCGCGGAGACGATCACGGACAGCAGGGCGCCGACACCGGCGTACAGCCCGGTGTTGAGCATCCAGCGCCAGAACAGGCCGCCGCGGTAGGCGGACAGCTCCTGGACGTTCTCGACGAGGTGCGTCGACGGTGCGAAGGTGAAGGTCGAGAACAGCTCGGCGGCGCTCTTCGACGAGGCCACGAGCACCCAGGCGACGGGCAGCAGGCAGTACGCGGCGCCGATCAGCAGGACGATCGTGCCGCCCCAGCCGATGCGGGGGCGCCGGGAGTGGCGCACCACAGGGTTCTGCTCGGAGGACCGGGGAGCCGAGGCCCGCCGGGACGAGGTCAAGGTGCTCATGTCACTTCTCCTGGCTGAAGGCACGGCTCTGCACCAGGCGCAGGAACCCGAACGAGAGGATGAACGTGGCGGCCGCGATGATGATCGACGTCGCGGCGGCCGAGTAGAGGTCGTCGCGGGTGAACGCGTCGCGGTAGACCTTCATGAGGGGCGACCACGTGGTCGAGATCGTGTTGGTGAGCGGGCGCAGCGTGGTGGGCTCGGCGAACACCTGGAGCGTCGCGATCATCGAGAACACGAAGGTCATGATGAGCGACGGCGTGACGATCGGGACCTTGATGCGCAGCGCGATGGTGCGCTCGTTGGCGCCGTCGATGCGCGCGGCCTCGTAGATGTCGGTCGGGATCGCCTTGAGCGACGTGTAGATGACGATCATGTTGAAGCCGACGCCACCCCAGAGGGCGATGTTCGCGATCGCGAAGAGCACGAGGTTCGACGACAGCAGGGACGGCGCGTCCCAGCCGAGCTTCTCGAACACGTAGTAGAACGGGCTGACCGCGGGCAGGTAGAGGAAGCCCCAGAGCAGCGACGAGATGACCGCGGGCACCGCGTACGGCAGGAAGATCGAGATGCGGCTGAAGCCCTTGGCGCGGGCGCCGCGGGAGTCGAGCAGCAGCGCGAAGAGCAGCGCCAGGACGATCATCGTCGGGACGAGTAGCAGGCCGTAGAGGCCGACGCGGCCGACGCTCGCGAGGAACTCCGGGTCGCTCAACGCACGCGAGTAGTTGGAGAGCCCTGCCCACGACTCGGTGCGGGCGCCGGAGCCCAGGCCGAGGCCGGAGACCTTGACGGTCCGCAGGCTGAGGTAGGCGGCGTAGCCGATGGGCAGCGCCATGAAGACGACGAACAGCACGATCGCCGGGGCGAGAAAGCCCCAGGCCGGGAGGTCACGGGTGCCCGTGCTGCGACCCCGGCGTGCGGTCGGGAGCGGGGCCGGGGCCCCGGGGGTCGGCGGGGCGAGCTTCTGGGTGGTCGGCGGCATGAGTGTCGTACTCCTGGGAGCGAGGGGGGTCGGCGTGCGCGCGGTGCGCCGGAGTCGAGTGCCCGGCAGCGGGGCCGGGCCGTGCCGTGGGGCGCCGCGGAGGTGCGGCGCCCCACGGCGGTGGGGTGGATCAGGTGCTGCAGGTGCTGCAGGTGCTGCGGGTGGAGCGGACCTGCGGGTGACTACTCGGCGACCGAGAACCCGGAGTTCTTGAGGTCCTCGACCGTGGTGGTCTGCATCGACTCGATGCCCTCCACGAACCCGGCCGCGGAGCGGGACTCGGCGGCCTTGCCGAAGGCGTCGTTGAAGGCCGAGTAGGCGACGTTGACGTTCGGGCCGTAGGTGAAGGGGTTGGCCGTGCCGGCGGTCTCCGCGACGATGTCGTAGAAGTCGGGCTGGTTCGCGAAGAACGCGGGCGGGTCGGTGAGCGCGGTGCTCTGGCCCGGGATGTCGGCCGGGTAGATGCCGGACACGTCGGCGAGGGCGGCGACGCCCTCCTCCGAGGTGTTCATCCAGGTGATGAACTCGACGGCCTGCGCGGCGTGGTCGGACTGCGTGGTGACCGCGGTGGCCGAGCCGCCCCAGTTGCCGGTCGCGGGCGCCGAGGCGTCCCACTGCGGCATCGGAGCCATCTTCCAGAGGCCCTCGGTGTCGGGGGCGTTGCCGGCGAGGACGCCGGGTGCCCAGACGGCGCTGAGCCAGCCGACCTGCGAGCCGTTGTTGAGGGCTGCGTTCCACTCGGGGGTGTACATCGGCTTGTTGTCGATGGTGCCCGCCTCGACGAGGTCGCCCCAGTACTGCGCGACCTTGAGGGTGGCCTCGTCGTCGATGTCGACGGTCCACGAGTCGCCCTCGATGCCCCACCACGAGGCGCCGGCCTGCTGGGCGAGACCGGTGAAGGACCCGGCGTCGGTCGCCGAGAACGTCCCGAGGAACTTGGAGGGGTCGGCCGTGTGGAGCTGCTCGGCGACGTCCGCGTACTCGTCCCACGTGGTCGGGACCTCGAGGCCCATCTCCTCGAAGATGTCCGCGCGGTAGTAGAACTGCATGGGCCCGGAGTCCTGCGGGATGCCGTAGACCGCGTCGGTGCCGAGGGTCACGGAGTTCCAGACGCCGTCGGCGAAGTGGCCGGGGAGGTCGTCGCCGACCTCGGCCGAGACGTCGGCGAGGGCGTCGGAGGACACCATGGTCGGGATGGCCTGGTACTCGGCCTGCATGATGTCGGGCGCTCCGCTGCCGGCCTTGATGGCCGTGAGGAGCTTGGTGACCGCGGCGTCGCCGCCGTCCTGCTTGTTGACCGTGACCTGGATGTCGGGGTTGGCCTCGTTCCAGATGTCGACGACGGCCTCCATCTCGGGAGCCCACGTCCAGAACGTGAGGTTCACGGGGCCGTCGGCGGACGAGCCCTCGGAGTCGCCCCCGCAGGCGGAGACGCCGAGGGTGAGTGCTGCGATCGTCACCGCAGCTGCGGTGAGTCGGGTGCGGGCCAGACGCATGTGTCCTCCTTGATCGTCACCTCCGCTTCGTCGCTGAGGTGGGGTACGACGTCGTACTCAGAAACGCCACTGTACCTGTGACCGGTCACAGTACCGGCACACTCCTGCTGGTTGTCAAACATCAGAAAATAGTGTTACCTCGTCGTTGCACAGCGATGTGAGAGTCTGTGAACGCGCACAGGAGTGAGCACAGTCGAGCACGGTGGGTGCACAGGAGCGCCCAGCCGCACGTCGTCGCCGCACGTCAACAGCCGCCTGTCGGCAAGGAGAGTCATGAGCGAGTCCACCGCCGTCCGCACCGCAGCAGCCGATGCAGGCTGGCTCCCCGGTGTCGGGACCATCAGCTACGGCGGGGACTACAACCCCGAGCAGTGGCCCGAGGAGGTCTGGGTCGAGGACGTCGCCCTGATGCGCGAGGCCGGCGTGAACCTCGTGAGCGTCGGCATCTTCTCGTGGGCGCGGCTCGAGCCGCAGGAGGGCGTCTTCGACTTCGCGTGGCTCGACCGGCTCTTCGACCTGCTCCACGACGCCGGCATCCGCGTCGACCTCGGCACGCCGACCGCAGCCCCGCCGGCCTGGTTCTACGCCACCTACCCCGACTCCCGCGTGGTCACCCGCGACGGCGTGGTCCTCGGGCACGGGTCGCGCGGCATGGTCAGTCCGTCCTCGCCCGACTACCGCCGCGCCTGCGAGCGCATCACCCGTGCGCTCGGCGAGCGCTACGGCGCGCACCCCGCGCTCGCGCTCTGGCACGTGCACAACGAGTACGGCGCACCCGTCTCGGACAGCTACGACGACCACTCGGTCCGCGCCTTCCGCACCTGGCTCCAGGCGCGCTACGGCACGCTCGACGGGCTCAACACCGCGTGGGGCACGGCCTTCTGGGGCCAGACCTACGGCGAGTGGGACCACATCGGTGCGCCGGCCACCTCGGCGAGCGTGGTGAACCCCGCGCAGCGCCTCGACTTCGCCCGCTTCACCTCGGACGCGCTGCTCGCCTGCTTCACGGCCGAGCGCGACATCCTGCACGAGCTCTCGCCGGGGATCCCGGTGACGACCAACTTCATGGCGACCAGCTGCCCGTCGATGGACCTGTGGCGCTGGGCCCGCGAGGTCGACGTGGTGAGCAACGACCACTACCTGACGGCCGCCGAGGTCCGGAACCACGTGACGCTGGCGCTCGACGCCGACCTCACCCGCTCGCTCGCGGGCGGCAAGCCGTGGATCCTCATGGAGCACTCCACGTCGGGGGTCAACTGGCAGCCGCGCAACGTCGCCAAGCGCCGCGGCGAGATGGCGCGCAACGCCCTCTCGCACCTCGGTCGCGGTGCCGACGGCATCCTGTTCTTCCAGTGGCGCGCCTCGCGCTCCGGCGCGGAGAAGTTCCACTCCTCGATGCTCCCGCACGCCGGGACGTCGAGCCGGGTGTGGAAGGAGGTCGTCGAGCTCGGCGGCATGCTCTCGAACCTGGCCGAGGTCAAGGGCTCGCGCGTGCACGCCGACGTCGCGATCCTCTGGGACTGGGAGTCCTTCTGGGCCCAGGACCTCGAGTGGCGCCCGAGCGTCGACCACTCGCACCGCGAGCGGATCGTCGCGTTCTACGACCAGCTGTGGCGCGACAACGTCACGGCCGACCTCGTGCACCCCGAGGCCGACCTCAGCGGGTACCGCATGGTCCTCGCCCCGGCCTCGTACCTGCTCACCGACGCGGGCGCGGCCAACCTCACCGCCTTCACGGCGGCCGGCGGGACGCTCGTGGTCTCGTGCTTCTCCGGGCTGGTCGACGAGAACGACGCCGTCCGTGCGGGGGGCCTCGTGGCCGCGCTGCACGACGTGCTCGGCGTGCGGGTCGACGAGCTGCTGCCGCTGCGCGAGGGCGAGACCCTCGCCCTGTCCGGCGGGCGCTTCGACGGGCTCGAGGCCGACGTGTGGTCCGAGGACCTCGTGGTCACCACGGCCGACGTCGCCGCGACCTACGCGAGCGGGCCGGCCGAGGGTGAGGCCGCGATCACGCGCAACGTCCACGGCGACGGCGTCGCCTGGTACACCTCGACGCGCCTCACGGGGGCTGCGCTCACCGCGTTCCTCGACGGCGCCTACGCCGACGCGCGCCTGGTGCCCGAGCGTTCCCTGCCCGAGGGTGTGGAGGTCGTGCGTCGCCGCTCGACCGACGGCCGCTCGGAGTACACGGTCGTCCTCAACCACGGCACCGAGGACGTCCTGGTCCCGGGTGCGGGTCGCGTGATCGTCGGTGACGAGGTCGACGGGACGCCGCGCGTGCCGGCCGGCGGGGTCGCCGTGGCGGTCTCCGAGATCGGCTGAGACCGACCCTGTTGATAACCCCATAGCAGGACGCAGGCCCCATAGCGTCGAGGGCACCCGGCACCGCCCCGGTGCCCTCGACGACTGGAGCCTCGATGACTCTCGCGTGCCCGACCGGACCGCCTGCGCCTGACCCTGCACCGCCTGGACCACCGGGCGCCTCGCGGAGAGGGCGGCCTCGTCGAGGTCGCAGCCGGGCGACGAGCCTGCTGTCGATGCTGCTCGGCCTCGTGCTGGTCGCCGCCGGGCTGGTCACGACCGCGGGGTCCGCGACGGCCGAGCCGACCGGGCCCGGGATGAACATCCGCCCGCCCGGGCACGGCGACGTGTGGCTCGGGGCCCTCGCCCCGCCGCCCGGCTCGGGGACCGGCGAGCTCCTGTGGTGCATCCAGGGGCGCATGATGCCGCCGAACGCGAGCAGCGTGGTCGTGGCGTCCTCCGCGGTCGACGACCCGGTGCTGGCGGCCGCCGTCGCCGCCCACCAGCACGTGGAGACCGTCGAGATGCGCGCGGCGCTCTCGTACCTGGTGCACACCCGGCACCAGATCCCCGGCACCATGGTCGGCGGTGACGCCGCCGAGGCCGCGCGGCTCATCAGTCAGGGGACGCCGGACGCGATCAAGGACCTCGCCGCGTCGGTGATCTCGGGCGCTGCGGCGAACGCCGGTCCGTACGCGGGAGCGTCGCCGGTCGTCCAGACCGGTGACAGCCGCACCGGACGGGTCGACGGGGTCGCGCTGCTCTCTGCGGCCGGGACGCCGCAGGCGGGCAAGCCCTTCACGCTGACGCTCGAGGGCCCAGCGGTCTGGGACGAGACGGGGACCAACGAGCTCCGCGGGACGACGGGCGCGCAGGCGCTGTCGTTCGGGTGGACGGCGACGGGGAACGGGCTGGTCACCTACCGTGCGAGCTTCGGCGACCTGGGTCGCGTCACGCTGACCCGCATGGTGTTCTCGGGAGCGGTGCAAGAGGTGCTGACCTACGGGAATCGCGCTGCGATCGACCCGCGAGAGGTCACGAGCCCACCTGCAGAGTTCGAGGTCGTCCGGGACTTCCAGCCGGAGATCACCACGCGGGTCGCCTCGACCTTCGTGGCCAAGGGGGACCCGATGGTCGACATCGTCACCGCGGCGGCCGCGGCCGGCGACCAGTGGGCGACGGTCGGCGGGGCGCCGGTCGCGCTCGTGGCGCGCGGCACGCTCTACGGCCCCTACGCCTCGCAGCCCGCCGAGAGCGCGACGGTGCCCGACGGTGCTCCGGTCGTCGGGAGCGAGACGCTCACCTTCGCCGGACCGTCGACCCAGCACTCTCCCGGCACGCTGAGCGCGACCGGCTCCGGCTACTACACGTGGGTGTGGGAGTTCGACAAGGAGGCCCAGGCGCCCGACGTCCGGCCCTACGTCCGCGCGAGCTTCGCGCACCCCTTCGGGCAGGTGGTCGAGACCTCGATCGTGCCCTTCGCCTTCCAGGTGCGCACCGAGGTCGCGGACACGGTCGTCGAGAAGGGCGACAGGTTCGTCGACCGTGTCACGGCTGAGCCCGTCGCCGGTGACCTCTGGCTGCACCACGCCGACGGGTCCCCGGTCGAGCTCTCCGCGACGGGCACGCTCTACGGGCCCTTCGTGGCGCAGCCGGCCGAGAGCGCCGTCGCACCCGCCGACGCCCCGGTGGTCACCACCGAGACGCTGGTCTTCAGCGGCCCGGGGACGCTCGACAGCCCGGGGGAGACGGTCGCCACCTCGAGCGGGTACTACACCTGGGTGTGGGAGATCCGGTCGGCCGAGCAGCCGGTCCGCTCCCAGCCGTACATCACCGGCGACTTCGTGGACACCTTCGGGCTGGTCGCCGAGACGCACGTCGTCCCCTTCCAGCCCGAGGCGGTGACCGAGCGTGCCGACCGGGTGGTCGACGACGGGACGCCGCTCGTCGACCACGTGACCGCGTCGGTGGTCGAGGGGGACCTGTGGCTCGAGGCGCGTGGCGCAGGCCCGGTCGAGGTGATGTTCGAGGGCACGGCCTACGGCCCCTTCCTGCGGCCCTCCGAGGAGGGTGGCCAGATCCCGGCAGGTGCGCCCGTCGCCGGCACGGAGCGGCTCACCTTCTCCGCACCCGGGACCCAGACGACAGCGGGCGAGGTCCTCGCGACAGGGCCTGGCTTCTACACCTGGGTGTGGCGTGTCGTCGTCGACGACCAGCCGGTCGACCTGCAGGACTACGTGGCGGACGACTGGTCGGACGACTTCATGATCCCGATCGAGACCTCGACCGTGCTGCACCAGGTCGAGCACCTATCCGTGGCCCGGGAGTACAACGTCGTGCCGGGTGGGCGGGCCTTCGACACGATCCGGATCACCGGCATGGCACCCGACCACGGCGAGTTCGAGGGGCTCGCCGAGTGGGTGCCCGACGTGCGGACCGCGACGGTCCGGGCCTACGGGCCCGTCGTCGAGGTGCCCTCCGGAGCCGAGGTGCCTGAGGGGACGCCGGTCCTCTGGGAGGGGACGGTCGAGGCGCGCAACGGCGTGTTCCACGTCGGCTACGACGACGACCACCCGGTGAGCCCCACGGAGCCCGGGCACTACGTCTTCGTGTACTCCGTCGAGGGAGACGACAGGGTCGAGGCCTACACCTCGCGCTTCGACGACGTCCTCGAGCGCTTCTACGTCCCCGGGCTGCCGGAGGTCGAGCTGCCCCTCCAGGTGGTCACGCAGGCCACGCCGACGGCCGTGGTCGGCGAGCCCTTCGGCGACACGGCGCTCGTCACCGGGACCGTCCCCGACGGCGCCTACCTGGTCTTCGAGGCCTTCGGGCCGCAGGACCCGGACGAGGTGCCGGTGTGCGAGGCCGCCTTCTTCACCTCTGAGCGCGTCGAGGTGCCAGGGCCGGGCTACTACGCCTCAGGTGACACCACGGTCGACCGACCCGGGGCCGTCTACTGGGTCGAGTCGCTCTACTCCTCCGGCGACGAGCTCCTGCACCGCGGGGAGTGCGGCATCCCCTCTGAGACGACCCTGGTCACCGAGGCCCCGGACGAGCCGGTGGTCGAGGAGGCAGCCGACGTGCTGGTGGACCTGCCCGGCCCGGTCCCCTCGGAGGAGGTCCCCACGCCAGACCCAGCTCCCGCGGGCGTCCTCGCCGCGACCGGAGCCGGGGTGGCCGCACTGATCCTGGGGGCCGCGCTCCTGCTGATCGGTGTCCTCGCCGCGCTGGCCGCCCGTCGACGCGGCGGGCCGACCTCATGACCGCGGTCGGCGAGGACCGGACGGGGGTCGACCTCCTGGAGGCGGCTCTCCCCGGGGCTGGGGAGGGCCCGGTTGTGGAGCTACGTGCGCAAACCCGCACAGACTCCGCTTATCATCCCACCATGCAGACAACGGAGAGCGGACCGTCGGACGCCACGCCAGAGGCCACCGCTGCTGACCCGACAGGAGCAGCACCAGACCCCTCGGTCCCGGCGAGGTCCCCGCGTCGGGTGCGCCTCGTCGCGTCGGTGGTCGCGCTCGCGGCCGTCGTCCTGACGGGGGTCGTGTGGAACGCGGTCGCCGAGCAGCGGGCGCAGGCTCAGCTCGAGGAGGCGCGGGACGCTCTCGCCGCCCACCTCGAGGACCGGGCGCGGGTCGTGGTCACGTCCGAGGAGGTCCTGGCGCGAGGTGCCGACGTGCACCGGGCGAGCGAGGGGGAGGTGCTCGACGACTCGGTGCGCGAGCACCTCGACGCCGCACTCTCCGCGCTCGACGAGACGCTCTCTGCCGTGCAGGAGGTCGCGACCGCACCCGTCGACGCCGACCTCTCGGCTGTTCGCGAGGTCATCGCCACGGTCGCCCCAGCGGTGGTGCTCACCGTGAGAGCCGTCGACGAGGCCGAGGTCGGGATCACGGCCGTCGTCGAGGCCCAGGCGGAGTGGGTCCTGGCGACCACACGTGACGCCTACGACGGTCTGGTCGACGAGGTGGCGGCCCTGGCCGCGCAGGCCGACGAGCTCCTGGTCCGGACCGAGGGTGCGGTGCTCGACGATGGCGCCCGTGAGCGCCTCGCGGCGTGGGCGGGGCGGGCAGCGGAGGTCCTGGCGGCTCCGCTGCCGGCCGATGCCGACCTCGAGGGCGCCGTCGAGGCGCTGCGGGACCTCGTGGCTGAGGTCACGGCGGCGATCAGCGGGGTCGAGGACTCTGGCGCGGCGTGGCAGGAGGAGCAGGATCGTCTCGCTGCGGCCCGCTCCTCTCAAGTGACGCAGCAGGCGCCGTCGTCTCCCGCTCCGGCTCCGGCGAGGCCGGGGTCAGGTGCCTCGGGGACGGGCGGCAGCCCGAGCCCGGCGGTGTCGGTACCGCGGGCTCCAGCCGCTGTCCCTGCGCCTGCACCGGCACCAGCTCCGGCCCCTGCTGCAGAGACTCCCCCTGTGCCAGGCCCTATCGGTGACGGCTCGTACTGGGTCGAGACAGAGACCGGTTTCGGTTCCGACCTCTGCGGAGACGAGTTCGGCAACAACTGGGAGTGCTGAGGCGCGACCGACTGCTGCAGCCCTGTGCCTTCCATGGCGCCGGGCTGCAGCGGCGCGTCTCCGGGGCGCGCTGGCGCCGCTCAGAGACTCGTGACCTCAGGTCGTCGAGAGCGCGAAGGCGTCCTGCGCGAGGTTGACGAGATCGACGGCCCCGGGGAGTGCGAGGGGGTCGTCGGTGGCCAGCTGGATGCTCAGCACGACCTTCTCGCCGTCGGCGGTCTCGGCGTACCAGGACCCGGCGAGGTCACCGGGGGCGCTGCCGCCCTTGAACCCGACGTAGGGCCACTCGGCGGAGTCGAGGTCCACGCCGGGGTTGGCCGAGAGGATGTCGCGCACGGGCTCGCCGGCGTCGGTCGTCGCCATGGTCTGCAGGGTGGCGTGCGCGGTGCAGAGGTCCTCAGCGGTCGCGAACCAGTCGAGCCCGTCGTCCCACCGGGAGCCGGTGATGGACGCGGGGTCGATGTCGAGCACGCCCAGGGGCACCTGGTCGAGGGCCGCCTGGCGGTCCTCGGCGCTGAGGTCGGTCCAGCTCGGGACGATCTCGGGCGCACCCCAGCCGAGCCAGAAGAGGTCGCGGGTGGTGAGCAGCGGAGCGTTGACCGTCGGGTCGTGGTGACCCATGTCGCCCATGGCGGCCAGGACGGCCTCACGCCCGACGGTGCTGATGAGCAGGTCCGTCGCGGTGTTGTCGCTGATCGAGATCATGGCGGTCGCGGCCTGCTCGACGGTCACGGTGCTGCCGGAGGGCTGGTCCTGGAGCGTGCCGGAGGGCAGGGACTTCACGTCGTCGGTGAGCGTGAGGTCCGTGTCCCAGGTGAGGCTGCCGTCGCCGACGGCGGTGACGACGGCGCCGAGCACGTAGATCTTGACGATCGACCCGAGAGGCAGGGCCGTGGCGGTGTCGCCTGTCTGGTGCACGGGCGTGCACAGCCCGGCCTCGTCGACCGTCGACACCTGGAGGGCGTGGGTGACACCGGTGCCGGTGAGCAGCTCGTCGAGCTCCTCCCAGCTCGCGGCAGGCTCGCGCGAGGGGTCGGCGCCAGGGGCGAAGAACAGCGTGAGGATCTGCCCGGCGTCGTCGGTCGCGACCTGCAGCTCGAGGAAGGTGCCGGTCGTGTCGGTGATCGTCACGGCAACCGCAGATCCTTCGCCGCGGACCGCCACGGCGGTCCAGGGACCGGTCGCGCCCACGGACGTGAGGGCGCCGGCGAGCTCCTCGGCGCTCATCTCCGCCAGGGCCTCGGGTGCGACACGCTCGGCGACCTCGTCGGCGTCCACGGTGACCTCGGGGTCGAGCTGGGAGAGGACCCAGACGGCCTGCTCGCCTGCCGGACCGTCGGGCATGAGCACCGGCTCGGTCGACGGTGCGGGGGTGCTCTCGCCGTCCGCGGTCGGTGTCGCGCTCGTGCCGGGGTTCGGGGCGTCCGGCGAGTCGTCGGTCGAGCAGCCGGTGACCACCAGCGTCGCTGCCAGGGCTGCCGCTCCCGCGGCTCGTAGTGCTCGGTCGGGGCGCGGGGAGTCGAGAGGCTTCCTTGGCATGCACGTGACGCTATCAAGAGATGCGGGGTGCCGCCGCGCCGCTCGCAGACGCGACGGTGCTGGTCAGCCGATGCGTTCGACAGCGGCCTGGGCCTTGCGGAGGGCGTCCTGCGCGCTGGCGTCGCTGCTGGTGAGCGAGCGGCGCAGGGTCCGCACGATGGTCTTGACCTCGTCGGCGACGGTCGACCACCGGCGCTCGCAGGCCTGGTAGTCGGCGGACACCCCGGTGGCCTCGTAGTCGGCCATGGCGCCGCGCACGTCGGCGGTCCTCTGGTCGACCAGGCTCTCGAGCCGGGCGGCCACCCGGTCGAAGTTCTCCTGTGCGGTCGTGGAGGCCGCGAGGTCGAAGTCGCGGCGGTCGGTGCTCGTCATGGTGGTCCTCCTCCTGGTCGGTCAGCGACCGGTCGAGAACCGGGCGGCGGAGAACGAGGCACCCGACTCGGCCGACCTCGTCTCGTCGGCCATGGTCTGGTCGCCCTCGGCGAAGGCGCGGTCCATGCCCCCGATGCCGGTGAGCACCGAGGCGAGCGCGGTGTCGAGCTCGACGGCGATCTGCTCGGTTCGGGCCCGGAACCTGTCGAAGGCGGCCCGGCCGGCACCGTTGAACTTCCCCTCGAGCGGCTCGGCGGCCGCGGCGAGCTCTCGGACGAGCGCCCCCAGGTCGTCGGTCGAGGTCGACGTCTTCTGCGCGAGCGTCGACAGCACCCCTGCACCCATCGCGAACTTCATGCCCTGCTCCCGTCGTGACGGGCGACGACCTCGGTCTGGTCGTCACCGGTCCCTCGAGACTAGGTCGGGCATACCGGGCGCCGAGGGTTGTCCACAGGGGCAGCTACGTGAAGTTGTCGTAGCTGACCTCCCCGGCCGTGGGGTCGACCTTCCCGACGATCTCCGTGGCCGTCGTCAGCCTGTCCCAGGGGATCACCCCGATCCAGTCGATGCTGTAGGACGAGACCGGGGCGGGCTTGAGAAGAGGGTGCGGCGGTGGCTTGTCCTGGTCGTTGATGCTGGAGTACCTGGGGCAGACGGCTCGGACGAGAGCGGTGTGCGCCAGGGCGTCGACAGAGTCGACGGCGACGAGGACGTCGTCAAGCATCGCGCTCGTGCTGACACGGTAGGCCTCTGTCACCTGGGCAGGCGGGACCCGTCGGTAGGAGCGGTACTCGGTGACCCATGCCCAGCCGTCAGGTCTCGGACCGGCGTGGTCGAGGTAGATCCCGAGGCCCTCGCTGTTGAGCCACGCCGGGTACTCGACCCCGTCGACCACCGCGTAGAGCCCGCTCCTCACAGCCCGGCCTCCTCGTGTCCGTCCAGGAGGTCTTCTCCCGTCGCCGGGTCGATGCGTCCGACTGCCTCGTCGACGTCGGTGAGCCGGTCCCAGGGGACGACGCCCATCCAGTCGACGCTGTACGGCGGGTTCTGGACGGCTTCGAGCAGCGGGTGTGGTGGCGGGCGGTGCTGGTCGCTCATGCTCGAGTATGTGGGGTTTTTCGCTCTGACGACGGCCGTCCGGGCAACGGGATCGACCTGGTCTACATGGACAGCCACCTCGTCCAGCATCGCGTCTGTGAGGATCTCGTAGGCTTCCGAGACTGCGTCGAGGGGGATGGCCTTTCCCCACGAGTCACGTCGGCCGTGCTCCCACCCCTCGGGACGAGGCAGTGTGCCTGGAACATAGATCGAGACGCCACCGGCATGGAGCGATGCTTCGTACTCGACGCCCTCCACGACAGCGTAGATACCTCTTCTCACAAGACCATCTTCCACTGCTGGAAGTTGTCCATGCGTGCGACGAGGACGCGTTCTCCATCTGGGGCGATCTTCCACATCTCCGCTCCGGCGGGCACCTCGACGCGACCGAAGATCTGGAGCTCAGGGGTGTACGCCCCCCGCGTTCCTCCGAAGCCGTTCCCTCGATGGAGGTTGGTGGGATCGAGGCTGTAGTCGACGTGGTTGTGCTTCTCCAGCAGGGCTTCTTCCCAGGCCTTGAGAGCCTTCGGCGACGTAGGTCTCGGCTCTCGAGCGATGTGCTGCTCCTCGACGAGCTCGTGAAGCCGTGTCTTGAAAGCATCAGGGCTGAGCTGTGAGAGCTCGGTGTGATGCGCCTCGATCGCGTCTGTCACGTAGTGGACGGTGGATGGCTGGGTCTTGCCCGCCTCGAACTCGATGGAGAAGTAGTTCTGGTCCACGTACTGCCGTTGAGCGTCTCCGAACTTCGTGTTCTCGTAGCCGAGGCCGATCCCGTCGTAGGTGCCTCTCGTGTCCAGGTCGCCGACATCGACGGATCGAGAGACGAAGCCTCCCACCTCTGATGCCCCATACCTCGTGGGGGTGGTGCCCATGATCTCCGGGTTTTCCCGGACCAGACGGTCGTACGCGGCGAGCTGAGCCGCAGCGTCGGGGGAGTCGATGTCGATCTGCTTGCCGAGGTCGTTGATGAAGGTGTGTGCGAGGTCCGGCGGGATGACCTTCTGCAGGACGGTGTCCGGGGTGACGCCCGGGAGCGAGTCGCGGATGTCGCGCAAGGCCCAGAGGTCGTCTGCGCTGAGCTTGTTCAGCGGCGTGTCGAGGAGCTCGACGAACTTCGCCTCGGTGAGGTTGTTCCGTACGAGGCCCTGGGCGAGCGTGTAGTTGAAGTGCTCCTGCGTCCCCGCCTTGTTGCCGAGCGGGGTGTCGGGGCTGCGGTCGCCGCGGTACGGTCCGTCACCACCGGTGCCGTCGCCGCCGTTCCCGCCGCCACCGTTGTCTCCGCCGCCGCCAGAGCCGTTGCCAGGTCCTCCGGGCGTCCCGTCGCCCGGCCCACCAGGCGTGCCGTCTCCGGACCCGCCGTGCCCTCCAGACCCGTGACCACCACCGGTCCCGTCACCACCGCCACCACCGGACCCGCTGTGGCTGCTGCCACCGTTGTCGATCAGGTGGACCCCGCCCCCGTGGTGCGTCGACGGTGAGCCGGGCGCACCGGCCCCGACGAGCTCGTGCTCGCGCACGAGGTCGACGACGGGCTGCTGCGCGGGCGTCTCGGCCTGGTTCGTGTTGTTGGTCTGCTCGGCGCGCGGGTGCTCGTTGGAGACGTCGACGTCGCGGTTGACGTTGTTCGTCGCCCCGGCGTCGTCGCCGCCGCGGTTGACGGCGGGGTTGTCGTCGAAGACGCCCGAGTTCCCGCCGGTGCCACCGGTGCCGTCACCGCGGTGGGTGTTGGGCAGCTCGATGTCCACGTCGATGTCGATGCCGCGCAGCGACGTCGACAGGCCGGTGCTGAGGTCGCTGAGGTTGGTCCGCAGGCCGGAGAGCACGTCGTCGAGCTTGAAGCCCTTGAGGGCCTTGGCGCCGCCGATGATGAGGTCGGTCGGGTCGAGGACGCGGTTGACCACGGAGGCGCCCTTGCCGATCCCGGAGAGGACCTGTCCCGTCCGGCCGGCGGTCGCGGTGCCCTTGACGACACCACCGGCGCCGAAGGTGAAGACGGTCAGCGCGATGTTGCCGAGCGCGGTGCCTGCGGCGCGCGCCGGGTCCTCTGCCCACATGTCCCACGCGATGAGCGACTTTCCGGTCTCGGTCCAGGCGTTGCCGGCGGTTCCCCAGCCCCACTCACCGGTCTCGGGGTCGCGCCCGATGAGCGCGCCCATCCCGCCCCAGGTCGCCTCGAAGGTCTCCCACGAGAAGCCGTCCTCGCCGAGGCCGATCATGCCGCCGAGGCCCTTGAGGCCTTCCCAGCCGATGTCCATGACGATGCCGTCCCAGACGAAGCTCTTGACGCCCACGGCGGCCGACTTGGGGCAGTGGTCCTCGCGCTGCACCTGGGAGCCCCAGGGCATCTCTGCGTCCTCGGGGATCTCGGAGTACCCGTAGCCGTTGGGGTCGTCGTCGCCGGTGCTCGCCGTCCACGGCGCGATGCAGTCGATCGCGCGGATGGCGTTGGCGCAGGTGCGCTCGGCCTCCCAGAGCTGGACCTGCAGGTTCCCGGCGCGCGTGCGGAGCGCGTCGTTGGTGTCGATGTTGTCCTGCTCGAACTGCCACTCGTCGTCGCCGGAGATCGAGGTGCGGAAGGTCCCGATGTCGGAGCGGAGGGTGTCGAGGGAGGCCTTGATGTCGCGGATGTCGGTCGCGTAGGTGCTGAGCGCCGCCGAGACGCGCTCGAGGTCGCTCGCGAAGGTGTCGGTCGTGGTGGCGACCGGGTCCATCACGGCGACGAGCGTCTCGGACTCGGGTGCCTTGTAGTAGGCGCCGAGGCCCTGCCAGGTGGACTTGACGTCGGCTCCCTGGTCGCGGATCGACGTCGCCTGCGTGAGCAGGTCGGCGGCGGCGGCCTCGACGGCGTCGGGGTCGAGGTTCGCCCCGGGCAGCCCGGTGGCGTTGATGGCCTGCGCGCTCATTCGGGTGCCTCCGTGAACTGGTCGAAGCGACCGGTCGATGCGACCTCTGAGGCGAGCTGCTGCTGGGTGAGCATCATCTCCTCGTCGCCCTTGTTGTACCAGCCGATGGCCGCGACGGTCCCTGTCATCGCGGCCTCCATCCGGGTGCCGATGCCCTGGAGGGTGGTGGTGCGGTTCTCGAAGAACACGCCGATGGCCTCGGCGACGACGGGGCAGTCGCCGGAGCCGGTGACGGCGCTCGTGACGATCCCCTCGATGCCGCCGAGCGCGGTTGACAGCTCGTCCGCCTCGACCAGCATGGAGTTGAGGACGGTCTCGCACCCGCTCAACGTGATCTCGTACCCGCTCATCGCAAGGACCCCTTGACCCTTCGGTGGACGCGGCCGCAGCCGCACGGTGGCGCAGGCGGTGAGGCCTGCTCAGGAGGGCCCGGGGGAGTCCCCGGGCCGGTGGGACGTCAGCCGATGTTGTCGACGGCGGACTTGGCGCGCTGCAGGGAGTCCTGCGCGGTGGCGTCGTTGCGCTCCAGGGAGGTGCGCAGGGTGCGGATGATGGTGCGCACCTCGCCGGCCACGGTGTTCCAGCGCTGCTCCTTGCCGTGGTAGTCGGCGGAGACGCCGGACGCCTCGTAGTCGGCCATCGCGGCCTTGACGTCACCGTCGCGCTGGTCGATGAGGGTCTCCAGTCGCGTGGCGACGCGGTTGAAGTTCTCCTGGGCGGTGGTGGAGGCCGCGAGCTCGAAGTCGCGGCGGTCTGCGGAGTTGCCAGCCATGATGTGTCTCCTCGTGCGAAGTGGGTGGGGTGCGGGTCAGCGGGGGACGCCGAAGCGGGCGGCGTCGAAGGCGGTCGAGCCCTCGGTGGCGCGCGTCTCGTCGGCCATCATCTGGTCACCTTCGCCGAAGGCGCGGTCCATGCCGGAGATCCCGGTGAGGACGCCCCCGAGGGCGGTCGACAGCTCGACGGAGATCTGGTCCGTCTGGGCCTTGAACTGGTCGAAGGCCGCGCGGCCGGCACCGTTGAACTTGCCCTCGAGGGGCTCGGCGGCCTGGGCGAGCTCGCGGACCAGCGCACCGAGGTCCTCGCTCGAGGTGGACGTCTTCTTGGTCAACGTGGAGAGCACGTCTGACCCCATCGCAAACTTCATCGAGAACTCCTTCGGCTCACTACCGAGGACTGCCCTGCTCGTGTCCGTCGGGTGCCACCGGTGCGGCACATCGACGACGCTACGACAGGGTTGGCGGTGCGGCCATGGGGTGGAGGCCCCAGGGGGTGGGGACTGCTCCCCACCTCAGGCGGGAGAAGGGTTCCAGGCATGGGGAGCGCTCCCCATCGGGGCTCCCCGGCGCCCAGGAGGCCTGGCTGCCCCGCCACGCGCCGGTGTCGCCGTGAACGCGACGAGGGCGTGCAGCCACCGGCCGCACGCCCTCGTCAGGTCTCCCGGACGTCGCCCGTGCTCAGGCCCCGGGCCAGCTGGGGGCGACGAGCTGGACGGTCTGCACGTCACCGAGGTCCTCGGCACGGACCGACACCGCGTAGACGCCCGCGTCGAGCTTGGTGAGGCCGAGGGCCTCGGCGATGTCGGCGTTGTGGCCGGTGTAGACCACCTGGTAGATCTTCTGGCCGTCCTGCGCGGCCTCGCCGGTCACGCGCACGGGGATCCCGTTGATGGTGCCCGTCATGGCGATCTCGAAGAGCTCGGTGAGGTCGCCGAGCGGCACCTCGCGGCGCCAGCGGCCCGTAGGGGTCTGGACGAACCCGGTCGCGCCGGCCGGCGGCGCGGGCGTGGACAGCACCACGGTCTGCTCGTCGAGGAGCAGGTCGGCGGCGAACATCGAGCCCTGGTAGCGGGCCAGCAGCCCGAGGTAGAGGCTCGGCTGCGGCGGGAGCGCCACGGGGGGCAGCGGAGGCTGGCCGGGGCCGGCCACCCACCCGGTCGCGACGTCGGCGTAGACGGCCACCAGGGTGGCGGACCCGTCGGCGTCGACCCGGACGATCTCCGACCCGGCGGGGACGCGCGACGACACGAGCCAGTAGACGGGCGCGAAGCCGCGAGACCACGGGGCGAAGCCGTTGCCGGTGAACGGCGGACGGTCGACGAACGACCCTCCGGTGAGCGCGGCACCCGCGTTGTCGTTGCCACCGACGGCGTCCTCGAAGCGCAGCTGGGCGGTCGCCGGGAAGCGCAGCAGGTGCACCGACGGCATGTCGGCCGAGAAGGGGGCGCCCGGGAAGCCGAGGGCGTGCGCCTCGAAGAGCTCAGCAGGGGTCCGGGCCTCGACGACGTCCGCGGCACGCAGCACGAAGCCGGCGACCTGGTCCCAGCCACGGGTCAGGTGCAGCTCGACAGCCTGCGGGGTGAGGGCCTTCTGCATGATCGTCGCCACGGCGACCTCGCTCTCTCGTCCTGGCAGACCCGGGTGATCTGCTGGTCTGGTCAGTTTTCCACGGGTTCGGCGGAGGCGGTCGCCCGAGCAGGGGGTGATCAGTAGTCTCGGTGCAGGTCGAGGGCCTGTGGACGGGCAACGCGAACCCGCCAGACCGGCGGGATCTCAGGGGTCTGGGGCTGGGAGCCTGCTCGCCGGAGCGGCGACGGGCAGAACTCCCCACCGCTGGGCGGCTCCCGCGCCGGGTCCGGACGGCCGGACCGTGCCAGAATCGGTCCGCCCGTGCGGACCGGGTGCAGGCCCGAGCACGCCGCTGCACCGCACCGACGCACAGCACCGCGACACAGCACGACACAGCACACCGACGCACGACGTGAGGGGCAGGAGTGGACCAGACAGCTTGGGGAGCGTCGACGTGCGGCGCCTGCGGGGCCACTCTCGGCGCTGACGCCCAGTGGTGCCTGCGCTGCGGCACACGCCCCACCGGCTCCCGCCGCCCCGTCTCGCTCCTCCTCGCCGGCACCGTCCCCGCCGGGGCCGCCCGCGTCCTGGCCTCGCTCGTGGTCGACCTCGCCCTCGTGGCGCTCCTCGCCGTCCCGCTCGTGCTCGGCGCCAACGACGTCATCAGCGAGACCCTCGGCACCTGGCTCGCCGTCGGCACCGGGCTGCTCGTCGTCGTCGCCCTCGTCGTGGCCTGGGCGTCGACGGGTCGGACCCCGGGCGCCGTGGTCGCCGGGCTGCGCTGGGTCGACGCACTCACCGGCACCGCCCCCGGCGGGCTCCGCCTGCGTGGTCTGCGAGCCGTCGGGCTCTCCGGCCGCGACCCGCGCGACCCCGTACCGGCCGTGCCGCTCATCCCGCTCGACGAGGTCACCGGGCTCTCCACGCAGGTCACCGCGGTGCCGTCAGGGGCGCCGGCACCCACCGCCCCGATGCAGGCTGCGCCCTCCGGCGTCGCCCTCGTGCCGGGGGCACTCCCGCGGCACGGAGCCACGTCGACGGTGGGCGCACCCGCAGGCCTGTCCCACGGGCTGCCCTCTGCTCTCCCCACTCACGGCCTCCCCACCCAGGGCGCCGCACCCCAGCCGCCGGCCCCGTTCCCCGCCCCGACGTCCGCACCGGCTCCCCAGCCTGTGGCACCCGGACCGGTTGAACCGCAGCCCGTCGCCGCCCGCCGTGCGGCACCGACCCCGCCGCCCGCACCGCTCGACGCCCCTCCGGCACCGCCCGCCCCACCGGCTCCGGCCCGCCGGATCCGGCACCGCGCGATCGTCCTCGTGGCGGGCGACGAGCGAGTCGAGGTCGCCACGACCGCCCTCCTCGGACGCAACCCCGTCGCGGCCGAGGGCGAGGTGGTCGCCGAGACCGTCCGCGTCATGGACCTCACCCGCTCCGTGTCCAAGACGCACGCGCGCCTCAGCTGGGACGGCACGCGCCTCGACGTCGAGGACCTCGGGTCGACCAACGGCACGAGCATCGTCACCGCCGACGGCAGCCGGCTCGTGTGCTCGCCCGGCCAGCCCGTCCAGGCGGTCCCCGGGGACACCCTGTTCCTCGGTGAGCGCTCCTACGTCCTCGACCTCCCCGTGGAGACCGCACCGTGACCGAGCAGACGCCGCAGCCACAGCCCGCCGACGAGGCCACCCAGCCCCCGCACCTCGCGGTCGCCCACCCTGCGGTCGACGGCTCTGACGACGCGATCCTCCAGCACGAGACCCGCAGCGAGGTCGTCCACCTCTCCGAGGCGCGCTCCGACCTGCTGCGGCGAGCCTCGGGCGACGGGCGACGCGTCGTCCTCGTGACCGACGAGCGCTCGAGCCTCACCTACCCCATGCACGACGCCCTCGTCGGCACCGGTGGCGTGTGGGTGGTCCGCGAGGCCGGCGGCACGCTCCGCGACGGGACCGACGGGCGTGTCCTCGCCTCGGTCTCCGCCGCGACCGACCGCACCGCCCCGGTGCTCACCGCGTCAGGGACCAGCGCCGGCGCGGGGTCCGCCGCGGTGTCCCCGGTCTTCCTGCGCTCCGAGCCCACGGGTGACGGCCCCGACGCCGCCGACGTCCGCCGTCGCCTCGACGCCCCGCTCGGACGCCAGCTCGTCGTCTCCGTGTCGGTCCGCCACCAGGCGCGCCGCACCACGCTCCTCGGCCGCACCACCGAGATCCTCGCCGAGCAGCTCACCGGGTCGCCCGTCCTCGGCTGGGGCGTGCGCGAGCCCGCGATCGTCCCGTGGGACAGGACCGCGCTCACCGCCTACGCCCGCGGCCGCATGCCCGAGGACGCCCGCCTGGTGGTGGTCGGCGACGGCTTCGTCGGCACGATCGTGGTGCGACGCACGAACGCCGGCCTCGAGGAGACCACCCAGCTCCTCGTGCACGCAGGACCCTCGGGATCTGATGCCGCCCGCGCGGTCGTCGACGCCGTCCCCGCGACGCTCGGACAGCTGAGCAGCACCCTCGTGCCGCTCTTCGGCCTCGTGACCACCCGCACCGGACGCGCCGACCTCCTCGTCCCCTCGGTCCTCGAGACGCCCGTCGTCCCCCTCGCCATGCTGCTCGGCCCGCCCGCGGTCCGCGAGCTCGGCCTCGACCTCTCGCTCCTGGCAGACCAGCACGACGCCCAGGTCGTCGGACGGCGCCGCGTCCCCGGCGTCGTCGTGCCGCTCGGCACCTTCGACCACGCCGACTGGGACCGTCTCGCCGGGGTGGTGCGCACCCTCGGCGCCGACCGGGTGCTCGCCGCCGTCGGGGGAGAGGGACCGCGCTCCGCCCTCGACGACGCCCTCGGAGAGGCGCAGCGTGCCTCGCGACGCTGACTCCGTCCTCCTCGAGTCGGTCGCCACCCGGCGCGCCCGGCTCCGCGCTGCCTTCTTGCACGGCGACATCCCGGGGCGGCGCACCACCGCCGACAACGTCAAGCGGTTCGTCGGCAGCATCGTCATCGCCGCCGTCGCCTGCGCGGCCTGCGCGGGGTACTCCTTCGTGCAGAAGGCCGGCCCGCTGCGCCCCAGCCCCACCCAGGTGACGCAGAGCCCCGCACCGCCGGCAGACACGGCACCACCGACCGACAGCACCGCGCCTGCGGATACCCAGCAGTCAGACCCCACGGAAGGCTCGACGCCATGAACCGCTTCACCCGGCTGACCCTCGTCGGCTCCGTGCGCCGGGCTGACGTCGTCGTCCCCTCCGACGAAGAGCTCGCGGTGCTCGTCCCCGGCCTCCTCGAGCTCGTCGAGGAGCCCCCCGCCTCCGGGTCGGTCGCCCTCGTGCGCCCGACCGGCGAGCAGCTCGACGTCACCCTCGACGCCGACGCCCTCGACCTCGCCGACGGCGAGATCCTGCGCATCGTCCGCACCCAGGACGCGCCCCCGCCCGCCGAGGTCGCCGACGTCACCGAGGCCGCCTCCGACGCCCTCGACGCGCACGGCGACCGCTGGGGCGAGCGCTCCCGCCGCATCAGCGGCGCCGCCGGTGTCGGGCTGCTCACCGGAGCCGCCGGCCTGCTCGGCGCCGCGTCCTTCACCGGCGAGCGGTCCTCCCTCGCCCTCGCTCTCTCGGCCGTCGTCGTGCTCCTGCTCGTCGTCGCCGCGACCGTCACCGCCCGCGCCGGCTGGTTCGGCCTCGCCGCAGGGTCGGCAGCCGCCGGCCTCGCGCCCGCGACCGCCCTCGCCGTCGGGCCCGTGCTGCCCGACAGCAGCATCGGCGTCACCGTGCCGCTCGCCCTCGTGGTGGGCTGGGCGGCGCTCGCGGCCACGTCCGGCATCGCCCGGCGCGACCGCGGGGCGCTGATCGGTGCCGGCCTCGGCATCGTGCTGAGCCTGCTGTGGCTCGGGCTCGGCTGGACCGACCTGCCCACGGTGCGGTCGGCCGCCGTGCTCGCCGTCGTCGCGGTCGTGCTGCTCGGTGCGCTGCCGTGGTTCGCCCTCACAGCAGCCGGGGTCCACCGCCTCGACGACGCGGCCCTCGAGGGCGTCGAGCCCGCCCGCCCGCGCGTCGAGCGGTCGCTGCACGACGCCTACCAGGCGCTCACCTGGAGCACGGTCGCCGTCGGCCTCGCCGTGGTCCTGTGCGTCCCCGTCCTGCTCGGCAGCGGCTCCCGCTGGGCCGTCGTGCTCGGCGCCGGCACGCTGCTCGTCGCTGCCCTGCGCACCCGTCCCCTCCCGCTCGCACCCCAGGCCGCCGTGGCGTGGGCGTCGGTCGCGGTGAGCGTCGTGCTCGGCGCCGTCGCGCTGCTCGCGGACGACCCGGCCCGCGCCGCGCTCGTCCTCGGGGCGCTCGCCGTCGTGGTCGTGGTGATGGTCGCCGTCTCGCCCAACGCCCAGCAGCGCGCCCGGCTCCGCCGCTGGGGCGACAGGTTCGAGCTGCTCGCCGTGCTCGTCGTCGTCCCGTCCCTGCTCGGTGTGTTCGGGGTCTACCCCATGCTGCTCGAGGTGTTCTGAGTGGTCACCGCTCGCCCCCGCACCCGCCCCGGCCGGCTCCAGGCCGCCGCCGAGACCGCGCGCGCCGCGGTCCTCGGCACCGCGTCGACCGGACGGCGCCTGCGTGCCGTCGACGAGTCGGTGCGCGGCCCTGTCGGCACCAGCCGGCGCCTCACCGTGCTCTCGGCCGACGGCGGGGTCGGCGGCACGACCCTCGCGGCCGTCGCCGCGGGGCTCTACGCCTCCCGCCGCAGCGGGCCCGTGCTCGGCGTCGACCTCGCCCGCGGACCGGCCGGCCTCGCGGCACGCAGCGGCGTCGACGCGCCGGTCGGCCTCGACATGCTGCGCTCGCGCCCCGCGGTGACCAGCCTCGCCGCCGCCCGCGACGGCATCCCGCTGGCCCCGAGCGGCGCCTGGGTGGCCGGGTCGGGGGAGGCCGAAGGCGCCTCGTGGCCCGGGTCCGTCCCCGACTGGCAGCAGGTCCTCGCCGCCGTCGGCCGGTTCTTCGAGGTCGTCGTCACCGACGCCGGCCGCAGGACCCCCAACGACGCGGTGGCCCTCGCCGCAGGCTCGCACGCGACCGCCGTCGTGGTGCGCCCCGACGTCGCGTCGGTCGACGCGGGCCGGGCGCTGCTCGCCGCCGTGACCGAGGGAGCCCCCGGTGCACGCGCCCTGCTGGTGGTCGTCGCGACCGGCGGCCGGACCCCGGACGCCCCGGGGGTCCGCGGTGCAGGGCTCGACCGCGCGCTGCACGTCCCGCACGACCGCGCCGCGGCGCGCTCCCTCGCCGGCCCGCTCTCCGGGCTCGGGCTCACCACCCGCCTCGCCCTCGGCGAGGTCGCCGCGCGCCTCCTCGACGACGCCCGACGACGCCCGACGGAGGTGCCCGCATGACCCAGCGCCTCGTCCACCGCCCCGCGCGCGCCGTCCGGCCGCTCGCCCTCCCGCCCGACAAGGTGGTCAGCACGCCGCCCTCCGTCGGCGGCTCCGCCCAGCAGGGCCTGCCCATCCAGGCGCTCCTGCCGCTGGTCGGTGCGCTCTCGTCGATGACGATGATGCTCGTCCTGCGCAACAACCCCGTGATGGTGCTCGTCGGCCTCGTGGTCCTCGTCGTCGCGCTCGTCGGCGGTGTCGGCATGGCGCTGAGCCAGCGCGGCAACGCCGCGCGCACCCGCCGGGAGCAGCGCGAGCGCTACCTCGACTACCTCGAGGAGCTCCGCGCGGAGCTCGGCGAGGTGGAGCGCACCACCCGCGACGCCGCCCACGTGGTGCACCCGAGCCCCGCAGGGCTGCTCGACGTCGCGCGCGACCCCGCCCGCCGCTGGGAGCGACGCCGCTGGGACGCCGACTTCCTCGAGGTCCGCGTCGGCCTCGGCGACCGTCCGGTCACCAACCTCGTGCTGCCCACCGACGACCGCCCGACCGAGCCGCCGGACGCCATGCTGCTCGCCGAGGCGCGCGGCGTCGTCGAGCGCTTCTCACGCCTGCGCTCCGTCCCTGTGACCGTCCCGCTCGACCGCGTCGGCGAGGTCGCCGTGGTCGGCTCCCGCGAGGACGTGGTGGGCGTGACCCGCTCGCTCCTCGCCCAGGTCGCCACCCTGCACGCCCCCGACGACGTCGCCGTCGCCCTCGTGTTCCCGCCCTCGCGCGCCGCCGACTGGGCGGGCGTCGACTCCCTGCCGCACGTCGTCGACGACGAGGCCTACGACGGCCCGGCCCCCGTGCGCCGCGTCGCACCGAGCGTCACCGAGCTGATGCGCGTCGTCGGCCCCGAGCTGCACGCGCGCTCGGCGAGCGCCGCGGAGTCCCGACGCCGCTCGGGCGGCGACCCCTCCGCGACGGCCCCCCGGATGATCGTGGTGGTCGACGGCTACGGCGACGTCTCGAGCCCCGTCCCCTCGCCCGACAGCATGCTGAGCCTCGCCGACCTCGGGGTCACCGTGGTGCACCTCGTGGCCGACCGGCTCCAGGAGCCCTCGGACGTCGCCCTGCGCGTCACGGCCGTGGAGGGGAGCGTGCTCGTCGAGGACCTGCGTCCCTCGCGCGACGAGCCCGTCCCCGCCCGCGCGGTGTCGGACGCCGTCGCCCCGGCGATCCTGCGCGGCCTCGCCTACACGCTCGCGCCGCTGCGGCTCACCGCCTCGGAGTACGAGGAGTCCCAGCAGGGCCGCGTGGCCCGCACCGACGAGCTGCTCGGCGTGGACGACGTCACCCGCATCGACGTGGCGGCCGGCTGGCAGCCCCGCTCGGCTCGCGACTTCCTCCGTGTGCCGATCGGCCTCGACGACGACGGCAACCCGCTCATGCTCGACCTCAAGGAGTCCGCGCAGCTGGGCATGGGCCCGCACGGCCTGTGCGTCGGCGCGACCGGGTCGGGCAAGAGCGAGCTGCTGCGCACCCTCGTCGCGGCCCTCGCCCTGTCCCACCCGCCCGAGGACCTCGCGATGATCCTCGTCGACTACAAGGGTGGCGCGGCCTTCGCGCCCTTCGAGGACCTGCCGCACGTCGCCGGTCTCATGGACAACCTCGCCGACGACGCCGGGCTGACCGAGCGCGCCCGCTCGAGCATCAGCGGCGAGATCCTGCGCCGCCAGCAGGTGCTGCGCGCGGCCGGGTCGCCGTCGATCTCGCACTACCGCGAGATGCGCCGCGAGGACCGGTCCCTCGAGGCGCTGCCGCACCTGCTCCTCGTCATCGACGAGTTCGGCGAGCTGCTCACGGCAGAGCCGGACTTCGTCGACCTGCTCCTCATGATCGGGCGCATCGGCCGGTCCATCGGCGTGCACCTGCTGCTGTCGAGCCAGCGCATCGAGGGCGGCAAGCTCCGCGGCCTCGACACGTACCTGTCGTACCGGGTGGGTCTGCGCACCTTCTCGGAGGCGGAGAGCCGCGTGGTGCTCGACACCCCCGACGCGTTCCACCTGCCGGCGGTGCCCGGCTTCGGGTTCCTCAAGGTCGACACGAGCGTCTACCGCAGGTTCCGCGCCGCCTACGTGTCCGGGCCGGTCGAGAAGGCCAGCGAGCAGCCCGAGCCCGAGGACGACCTCCGCCGCCCGCTGCGGCTCGGCACGTACAACGGCGTCCGCGCCGCCAACGACATCGTCAGCCGCAGCGCCTCGGCTGGCCGGTCCGAGCCGACCATCAGCCGTCCGTCGGTCAGCCCGCCGATGGTCGACGTCATCGTCCGGCAGCTGCGCTCCGCGGCGCCGTCCGCGCGCCCGGTGTGGCTCGACCCGCTGCCCTCCCGCCTCACCCTGGGCCGCGTGCTGGGCCGCACCGAGCCGCCCACCTCCGAGGAGCTGTCGACGATCGCCCAGGAGGGGCGCACGCTGTCCGTCCCCGTCGGGCTGCTCGACGACCCGTCGCGCCAGCGCCAGGACCCGTGGCTGCTCGACCTCGCCCGCGCGGGCGGGCACGTCGCGCTCATCGGCGCCCCGCAGGCCGGCCGCACCACCTTCCTGTGGACGCTGACCGCCGGGCTCGCGATGACGCACACCCCGCAGCAGGTGTCGGTCTACGGCATGGACCTCACCGGTGGGGGCCTCGCCCGCATCGAGGGCTTCCCGCACGTCGGCGGGGTGGCGACGCGTGCCAGCCGTGACCGCCTCCGTCGCCTGCTCGAGGAGCTGCACGGCATGCTCGCCGAGCGCGAGCGGGTCTTCGCCCGCCGTGGCATCGACTCGCTCGCGATGCTCCGCTCGCGCAGCGCCGCGGGACTCGTGCCCGAGCTCGCCGCAGCCGACGTCGTGCTGCTGGTGGACGGTGTGGGTCGCCTGCGCCAGGACTTCGAGGAGCTCGAGGACAGCTTCGGCGACCTGCTCCAGCGCGGTGGTGGCTTCGGCATCCACGTGGTCGCGGCGATGGGCCGCTGGAACGAGCTGCGCCCCGCGCTGCAGAACCTCATCGGCACCCGCGTCGAGCTGCGGCTCAACGACGCGGCCGACTCGACGGTCGGCCGCAAGCTCGCGGCCACCATCAAGCCGGCCCAGGTCGGGCGGGCGCTGACGGACGAGAGCCTCTTCGGCCAGGTGGCCCTGCCGGTCCTCGACCCCGCCTACGAGGTCGCGCCCGACGAGGGCGACACCGCCGACGACTCCGACGAGGCCCGCGCGAGCGCCGGGGACGCCGTCGGCGCTGCCCTCGACGAGCTGGCCGACCGGTCGGCCGGGCTGTGGCACGGACCCGTGGCCGCCCCGATCCGCCTGCTGCCCGAGCACCTCACGCTCGACGCGCTCCCCGACCCGCTCGACGAGCCCGAGAAGCTGCCCTTCGGCCTGCGACAGGACTCCATGTCGCCCGCGCTGCTCGACCTCGCCGGGCGCGACCAGCACCTGCTGGTCCTCGGCGACACGCAGTCGGGCAAGTCCACGCTGCTGCGGACCCTCGTCACCGACCTCGTCGAGCGCAGCGACCCCGACGACCTCGTGGTCGCGCTCTACGACGTCCGCAGCTCGATCGTCGACACCTGCCCCGAGGAGTACCTCGGCGGTCACGCGTCGAACCCGACGCTGGCCCAGGGGCTGTCCGCCTCGATCGCCTCGGAGCTCGAGAAGCGCTCGGTCGCGCTCGGGGCAGCGGCGCGCGGCGGCGGCATCGAGGGGCCGCGCATCGTCGTGGTGGTGGACGACTACGACATCCTCGCCTCCGGGGGCACCGACCCGCTCCGCCCCCTGCTGCCCTACCTGCCCGCGGCCCGCGACCTGCGGCTGCACCTGCTCGTCGCCCGCCCCGTCGCCGGTGCCTCCCGTGCGCTCTACGAGCCGGTGCTCCAGGCCGTGCGGGACACCGGCGGCTCCGGGTTCCTCATGTCCGGCGACCGTGCCGAGGGCCAGCTGTTCCCCGGCCTGCGCGCCGAGGCGCTCCCGCCGGGCCGTGGTCGCTGGGTGCGCCGGGGCGAGCGCTCTGTGCTCGTCCAGGTGGCCGTCGACGAGCCCGCGGTCGACCTCGCGGCCGGTCCGCCGGTGAGCCCGTGAGCCGCGCGGACATCCCGGCAGTCCGGCGGAGATCCCGAGCGGCAGACGTCCTGACAACCCCCGCGACAGACCGAGGAGGTCCCGGTGCCCCGTGAGATCGTGGTCATCACCCCCGTCCCCGTGACGACCGAAGAGCTGCTGCTGGCAGCCCAGGAGGTCGAGCCGACCCTCCGGTTCCGGCAGGTCGGCGGCGGCGCCGTCGTCCAGCTGGTCGACGACGCGGACTCCGAGCCCGTCTTGTCCGTCCAGCAGCCCTCGGCGTTACGTGTCCCGAGCGAGATCGAGCGGCTGCTCCCCGCGGGCTCGGTCCCCACGCCGGTCCGGGCAGCAGTCGTCGCCGCGGCCGAGAGCGGCGAGGCGGTGTGGCTCGAGGCCCTCGCGCCCTTCGACGCGCGGGGTGCCGTGGGCGTCGCGGTCGCGCGTCGCCTCGCGGCACGCCTCGGCGGCGCGTGCGTCGTCCAGGACGGACGATGACCAGCACACGCCGGACGCCACTGCCCGCCGAGGCGGCGCGCTGGCTCGCCGTCGACCTCGGCAGCCGTCCGGCGCAGGTGGTCTTCGCGGGCGTGACCGGCGGCGCCGGGGCCACGACCCTCACCGCGCTCGTGGCCCGCTGCCTCGCCACCTACCGCGCGCCGACCCGTCCCCGGCCGTCCGTCGCCGTCCTCGACCACGACGGCGGCACCGTGCACGAGCGCAGCGGCGCGCCCGCTGCCGGCAGCCCGGCCGATGCCGACGTGCTGCTGCGGTGCCTAGGTGCGCAGGCTCTCAACCCCGAGCCGACGCTGCTCGACGACCCGACGGTCGTCGCCGTCGTCGTGGTGCCCTGGCACCAGGACGGGCTCGGCATGGGCGAGACCGCGGCGGACCGGCTCGGCGTCGAGAGGACGGTCGTCGTCCCCGTGGACGTCACCCGCGCCCGGGTCGGTGGCGCGGTGCTCGGCCTGCCGTGGGACCGCGCGCTGGCAGCCCCCGGGGAGATCTCTGGGGGCGCGCTCGCGCCCGTGACCCGTCGAGCGGTCCTCGCCGTCACGGCAGAGGTGCTGGCGGCGGCCCGACGCGTCGCGGTCCTCACCGCACGCTGAGCCGCCGCTGTCCTCCGGTCAGCCCTTGCGGGCGTGGATGCGCGTCGCGACGCGGGAGGTGCCGCGGGTCGCGAGGACGCGCGTGAGCGCCGCGGTCGCGCTCGTGACGGCGGCGAAGGCGACGATGCTCGCGACGGTCGCGTCGTCGTCGTCGGTGTGGACCGGGGAGTGCCCGGTGGCCTTGGTCCACAGCGCGGCGACGGCCTTCTGAGCCAGCCACCCGGCGCCGAGCGAGACAGCGAGCGTGGTGAGCTTCATGGGTACCGACTGGTCCTTGGCCACGATTCCTCCGCGGTAGTTCGTCTGTGCTGGTCAGGTCCTGATCAGCTGCCGCCCCCACGGTATCTCCCGCCCCGCAGCCCCGCACCCCACCGACACGGACCGCCTCTCATGCTCCGGGCGCGACGACCGGGCACGCCCTAGAGGCCCCTGTCGTCGCGCCCGGAGCATGAGAGCGAGGAGGTAGCCTGGGAGGGAACGACAGGGGAGCGCAGGAGCGCTGAGAGTGCGGAACCACCCGCAGACCCTCGAACCTGATCCGGTTTGCACCGGCGTAGGGAGTCGGGCTATCTCGCCACGCATGCGCGTGGTACCCCTTCTGAGGCACATGTCCAGGAGGACGCATCACCATGAGCACCACCACCAGCACCGTCAGGGCTAGCGGCCGACCGGCCCGCCTCACGACCGCGGCGGTCGCCGGGGCGCTGAGCCTCGCCCTCGCCGCCTGCTCGAGCAGCACCGACGCCGGCTCCGACGGGTCGGGCGACAGCGCCGGCAGCCCGACCACCGTCGACGTCGTCGTCCACGACTCCTTCGGGATCACCGACGAGGCCAAGGCGGCCTTCGAGGAGGAGAGCGGCTTCACCCTCAACGTCATCACCACCGGCGACGGCGGTGCCCTCGCCAACAAGCTGGTCCTCACCAAGGAGTCCCCGCTGGGCGACGTGGCCTTCGGCATCGACAACTCCTTCGCGTCACGCGCCGTCGACGAGGGCGTCTTCGAGCCTTACACCTCGCCCGCCCTGCCAGACGGTGCCGGCGACCTCGCCGTCGACGACACCGGCACGCTCACCCCGGTCGACTACGGCGACGTGTGCCTCAACGTCGACACCGGCTGGTTCGACGAGGCCGGCATCGACGCCCCCGAGACCCTCGAGGACCTCGCCGACCCGCAGTACGCGGACCTCACCGTCGTCACCAACCCGGCCACCTCGACGCCCGGCCTGTCGTTCCTCTTCGCGACCATCGGCCACTTCGGCACCGACGGGTACCTCGACTACTGGTCGAGCCTGACCGACAACGGCCTCAAGGTCGTCGACGGCTGGGAGGACGCCTACTACACCGACTTCTCGGCGAGCGGCGAGGGCGACCGCCCGGTCGTGCTGTCCTACGCGTCGTCCCCCGCCTACACCGTGAGCGACGACGGCACCTCGAGCACCACCGCGGCGCTCCTCGACACCTGCTTCCGCCAGGTGGAGTACGCCGGCGTCCTCGCGAACGGCGACAACCCCGAGGGCGCGCAGGCCTTCGTGGACTTCCTGCTGGGCGACCAGTTCCAGTCGGACATCCCCGAGACCATGTACGTGTTCCCGGTGAGCCCCGACGCGACCATCCCCGCCGAGTGGGAGACCTTCGCCCCCGTCCCCACGTCGCCGATCGCCCTCGACCCGGCCGAGATCTCCGCGAACCGCGACACGTGGATCAAGGACTGGACCGCTCAGGTGGTCGGCTGATCTCGTGACCACCCTCCAGGACGACGTCAGGACCCGCCGGGACCCGGCCGACGCACCCCGCGGACCGGGCGGGCGCCCCGCGCGCCCGTCCGGCCGCGGCCGGCTGCCCGCCCGCACGGGGCTGGTGGCCCGTCGGGCCTCGTGGGCGCTCGCGGTGCTCGTGCCGGTCGCGTTCCTGGGGATGTTCTTCGTGTGGCCGGTCAGCGCCCTCGTCGGCCGCGGCTTCGTGGCCGACGGGGCGCTCGACCTCGGCGGCTTCGCCGAGGTGTTCTCCCAGCCGCGCACCTGGCGGATCGTCGGGTACACCCTCGCGCAGGCAGCCCTCGGGACCGTGGTGTCGCTGCTGCTCGGCATCCCGGGCGCCTACGTCCTGTACCGCTGCACCTTCCGGGGGCAGGCGCTGGTCCGGGCCTTCGTCACGGTGCCCTTCGTGCTGCCCACCGTCGTCGTGGGCGTCGCCTTCCGCGCGCTGCTCGCCGAGTCGGGCCCGCTCGGTTCCTTGCAGCTCGACGGGACCTTCACGGCGATCGTCATCGCCCTCGTGTTCTTCAACTACTCCGTGGTGGTGCGCACCGTCGGCGGGCTGTGGGAGCACCTCGACCCGCGCGCCGAGCAGGCCGCCCGCGCCCTCGGGGCCTCGCCCGCACGGGCCTTCTGGACGGTGACGCTCCCGGCCCTCGGTCCTGCCGTCGCGTCGGCCGCCGCGGTCGTCTTCCTCTTCTGCGCGACGGCCTTCGGCGTCGTGCTCGTGCTCGGCGGCCAGCGCTACGGCACCATCGAGACCGAGATCTGGATGCAGACCGTCCAGTTCCTCGACCTGCGGACCGCCGCGGTCCTGTCGGTCGTCCAGCTGGTGGTGGTCAGCGCCGCCCTGGCGGTCGCGTCCCGGGCGCGAGCCCGGCGCGAGACCGCGCTCGCGCTGACCGCAGCGACACGGTCGACGCACCCGCTGCGCCTGCGCAGCGCCGACGCCCTGCCCGCCGCGCTGACGGCCGTGGTGGTCGTGGTGCTGCTGGCCTGGCCCATCGCCAACCTCGTGGTCCGGTCGTTGCGCACGCCCGACGGCTGGGGGCTGGACAACTACGTCGCGCTCGGCACGACGGGCGGGCGCAACGCGCTCACCGTCACCGTGTGGGAGGCAGCGGCCACCTCGCTGCGCACCGCCGCCTGGGCGACGGTCATCGCCCTCGTGGTCGGCGGGCTCGTGGCCCTCGTCGTGTCGCGGCGCCCGCGCGACCGGCGAGCACGCCGGGCCGTGTCGGTCATGGACTCGGTGTTCATGCTGCCCCTCGGGGTGTCGGCCGTGACCGTCGGCTTCGGGTTCCTCATCACCCTCGACCGGCCGCTCGGGCTGAGCGTCGACCTGCGGACCTCGGGCCTGCTCGTGCCGATCGCCCAGGCGGTGGTGGCCACGCCCCTCGTCGTGCGGACGGTGCTGCCGGTCCTGCGCGCCATCGACCCGCGCCAGCGCGAGGTCGCGGCCACCCTCGGTGCACCCCCGGGGCGGGTGCTCGCGACCGTCGACTGGCCCATCGTCGCGCGGTCGCTCGGCCTCGCGATCGGCTTCGCCTTCGCGGTCTCGCTCGGGGAGTTCGGCGCGACGTCGTTCCTCGCCCGGCCCGACGGCGCCACGCTGCCCGTCGTCATCTTCCGGCTCATCGGCCGGCCCGGCGCGGAGAACTACGGCATGGCGCTCGCCGCCTCCGTGGTCCTCGCGCTCCTCACCGCGACCGTCATGCTCCTCGCGGAGCGGCTGCGCGGCGACCGGACAGGAGAGTTCTGATGTCCCACCGCACCACCGAGGCCCCTGCGGGCTCCGCGCCCGACGCTGCCCGCGGACTGTCCGTCGAGCAGCTCGTCGTCACCTACCCGGCCGGACCGGGCACGGCCGGAGCGCGGTCGGACCGGACCTCGACCTCGCCCCGCACGGCAGCGCCCCGCGCGACGCCGGCCCGGACCACCACGGCCGTCGACCGCGTGAGCCTCGAGGTCGCGCCGGGCGAGGTCGTCGCGCTCCTCGGCCCCTCGGGCTGCGGCAAGTCGAGCCTGCTGCGCGCCGTCGCCGGTCTCGAGCCGGTCGCGGGCGGGCGCGTGCTGTGGGACGGGGACGACGTCGCCGGGGTCCCGGTGCACCAGCGCGGCTTCGGGCTGATGTTCCAGGATGGTCAGCTGTTCGCGCACCGTGATGTCGCCGGCAACGTCGAGTACGGGCTGCGCATGCAGCGGGTGCCCCGTGCGCGACGCCAGCAGCGGGTGGCCGAGCTCCTCGAGGTCGTGGGGCTGCCCGGCAGCGGGAAGCGCTCGGTCGCGACGATGTCGGGTGGCGAGCGGCAGCGGGTCGCGCTCGCCCGGGCCCTCGCGCCCCAGCCCGCGCTCCTGCTGCTCGACGAGCCGCTCTCCGCGCTCGACCGCGCGCTCCGTGAGCGGCTCGCGGCCGACCTGCGGGCCGCGCTCGTGGCGACCGGCACCACGGCGCTGTTCGTCACCCACGACCACGACGAGGCCTTCACCGTCGCCGACCGGGTCGCGGTGATGTCGCAGGGTCGCCTGCTCCAGGTCGACGCGCCCGCGCGGCTCTGGGCCGAGCCCGCCGACCGGGAGGTCGCGGCCTTCCTCGGCTACCAGGCCTTCGTCCCGGGCGACGACGGCTCGTGGACGGCGGTCGGCCCCGACGGCCTCGTGCTGGCAGACGCCGCGTCGGCGCGGTTCACCGGGACCGTCGTGAGCACGGCGTTCCGGAGGGGCGGCGCGGAGGTGGTGGTCGACGCCGACCTGGGCGAGGGCCTGCTCCGCTGCACCGTGCGCGGTGGCGCCGACGCTGCCGCAGGTGCCACCGGCCTCACGCCCGGGGACCGGGTCGGCGTCGACCTCGCCCTGGGCATCACCGCCCGACTGCGCGTGACCAGCGAGGCCGGCAGGTGACCGGCCGTCCTGACGGGCTGGTCCACTGCGAGGACGGGCTCGCCCGTCCTCCGTGGGCCGCGGTCGACCCCATGCTCCGTGACTACTACGACACAGAGTGGGGCGTGCCGGTGCGGGACGAGCAGGGCCTGTACGAGCGCATCACGCTCGAGGCCTTCCAGTCCGGGCTGTCGTGGGCGACCATCCTGCGCAAGCGACCCGCCTTCCGCGAGGTCTTCGCCGGCTTCGACCCCGAGGTCGTGGCCGCCTTCGACGAGGCCGACGTCGAGCGCCTGCTGGGCGACGCGCGCATCGTCCGGAACCGGGCCAAGGTCCTCGCGGCGGTCACCAACGCGCGCGCCACGGTCGCGCTGCGCGACCGCGGTGGCCTCGTCGACCTCGTGTGGTCCTTCCGGCCGGAGCAGGCGCTGGCGCCGCGGACGGTGGCGGAGATCCCGACCCGCTCGGACGAGTCGGTCGCGCTCGCGAAGGCGCTGCGGGCCGAGGGCTTCGCCTTCGTCGGGCCGACGACGATGTTCGCGCTCATGGAGGCCGCCGGCCTCGTCGACACCCACGTGGTCGGCAGCCACCGACGAGGGATCGCAGGCCGCGACCCGGTGTGACCTGACACACACGTGACCATGTGACAAGTGCGGGTGCTGCTGCGATGTATGTACGACGGGTCACCGTCGCAGGGGTGGGAGACCAGCTCGGGAGACGCACGGCGAGGGGAACCGTCGGAGCGCGACCCGGGTCGACCACCAGGGCAGGGCACAGGGCCGAGCACGCTGGTACCGGACGTCGCAGGGGGGCGTCACCCGGTAGGTGTGCGGAGGTCTGTGGCGCACGGGACAGGGGTGCGGCTGGGGAGAGGGAGACCTCGCGCCGGACGCACCCCTCCTGCACATCCGGAGGAGATCATGTCCATCACCACCCAGGCCCGTCGCACCGTCGCGACCGTCACCAGCCAGCCTGCCGCGCAGCTCGCGGCCCTCTCCGTCGTGTTCCCGTCCCCGACCGGCGACCTCCGAGCCCTCCACGACGTCGACCTCACCGTCGAGCCCGCGACCTCCGTCGCGCTCACCGGCCGGTCCGGCAGCGGCAAGAGCACGCTGCTCTCCGTCCTGGGGCTCGTCCGCCGGCCGACCTCCGGCTCCGTGCAGATCGACGGGCACCGCACCTGCGGGCTCGCCCGCACCGAGGTCGCCAGCCTGCGCAGCACCCGGGTCGGTCACGTCTTCCAGTCGTTCCACCTCGAGGGATCCCTCACCGCCGTCCAGAACGTCATGCTGCCCTGGTACTTCAAGCACGGGCGCACCGCCCGGCGCGCAGCCAAGGAGCGCGGCCTCGCGGTGCTCGAGACGGTCGGCGCGGTCCACCTGTCCGACCGCCGCCCCTCGGACATGTCCGAGGAGGAGCGCCAGCGCGTCGCCGTCGCCCGGGCCCTCGTCCTGGACCCGGCGCTGGTGCTCGCCGACGAGCCCACCACGTCCCTCGACCGCGACGCCGCCGACACCGTCGCCGGGCTCCTGCTGTCCGTCCCGCGGCTCACCGGCGCGTCGGTCGTGTTCGTCACCGCCCGCGACTGCGTCGCCGCGGCCGCGGACCGCGTGGTGCGCCTCGACGCCGGCCGGCTCGCCGTCGCCTGAGACGACCGCGACAGCCGGCAGCCGCACGGGCAGCAGCCTCGCTGGGCAGCAGCCGACCGCAGCCGACCATCGGACCGTGGTGGTCCGTGCGCAGTCGCCGAGCGCGGCGACCCGGGCTCAGTCGCCGAGCGCAGGGACCCAGGCGCGGCCGGTGACGGCGGTGAACTCCGTGACCGTCGGCTCGTCCACGTCGAGCAGCGGTGACGTCAGGGTCACCTGCTCGGTGCCCATGAGCTGACCGTCGGTCGGGGAGATGATGAGCACCAGGACGGTCTCGACGCCGGACTCCTCGTTCAGCGTGTCCGGGACGGCGACGGCGACGCCGGGGCGTCCCAGGCGGTCGGTCGTGTCGCCGACGAGGCGCACGGAGGGGTGGTCGGCGAGGGCGCTCCACATCCCGGAGGCCACGTCCTGCGGGACCACCGTGAACTGGAACTGCTGCACCACGGACTGCGCGAGGATCACGTCGTCCTGACCGGGCGTCGTGGCGAGGCCCTCCGGCATCTGCGCCAGCAGCGCGGCGCCGAGCTCGTCGGGATCGGTCGGCAGGTCGGACGCAGCCGTCGGGTCGAAGGTGCCGGGGGGCAGGGAGTCGCTCGACTCGGCCCCCGCCGCGGACGGCCCGGACGTGGTGTCGATCTGCCCGTCGTAGGTGACCGGGTCCGCCCGGCGCTGGTCGACGCGGACGGATCCGTCGGCTGCGAGCCAGCGCTGCTCGCCCGTCGGGTAGACCGCCGACTCACCGGTGGACGCGTCGTACTCGCCCGCCCACGAGAAGAGGTCGATGCGCTGCACGTCGCCCGTCCGGGGGAGGTCTGGTGCGTCGCCGGCGACCTCGGCCAGGTCCTCCAGCGCGTCGTGCGCCGAGGGCAGCGAGGTGCCCCAGGCGTCGGCCGGGGCGCCGAGGGAGTAGGTCAGCGGTGGTGCGCCGCCCGCCACCGCCTCCGAGGGCGAGGTGATCTGCGGGACGACCACGGCGACGACCGCTGTCGCGGCCGCCACGGCGAGCAGGGCTGTGCGACGGCGCAGCCCACCGGCACGGCCCCCACGGTCGTGCGACGCCCGCGCGACCGCGCCGCCGGCGGCCGCGACGGCTGCGTGCTCGGGGCGTGCGGCGGGGCGGGGGGTCGCGAGGATGCGCGCGAGCATCGCCTCCGAGGCGGCGGTCGCGGGGTCGTCCGTCTCGGTGCGGTGCGCCCCGGTGACGGTCGAGGGTGCCAGGAGTGCCGGTGGGACGTCCGGCAGCAGGTGGTGCTCGCGCATGAGCGCGCGGAGCTCTTCGATGTCGTGAGACGTGAGGTCGTCGTTCATGCTCGCTCACCTCCGGTGGTGGCACGTTCGGTCAGGATGGTGCGCAGCCGGGTCCGTGCGCGGGACACCCGTGTGGTGACCGAGCTCAGGGAGCACTCGAGCACCTCGGCGGTCTCGGCGCACGTGAGCCCGCCGAGGACGGTGAGCGCCACGGCGTCGCGCTCGCCGGGCGGGAGCAGGTCGAGCAGGTCGCGGGCGGCGCGCAGCGCCTCGATGGCCTCGTCGACCGGCCCCTGGTCGCTCGGGCGCAGGGACGAGACCTTGGCGCGCAGCCTGGAGCGGCGACCGGCGTTCTGCGTCGCCTGCAGGATCTTGTTGCGCAGCACCCCGTAGACCCACGCGCGACGCCCGGAGTGGTCGGACGGCACCTTGTCCCAGCCGTGCCAGACGGCGAGGAAGGTGTCACCCACGACGTCGTCGACCAGCTCGACGTCGGTGCGTCGCAGGGCGAAGGTGCGGACCTCGGTGTGCATGGCGCGGAACAGCGCGCTGAACTCGGCCTCGGGGTCGAGAGCGGGACCGGTCCCCGGGTCGGTGACCGGTGCCGTCGGGCGTCCCGTGACGAGGCGGAGGCGGGGCGGCGCGAGGTCCGCCTCTCCGGTCTCGGCGGGGTCGCGTCCAGGACGGCTGGCGATGTGCGTCGTCTCCTCGTGCGCCGGGGCGGCCGCGCTGCGCGGACGCGAGGGCAGCGGCGCGGCCGGAGCCTGCCCGTCCCCCTCGGGACAACCATATCCGGGACGCCGGGGGACGCTCACGGTCTGCACGAGGTGGGGCGCGGTGCTCATCGACCCACCGCCTGCGTGTAGCCGGAGCTCGTCACGGCCGAGAACCCGGTGACGGTGGGCTCGTCGATCTCGAGCAGCGCGCTGCGCGTGGTCAGGGTCTCGCTCGACAGGAGCTGCCCGGTCTCGGGGGAGACCACCAGGACGAGGGCGGAGTCCTCGTCCTGAGGCTGTCCGGAGAGGGTGGGGACGGGCACGAGGAAGGCCGTCCCGTCACGTCCCAGGCGGTCCGTGGTCTCCCCGAGGAGGCGCACGGTCGGCTCCGCGGCCAGGACCTCCCAGAAGCTGCCGGCGAGGTCTTGCGGCACCACCGAGCCGAGGAACCTCGACTGGATCTGCTCCCCGAGGCAGTACCCGGACCAGCCGTCGAGGCTGCACTCGGTGGCCGCGGTGTCGATGAGCTGGGTGGCGAGGGCGTCGGGGTCGCGGGGCAGCCGCTCGTCGAGCGTCGCGTCCCAGGTCCCGGGCGGCAGGTCGTCCGCGGACGCGGTCCCGCCGGTCGACGGGCCCGCGTCGGGGTCGAGCCTGCCGTCGTAGGTGACCGCGGCGGAGCGCTGCTGCACGACCTGTCCCGACCCGTCGGGCGCGACCCACAGCTCCGTGCGCGTCGGGTAGAGCGCGTTCTCCGGCTCAGCGCCGCGGGAGGCGGTGATGGTCGTCTCGAGGAGCCACTCCTGGGCGACGACGTGCTGCACCCGCCCGTCACGGGCGGGCTCGGGGGTGCTGCGCGCCACGGCCGCGAGGTCGAGCAGGGCGTCGTGGGCGTCAGGGAGCTCGTCGGTCGCGATGTCCGACGGGCTCGCCCGGGTGTAGTCGAGCAGGGGCGGTGTGGCGGCCGTCGCGGTCGCCGGGTGGGTGGTCTGCGCGCCGATGAGCGCGACGACCAGCACCGCGGCGGCGACTGCGGAGAGCGCCCGCCCGCGACCGACGGTCCGGCCGGTCTCGCGCCGCGCGACGGGGCTGTCGGTGAGGAGGCCGGCCGCACCGGGCGGGCTCTCGAGGACCTGGCGCAGCAGCGCTTCCGCGTCCTGGCCCGTGAGCAGCGCGTCAGGGATGTCCGGGATCATGCCGTGATCACGGAGCAGGTCGTGCAGATCGGTCAGCTCGCGGTCCTCCCGGATGCCCATGCTCACCTGTGTCCCCTGTCGTCGTGTCGCTCGTGGTCTGGCGGTCGTCCTCGGGTCGAGCCGGTCCGGTGCGCGGTGAGCCCCCTCCTGCCCGCCGCGCACCGGCCGTGGTGCGGTGCTGCTACCTGCTACCTGCTACCTGCTACCTGCTACCTGCTACCTGCTACCTGCTACCTGCTACCTGCTTGTCGTTCGTCGCGGCTGGCGCCTGCAGATGACTGCGAGGGCTGGCCTGTTCCTGCCACGAGCCGTCAGCAGCTGGTGCCGCTCTGCACGACGATCGACCGCGACGTGATCGAGATCGTGCCGGACCGCGCGTTCGGCGCGTAGCAGATGCTGGAGCCGGTGCCGCCTGTCCCGGAGTAGACCCGGACGGCCTTGCCCGTCCTGTTCCACACCGACCGCGCGGTGGTCGAGTTGACGCCCGCGGGGCTCGTCGATGCCGTCTGGGTGAAGGTGCCGGTGTAGCCGGTGTTGCTCCAGAGGCAGAAGAAGGCGTTGCTGCACTGGTCGAGGCTCAGCACCTGCACACCTCCCATGGTCTCGTCGGCACCCTCGGTGTCGTCAGATGCCGTGGCTGACAGCGGTGTCAGTCCCAGCAGACCCACGACCACGATGGTCGAGACGGTCCGCCAGAACGGCCGCCGCCGCAGCACGGTTCGCGCATCCATAGTGTTCATCGCTCCCGGTCCCTTCTTTGTCACGTCGGACGACGTGGTAGAAGTCACAGGTTAGGGAGAGATGTCGGTCTTAGGGGGGCATCTGGCGAGATATCACCCCATCTTTCACCCTTCCGGCGGCTGGTCCTGGTCTTGGAGACGCAGAAGACCCCCGCACCGTGAGGTGCGGGGGTCTTCGAGGCCGTGCCGGGCAGTGCCCGGTGCGGCGGTCCCGTCAGGCCGAGGGCCGACGAGAAGACGTCATCTGCGGGTCTTGCGCCCGCCGAGGAAGCCGAGGATCAGGCTGACGACCAGGACGGCGATGCCCACGTAGATGAGGAACGTCGCGACACCGGAGAAGCCCAGGACGAGAAGGACGACGCCGACGAGCAGAATGATGAGCCAACTAGGCATGTTTCCTCCTCAGAGATAGACCCGAGTTTCGGGAGACCCCCAACCTGCCAGCCCTTGCGGGCCCCCGCATCTTGAGAGGGGCGGGCGTGGCGCTCGTCACGGACGTCGTCGCGGGGTGCAGGGTTCGTCCAGCGGTCTCCCAGCGAGCGTGGAGAGCGTTCTCCCCCAGCTCCCCGGAGACGCCCAGGTCGAGCACTTGCGCGGCGGGTGGCGGTCTCAGCCCCGGGTAGAGGTGACGCCGACCGTGGGCGGCTCGAGGAGCCTCGCCTGTGCGTCGCCGGCCCGGCGCATCCGGGCCCAGAGGAAGAACCCGGCCAGGGTGAACGCGCCGTAGAACACGTACATGAGAGCGGAGGCGTAGTAGCCCGCGCTCACCAGGAGCGGGACCCCCACCAGGTCGACAGCGACCCAGACCAGCCAGAACTCGACCCAGCCCCGGGCCATGCCGTAGGTCGCGAGGAGGGAACCCGTGAAGATCCAGGCGTCGGCCCAGACGGGCTCGTAGGACCCGAGGGCGCGCAGCGCCGGGGTGAGCAGGAGCGTCCCGCCCACCAGGGCGACCACGAGGACGGTGCGCTGGCGGGGCGTCGCCCACTCCGGGACCACGCCCACGCCGTTCGACTCGCGGCTCTGACGCCAGCGGACCCAGCCGTAGACCGACACGACGATGAACATCACCTGTCGACCAGCCTGGCCGAGCAGCGTCACCGCCGACGGCGTGCCGAAGACGCTCCCGAGGAACACGGTGAGGAGCAGGAGGTTCCCGGCGATGCCCACCGGCCAGGCCCAGACCTTGCGCCGCATGCCGCCCAGGGCGCAGAGCAGGCCGAAGACGTTGCCGATGATCTCGCGCCACAGCACGGTCTGGTCGCCGACGACGAGCTGCGCGTCGAACAGCCAGGTGATGAGTCCCACGCGTCGCTCCCGTCGATGGCTCCGCCGGACGCCTGCGGGGCGTCGGCTGGTCGGCCGGACGCTGGACGGCAGCCGACCCTCGGGTGTCAGCGCTCGCCCGGCCGGTTTCATTCCCGCGCTGAGGGACCGTGCGACGCCCGCTGGCGCCGTGCTCTGCGCACGCAGACCGGGGCGCCTCGCCCCTCACCTTCGGCCCTGGGCTACGCGATCTTCGCCCAGCACCACGCAGCGGCCCGAAAAGTCCGCATCCCGGTGCATAGTGTGTGCGTCAGCGAAGAGCCTGGCAGGGCTGGAGGGCCCTGCCTCCCACGGCTCTTCGTCCCTGAACGGCTGTCACCCTGCCACCGGGGGGTGCGGGGAGTGACCGTCGGACTCGGCGGGAGGTCGAGGGGCGGTGATCCCGCCTCCTCGGCCTTCTGCTGTTCTCACCGGCCGAGGCTCAGCAGGAGGACCGCCGCGACCAGCGTCGGCGGGACGACGAGCAGGCCGAGCGCCGCGTACCGCAACCACGAGATGCGGACCTCGAGCGCCTCGAGCCGAGCGTGCCACAGCAGGGTCGCGAGCGACGCCCACGGCGTCAGGAGCGCCCCAGCGTTGACCCCGACCAGCAGCGCTGCCAGACGGAGCGGGCTGTCCGCGACGGGCTCGAGCGCCAGGTACGCCGGCAGGTTGTTCACGAGGTTCGCACCCAGCGCGCCGACCCCCGACACCTGGAGGAGGGCGACGGTGGAGTCGCCCGTCCCGGCGACCGACGCGAGGAACCCCGTGACTCCCGCGGCGTGACCGGCCTCGATCACCAGGAAGAGGCCGGAGGCGAGCAGGACCAGCTGCCAGGGCACCAGTCCCACCCGCAGCACCTGACGTCGGCGGACCGCGAAGAGCACGACGAGCACGAGCGCCGCGACCGTGGCCGGGACCCACACCTCGACCCCGGAGACCAGCGCGGGGAGCAGGAGGCCGACGACCACGGCGCTCGCACGGAGCAGCACGACGTCGTCGGGCGCGGCGGACTCCCGCGGCTCGTAGCGCCGGAGCAGGTCGCGGCGGAAGACCACGAAGAGCACGAGGCAGGGCACGACGACCGCCGCGACCGCCGGACCGACCATGAGCCGGGCGAACCCCGCCGGGCTACCGAGGTCCAGCCGGCCCTCGGCGAGGAGGTTCGTGAGGTTGGAGACCGGCAGCAGCAGCGAGCCGGTGTTCGCCAGCCACACCGTGGTGAGCGCGAAGGGCAGCGGCGGCAGACCGACCTGACGGGTGAGCAGGACGACGACGGGGGTCAGCAGCACGGCCGTCGTGTCGAGGGACAGGAACACGGTGCTCGTGGTCGCGAGCGCCACCACGAGCAGCCACAGGAGCCAGGCACGGTCCAGGCCCCAGCGGGCCAGCCGCGAGGCGACCACCGTGAACAGCCCGGCCTCGGCCGCCAGCTCGGTCACCACGGTCACCATCACGACGAAGAGCAGGACCGGCCACACCCGCTCCGCGACGGCGGCCACCTCGGAGGTCGGCAGCACCCCGGTGAGCACGGTGACGGCGCCGACCACGAGGAGCACGGCCCCGACGACGGCTGAGCGCACGAGCACCTCCGAGATCGCCGGTGGTGGCCACGGTCCGGGCGCACCGGGACCAGCATGCGCCGTCCGGGGCGCCCGCGCCGCCCGCCCGCCCGCGGTGAGACGGTGTCGTCCTGCGTGCGGCGGGCGACAGACGTACGCTCGAAGCCCGCGAGGCCGTCGAGCGACGCCAGGCGTCGACCGGGGTCAGACCGCAGCACGACCGCAGCACGACAAGGAGATCCTCATGAAGTCCAAGCTGGTGTTCGTCGTCGGGCTCGCCGCCGGGTACGTCCTCGGTGCCCGTGCCGGCCGTCGTCGTTTCGAGTCGATCAAGGGCCACGCGCGCGAGGTGTGGGAGTCCGACTCCGTGCAGTCCGCGGTGTCGAGCGTCCAGGAGAAGGCGGCCGAGGTCGCCAAGGACCAGAGCGCTGTCCTCAAGGACAAGGTCTCCGAGGCCGTCGACGCGGCGAAGAAGCACTCGAAGCACTGACGTCACCCCGGCCGCCCGACGACGGGCCGGCCCGAGGGGGACCAGATCACGGCACAGGCCGGGCCACCGCGGAGAGCGGGGCCCGGCCTGCGCCGTGCTGCGGGTGCCGGGTGGTCCGGCCGGGGCTACCGGTCCTGCGCCAGACGTCGGCGACGGAGGACGGCGACGCTGCCTGCACCGAGGAGCAGGAGCGCGACGCCGACGAGCGACGTCACCTCGGCACCGGTCGACGCGAGGCCCGACCCGTCCGCTGCGGCGCTCGCGGCCGGCGCGACGGTGAGGTCGTCGGACCAGACCGAGACGCCCGTCGTGGTGTCGACGACCTGGACGCGGTGCGTCCCGGTCTCGGTGGCCGCCGGGATCGTGACGACCCGGCTGGCCGCGCCCGACGCGTCGGCCTGGACGACCGCGAGGCGGACCGGTGTCGAGTGCAGCCACACCTCGACGGAGCCGTCGTCGGTCGCACCGGCGACGTCGACGGTGAGGGTGCCGCCGGCACGGACGCTGGTCGACGAGAGCGTCACCGAGAACGGCACGTCGGCGCCGGGCAGGGTCGGAGCGGTCGGCTCGGACCCGGTCGGGGGCTCGGTCGGCTCAGGCTCCGGGTCCGTCGGTCCCGGGGTGGGCTCCGGGTCGGTCGGACCAGGCGTCGGTTCCGGGTCGGTCGGTCCCGGGGTGGGCTCGGGCTCCGGGTCGGGGGTGACGGCCCGGACGACCACCGGGGCGCTGAGCACCTCGTCGGACGTCGTGAGGCCGTCGCGCTCGGCGGTGGCGGCGAGCGTCACGGAGGCCCCGACGGCGACGTCGGCGAGGACGAGCTCGGTGCCCGTCCCGACCTCGGTGCCGTCGACGAGCCACCGGTAGGAGACCGTCGCGTCGGCCGGGTCGGTGACGCTCGTGGCGGTCACGGTCGACCCGACCGTCGGGTCGCCGGCGACCGCGACCGTGAAGACGGCGACCTGGCGGTCGACGTCCACCGTGTAGCTGCGGGTGGTCGTGCTGTCCGGGGCGGTGACGGTGACCGTGGCCAGCCCGTCGGTCTCCTCGGTCGGCTGGTCGACCGTGACGGTGGCCTGGGAGTCGACGGGCACGGCGGAGACCTGCGGGTAGCGGGCGCCCGCGGTGGTGACCGTGTAGTCCTCGACGTCCGCGGAGAACCCGGGGACGTCGGTGCCGTCGACGCGCAGCGCGCCGAGGTCGGCGACCGTGGAGGTCGACGCCGTGGTCGCGTAGATCTCGACCTCGGAGACGATCATGTGGGTGTTCGCGAAGGCGTTCAGGGTGAGCCTGACGCTCGTGGTCTCGACGCCGCCCAGGTCGACGTCGACCTTCGGTGCGCTGCCGTCGGCAGGCGCCTCGACTGTCAGCGCCGGGTCCGGGACGCGGGTCCACGTGCCCCCGGGGGTGAGGTAGTCGACCGTCATGGTCTGCGCCCAGCTGGTCGTGCCGCCGTCCTTGTAGAAGTACGTGGAGACGCTCTGGACGTCCTGCGCCTTGGCGAAGCTGTACTGGAGAGTGCTCGTGGTCGGCTTGTTCGTGCCGACCCAGTTGGACCAGCCCTTGTCGCCGGTGGCGAGGTTGTACGTGCGGTCGATCGGGTAGCCGCTCTCGGCGCTCGACGCGACGGCGCTCGACACCTGCGGCGTCACGTTCACGACGACCGGTGCGGCGAGGACCACGGAGAGCGTGGCGGGGACCGGGTCGGCGTCGGGGTCGTTGGACTCGGCGCTGCCGGGCACGCTGACCACGCCCTGCTCCGCGAAGGACGCGTCGTCGAGGCCGGTCCAGTCCCAGACGACAGGGGTGTCGAAGCGCTGCGTGGACGCGCCGACCTGCGCCGCGACCGTGCTCGGTGCGCTGGCCTGGACGGAGGAGAGGCTCGCCCCGGCGTAGGTGGTCACCGAGGCGGGGTCGGTCGACGTGAAGCCGCCGACGTCGACGACGGCCCGCGCCTCGAAGGTGTTGCCGAAGACGTCGGTCCCGGTGCCGAGCACGGTCACGGTGCCGAGGACGTCCCAGGTGCTCGGGTCGGGCAGGTCCCAGGTGACGGGAGCGGCCACGCCGTTGCCGTAGGAGTACACGGGGACGACCGAGGCGGGGAGCGTCGGCTCGACGCCGGCGACGGTGCTCACGGGGACGTCGGGCACGCTGACGATGCTGGTGTCGCGGACGGTCCAGCGCTGGTGCGCGCCCCCGCCGAACTGCCACAGGCTCACCGGGGCGTTGTTGGCCGTCGACTGGCCGCCGACCTCGAGGGAGAGCGAGCGGGACCCGCTCGCGAAGGACCACGTGGAGCCGTCCGTGGTGCTGAGTGCCCACCACGACGACGGGTCGGCCAGGGCGTCGGCGACGCTCTGGGTCTTGAGGGCGACGCCCGAGGGCGTCGCGCCGAGCACGCGGCCGTCGGCCGCCTCGAGGACGTAGCGGAGCGCGTGGCTGCCGCTGCCCTGCGGGAGGGCGTGGGCGGTCCACAGCTGCGAGCCGACGGCCGAGGTGGTGGTCGCGAGGTCGGTGATGCTCGCGCCGGTCGCACCGGCGGTGAGCGCCCGGCCGGAGCCGACGCCGACGAGCTGGAAGGTCTCGCCGTCCTGGACGGGGAGGGCGTCCTCGGCCGCGCCGGAGACGCCGTCGACCACGAAGGTCGTGACCGAGCGGGCCGGGATCTCGATGGTCACGGAGGTGGCACCGGGGGCGACCGCGACGGGCGTGCCCTCGACGAGTGCGTTCTTCTCGGGGTGCGCGGGGTCGGTGACCTCGGTCGTGACGATCGGGGTCACGGTCGCGCCGGGCGCGATCTGGCCGAACTTCGAGAGGTCGAGGGTCACGGCGCGGGCGGAGGTGGAGTCGTTGATGTGCACGACGTTGGCGCCGGTGCCGTCAGCCGTCACGGCCGCGGTCGACTGCGTGCTGTTCGTCGGGACGACGTGGTCGCCCGGGCGGATGTGCTGCGTGTAGTTGCGCGCGGTGTTGAACTTCGAGTTCGTGACGATCTTGCACTTCGCGGAGTCGGGGAGCGGCTGCCCGGCGGTCCAGCCGGCGTCGTCGAGGCGACGCTCGGAGTAGCCGACAGTGCCCGGCTCGTTGCAGTCGAAGTCGATGAAGATGGAGCCCCAGTTGAGGTTCTCGACCTTCTCCATGTTGTAGTAGTCCTCGACCTCCTGCCAGAACACCCAGGCGTCCGGCTCGAGCTCGCGGAGGTCGTCGGTGATGCGCTGGGCCATGCCCAGGCCGCCGGTGATGGTGGTGGTGTTGAAGCCGGTCCCGACGAAGTCGCCGCCGACCTCGCTCATCCACAGCGGCTTGTCGTTGGTCTTCGCGATGTCGCGGGCCACGAGGCGGCTGCCGGTGCCGTAGGTGTGCACGTTGAGCTGGCCGACGGCCGCGCGGGTCTGCGCGTCGTACTGGTTCCAGGCCTCGACGAAGCGCCCGGGGTTGGTCTCGTCGTTGGCGGAGATGATGGCGTCGGTGCTCGACCCGGCGAGGGTGGCGGAGAGCAGGTTGATGACGTTCTGCTGGTCGTTGGCGCCGGTGCCGGGGCAGATCTGCGCGCCCTCCTGGACGGTGCCGCCGGTCTTGGGCCACCCGTCGGTCCCGAGGGCGGGGGTGCCCCAGTAGCCGTTGCAGGGCTCGTTGAAGGGGTCGAGGGTCGAGAACTCGATGCCGTAGGTGTCCTCGAGGCGCTCGGTGACCTTGGTGAGGTAGGTGACGAACTTCTGCGGGGCGTCGTCTGTGGGGAGCAGCTGCTCGTCGGTCTTGTTCATGGACCCGGTGACGAAGCCGCTCTTGGTCATGAAGTACGGCGGGGAGTTGCTGAAGGCCTCCCAGACCATGTCGTCGCGGTTCTGCGCGAGCTTCTCGACCCACCAGCGCTGCGTCTCGTCGGAGTCCCAGTCGTAGGAGGCGTCGTCGTCGGCGTCCCAGGCCTTGAGGTAGGCGTCGCGCTCGGCGTAGGTGGTGGGCACGCCGGTGGCCGCGGCCCCGGTGGGGTCGTCCTTCCACCAGCCCTCGACCGCCGCGCCCTGGCGCAGGTAGTCGGGGACGTCGGAGGCGTTGCCGCCGCCGATGTTGTAGCGGGCGACGTTGAGGTCGAGGCCCTCCTCGCCGAAGAGCAGCTGGTAGAGCTCCTCGCGGATCTCCTCCGGGTAGTCGCCGGTCGCGTTGGCGAACCAGACGAGGCTGGTGCCCCAGCCCTGGAACTCCGGGCCGGGGACGGCCGGGTTCGGTGTGATGACGACGGGCGTCGGGGCCGCCTGGGCCGGTGCTGCTGCTGGGACCGTGGCGACGAGACCGGCCGCGCAGAGCGCTGCGGCCGCGACGACCGCGGTGGACCTCCTCGTCCGCGAGGGGGTGCTGTTCATCGGTGTGCCTTCCGCCGTTGGATGGACCTGGTGGTCCGCCGACGTTGGAGGACCTCCCGACGATCCTGCGATGTTCACGTAAACATGTCAAGGCTCTGGGGCCCTGGGCTTCACCCGCCCCGGGGAGGCGGAGGCTCAGGTGCGGCGGGGGAGCGGCTGAGGTGGGCAGGGGCTCAGCGGGCGCGCGGTGGGGCCGTGCTCGCCCGGACCACGAGCTCGACCGGCAGCAGCGAGCGCACGTCGGTGAGGCTCTCCCCGTCGCGGACCTGACGCAGCAGGAGGTCCACCAGCTCGCGGCCGATCTGGTGGAAGTCCTGCGCGACGGTGGTCAGCGGGGGCCAGAGGTGCTCGGCGAGCGGGATGTCGTCGAAGCCCACCACGGACACGTCCTCCGGGATGCTCCGGCCGGTCTCGTGCAGCGCCCGGTACAGGCCGGCCGCCATCTCGTCGTTGGCGCAGAAGACCGCCGTGACCTCGGGGTCGGCCGCGATGCGCAGACCCTGCTCGTAGCCGGAGGTCGCCGACCAGTCGCCCCGCACCACCTCGGGCACCGGCCGACCGGCCGCGACGAGGCAGGCGCGCCACGAGTCGACCCGCAGCCCGGCGGGGGAGGAGTCCGCCGGCCCGGCGAGGTGGTGCACGGTCTCGTGGCCCAGGCCCAGCAGGTGCTCCACGGCCGCCCGCGTCCCGGCCGCCTGGTCGGTCGCCACCGCGGGGTGGTGGGTGACGAAGCGCGAGTCCGAGACCACCACGGGCATCCGGGCGGGCAGGGCCAGCGTCTCCGGGCTCTGCTCCTCGGCCCGGATGATCACCAGCCCGTCGATCGCCTGGTGCGTCAACCGGGCCGCCGCCGCGGTCATCTCGTCCGACGACGGTGACTGCACGTCGACCAGCGTCACCGTGTACCCCTCGAGACGGGCGGCGTCGACGACTGCCTCGAAGGTGCGCGCCTCTCCGGTCCGGGCGAGACGGTGGGCGATGACCCCGATCGTGTCGAAGTGCGCGTACCGCAGCGCCCGCGCCGCGTAGTTGGGGGAGTACCCGAGCTCGTCCATCGCGGCCAGCACGCGCTCGCGGGTCTCCGGCCGGACGCGCTCCGCCCCCGTGGACACGCGTGACACGGTCTGGGCAGACACCCCGGCGAGGGCGGCGACGTCACCGATCGACGGGCCAGAGCGAGGCCGTGCCGCACGCCTGGCCACGGGCTCGGCAGAGTCGTCGCCGGAGGTCATGGACCGATGATAGGACCGGCCGGGTCCGTCTCTGCGGACCGGGGCCCGGGCAGGCTCGCTCTCCGGTGGCCGCCGAGGTGGCTGTCGAGCGGGGAGAAAGACCGTGCGGAGCCGCGGGATCCCTGGGATCGTGGTCGTCGCCCCGGTGGTCGTGACCGCCGCGGCCGCCCCTGCCGCCCCGAGGAGACATCACCCATGACGCACGCCGTGCCGCCGCCCGACCCGTCGACGCTGCACCCGATGCCGGGACAGCCGCGCGTGGTGCTGCTCAAGCCCCTCGTCACGTCGCCGCTCGTCGAGGTGGGCGACTTCACGTACTACGACGACCCCGACGACGCGACCGCCTTCGAGACCCGCAACGTGCTCTACCACTACGGCCCCGAGCGCCTCGTCATCGGCCGGTACTGCGCCCTCGCGACCGGCGTGCGGTTCCTCATGAACGGTGCCAACCACCGTCTCGACGGCCCGTCGACCTTCCCGTTCCCCTCGATGGGCGGCTCGTGGGCCGAGAACGTCGACCTGCTCGTCGACCTGCCGAGCCGCGGCGACACGGTCGTGGGGCACGACGTGTGGATCGGGAACGGCGCGACCGTCATGCCCGGCGTGCGGATCGGCCACGGAGCCGTGGTCGCGGCGGGGTCGGTCGTGGTCAAGGACGTGCCCGACTACGGGGTGGTCGGCGGGAACCCGGCGCGGCTGATCCGGCGCCGCTTCGACGACGAGACCGTCGACCGGCTGCTCGCCGTGGCGTGGTGGGACTGGCCGGTCGAGCACGTGACCGCCCACCAGCGCACCATCATGGCGGGGACGGTCGACGAGCTCGAGGCGGCAGGGCGGGCGCTCCGCGACGCCGTGTGAGAGGCCGCGGCGCTACCGCCCGGACCGCCGCTACCGCCCGAACCACTCCCGCGCCGCCACGCTGAGGGCGGCCACGCCGACGTCGAGGGTCGGCTGGACCACGGGGGCGAAGAACGGCGAGTGGTTGCTCGGGACGTCGCTGTCGAGCGTCCCGGCTGCCGCGGCGGCGGCGAAGGCCGCGGGGTCCGCGCCTCCGAAGAACCAGAAGACCAGCGGGGCACCGGCTGCGGTGGCGATCGCGCCGACGTCTTCGCTCCCGGTGACGGTGCCCGGGTCGATCACGGCGTGCTCGCCGAAGGTCTCGACGAAGGTCGCCCGGACGCGGGCCGTCGCCGCCTCGTCGTTGACGGTCGCGGGTGCGTGCTTGCTCTCGACGACCGTCGGCGGGGTGGTCATGCCGGCCGCGGCGGCCTCGGCCTCGACGATGCGGCGCACGGCGGTGAGCACCCGGGTGCGGCTCTGCTCGCTCACGGTCCGCACGTTGACGTCGATGGTCGCCTCGGCGGGGACGATGTTGTCCGCGTTGCCCGCGTGGATCGCACCGACGGAGACCACGACGATCTCGCCGGGCTCGGACTCTCGGGACACGATGCTCTGCAGCCTGACGACGGCGTGGCACGCGGTGAGCAGCGGGTCGACGGTGGTCTGCGGGCGAGAGCCGTGCCCGCCGCGCCCGTGGAAGGTCACGGAGACCGAGTCCGAGCCGGCCATCGTCGGTCCCGGCCGCAGCCCGACGATCCCGGCGGGGAGCGGGGCCACGTGCTGCCCGAGGACGACGTCAGGCCTGGGGAACCTCTCGACGAGACCGTCGTCGACCATCGCCTGCGCACCGGCGACGAGCTCTTCGGCGGGCTGGACCACGGCGACCAGCGTCCCGGACCACGTGCCGCGCCGGGCGACGAGGTCCTCGACGGCGCCCACGAGGCAGGTCACGTGCACGTCGTGCCCGCAGGCGTGCATGACGGGGACCTCGACGCCGTCCGGTCCGACGGTCCGGACGGTGCTCGCGTAGTCGAGGCCGGTGCGCTCCTCGACGGGCAGGCCGTCCATGTCGGCGCGCAGCGCGACCACCGGTCCGTCCCCGTTCTCGAGCACGGCGACCACGCCGGTGCCGCCGACGCCCGTGGTCACCTCCAGGCCGAGCTCACGCAGGAGGCGGGCGGCGATGCCGGCCGTCCGGGTCTCGGCGAAGGCCAGCTCGGGGTGGGCGTGCAGGTCGCGGTAGAGATCGGCGAGGTCGAGGCTCATGCTTCATCACCCTAGGGGGCCCGCACCCGGCCGCGCACGCGTCACGACGTCGTGTCGTGGCAGGTGCCCGGCCGGGTGGCGGTCGGCTCAGCCGCGGCTGCCGGCCTCCGGTGTGCTGCCGGGAGCCCGTCGTCGTGCCACGACGAGCGCCCCGGCGGCCGCGAGGAGCAGCGCGGCGAGAGCGGCGACGACCACGCTGGCGCCGGTCGCTGCGAGACCCGACGTCGTCGAGGTCGTGGCCCCGGGCGTCGCGTCCACGGTGCCCGAGCCCACTGTCCCCGAGCCCACGGTGCCCTGGCCCCCGCCGCCGACGGCGCCCGTGCCCGGGTCCGTCGGGGGTGCCGTCGGCTCACCGGGTGTGGTCGGCCCGTCGGTCGGGTCGACCGTCGGCTCGGGGTCGACGACCGCCGCGGGGACGGACGCCTCCCCGACCAGGCTCACCAGGCCGGCGACGTCGACGGCCCGCGCACGGACCACCGTCGCGGCGTCGTCGAGCTGGACCGGGGCCACGAGCGCGACCCAGTCCGCGCCGTCGAAGGACACCTCGACCCGGGCGACGCCCGAGGTCGCGTCCGTCGCCTCGACCGTGAGCAGCCGGGCGTCGTCGACCACCAGCGCCACGGTCGGTGCCGTGGTGTCGACAGCGACGTCGGCCCGGGACACCGCGGTCGACGGCACGCCGTCGTCGGTCGCCCGCGCCTCGACGACGCGGGCGCCGTCCCCGACGACCACGGGCTCGGAGTAGACCGTCCACGGCCCGCCGTCGAGCCGGTACTCGGCCCCCGGTCCGGCCGCAGCCGCGACGACGGCCCCCTCGGCCGCCTGCGCGACGTCGTCCTCCTGCGGCCCGGCCTGACCGTCGTCGCGCGAGACGGTGAGCACCGGTGCCGTGGTGTGCCAGCCGCTCGCGGCCGGCTCGGGCAGGTCGATGGTCACCGTCTCGGCGGCCTGCGCCTCCTCCTCGTGCGCGTAGACCTGCACCTCGACGAGGCCTGCGGCCCAGGCGGCCGCGTTGCCGTTGTGGGAGTTGACCACCTGCGCGACGTCGAGCCGCACGTACCGGTACTGCCCGGCCAGCGGGTCGCTGGTGAAGCCGACCGTGGTGTTGCCGAGCTGCCCCACCAGCTGCGTCCACGTGGTGCCGTCGACACTGCCCGAGACCGTGTACCCGTGGTACGCCTCGGATCCGTTGTAGCTGCGGAAGCTGAGGTCCACGCGGCTGAGGTCCTGGACCTCCTCGAGGTCGACCGTCCAGCTGAAGGGGACGCCTGTGGGCTGGAAGTACGCCGAGCTGTCGCCCCACGTCGCGGTGTTGGTGTACTCGCCGTCGTTGGCCACCGAGGCGGCGTGCGCCTCGTCGACCGCGTCCGCGGTGACCGGCTTCCCCTCGGAGACCAGCACGTCCTCCGGGTAGTCGATGGCGCCCGTCGCGGAGTCGAGGCTCCACGCCGGCCGGTAGTCGAGCGACACCGTCGACGGGTCGGCGGGGTCGATGCTCAACGGCAGCCACACGTAGGTGGAGGTCCCGAGCTTCTTCGAGTTCCAGCGGTCGCCCATGTACACGTACTCACGCCCGCCGTCCTGGCGGTCGATGGTCATGATGTTGGTCGGCTGGCTGTAGAACGACGTGTTGTTGCCGACCAGCACGGGCTCGGACCACCCGTCGGGGTCGGCGATGTCCTTGGTCCACGCGACCCGCGTCTGGTTCGGGTACCAGCCGGACTGGCCCGAGGTGAAGGCCAGGTAGTACTCGCCGATCTTCACGACGGCAGGTGCCTCCCGGCCCTGCCCCTCGAACACGGGGAACGAGGCCTCCCAGTCGACGTCGGCGTAGTCGTCGGTCAGCGGGTACAGGCGCATACTCGTGTGGTCCTCGGAGGACAGCAGGTACGCCTTGTCGCTGTCCGGGTCCTTGAAGACCGTGAAGTCGCGCGAGCCGTAGCCCCAGAGGCCGTCGCCCCCGGTGTAGGTGGGGTCCTCGTGCTCGGTCGTGACCTCGCCGACTCCCGGACGGAAGTGCTTGACGAAGGTGTAGTCGCCGTCGACCGTCGGGCTCGTCGCGACCACGAGGTGCGAGGCGGAGTAGTCGCCCGCACGCTCCCAGTGGCCCCACAGCACGAACATGTCGGTCTTCGCGTTGTAGACGAGCTTCGGGCGCTCCCACTTGGAGTCCTTCAGCTCCGGGGCGGAGTCCTGGGTGACGAGCTCCTTGACGTACTCCCAGTTCTTGAGGTCCTGCGACCTGTACAGGCTCACACCGAGCAGCACGGCGCCGTCGTGGGCCTTGTTCTCGCCGACCCAGTAGTACCAGCCGTCCTTCTCGAGGAACCCGCCGCCGTGCGCCTGGATCGGGTTGCCCGCGGTGTCGAACCACGTCCGGCCCACCGGCACGGCCTCGTAGCCATCCTCGGGCACGAGCTCGATGCTCAGCCGTGAGGTCGCGACCGCGCTCGCGGTGCCGTTGCGGTAGGCGCGCGCCTTGACCGTCGTGGTGCTGTCGAGGACGAAGGGCTCGGTGTAGAGCGAGCCGTTGCTGCGCGAGGGGTCAGAGCCGTCGGTGGTCACGTAGACCGAGGCACCCGCGGTGGGGCTGGCGACGGTGACGGTCTGGGCGGTGGAGTAGGCGCCGTCGCCCGGGGTGATGGTCGGGGCGGCGACGACCACCGGGGCGGTGTCGACGTCGACGCGGCCCGCGGCGACCGCGAACCAGCCGAGGGTCGGGGCCTCGCTGCCGGCGGCGCGCTCGACGCGCAGCTCGGAGACACCGGGCTCGTCGACCGTGACGGTCGCGGAGACCATCGCGGTGGTGCGGCCCGCGGCGTTGCTCACCACGACGCTCGGGGAGACCACGGAGCGCTGGCCCGAGGGGGAGACGAGGGTGACCGACATGGTGCGGGGGCCGCTCCACCACTCGCGGAATCCGGCGGTCACGGTGTGCTCGCCGGCCTCCAGGGGCAGCCGGTAGACGATCGGCTGGGCGCCCGCGCCGCTGCCCCGTGCCCACAGGCCTCCGGCGTCCTTGTCGAGGGGGTTGGTCGAGGCGCGGACGCCGACGGAGGTGTCGCCGTCGTTGACGTACCCCCAGCCGGTCGTCGCCCGCTGGTCGGCGACCGTGTGGCGCAGGGTGCCGTCGCCCGCACTCCCGGCGAGGGCCGCGACGGCGTCGAAGGGCGGGGTCGAGGTGACGGCGCCCGAGTCGACGAAGTACTCGACACCACGCGGGACGACCTCGACCTGGGCCTCCACGGGGAGCGTCTCCTCGACGGTGCCGGTGACCGCGACGGAGCGGTAGTGCGCGTCGAACACGTAGTCGTCGACGTCCCAGACGACGTCGGCGAGGCGGGTCGTGCCGCCACCGGTCGTCACCTCGACCTGGGCCGGGAGGGCCGGGGCCTCGTCCGCGTAGGTGGCGAGGACCACCGGGCGGGCGAGGGCGGTCGGGGCGTCGGCGTCGGCAGCCAGCGCCAGGCCGGTCGTCGTGCTGGCGGTGGCTCTTGAGGCGGTCAGGGTCGCTCCCGCTCCCGCGGCCGGGGTGGCGAGGGTGAGGGCGAGCGCGGCGGCGGTGAGGGTGGCGAGCGCTGCGTGCCGGCGGCCTCGGTGGAGCCCGGACGAGCGGGCCGGAGCGGGCGGGAAGTGGGAGGGACGGGGTGGGTGTGGCGAGCGGGGTGACGTCGTCGTCATGGGCGGTCCTCGGGACTCGGGTTCCGTACCGGTCGGCGCACCGTTGCGCAGACCGTGATGTTTACGTGAACATCACGCACGCTAACGGCGCGAGGGAGGGCCTGTCAACGATCGCTGCTACGGTCGCCCGATGGATCAGACCTCCCCCGAGCCCGTGCCCGCACCGACGGACCGAGGGACGGAGGGTGCTGGCGCGCCGAGCACACCGGCCGGCACCGCAACCCCGCAGGCAGGCGTCACCGACGCCGACGGGTCCACCGGGACCGGACGCACCAGGATCAGCAACGCGCGTCTCGCCGGCTGGTTCGTGGTCGTCGCGCTGCTCTCGCTCGCCGTGCTCCAGTACCTGCTCCCCGCGCTGCGCCTCGTGCAGCTCGCCACCCGGGACGCCGTCGGCTTCTTCGAGGTGTCCGGCTCGGTCGGCGCCGCGAACTTCCGCGCGGTCCTCGAGGACGAGGGGTTCCGGGACTCCGTCGGGCGTGCGCTCGCGTACTCGCTGATCCCCCTCGCTGCCGCGCTCGTGCTCGGCCCGCTGGTCGCCGCCGTGGCGAGCCGCGCCGGCCGCGCGACCCGCCTCGTGAGCCGCGGCCTGCTCGCCGTGCCCCTGTTCTGCGTCAGCCCCGTCGCGTACTACGTCGCCCAGTGGGGCTCGGCGCGTGCGGGCACCATCCAGGAGACCGGCGAGCGCGCGCAGGCCGTCGGGACCACCCAGGCCGAGCTCGTGATCATCGGCGGGCTCTCCGTCGTCGGGATCGTCGCGGCGCTCTCCGCGACCCTCTACCTCGCAGCGATGCGACGCTCCGCACGCTCCCGCGCGGGGTGGGCGGCCTCTGGGGTCGTGACCGCCGTCGTCATCCTGGCCGTGACCACCCTCAGCCTCATGGTCACCACGGCCCCGCTGCTGCTCACCGCCGACCTCTCGGCGGGCGGGACCACCACCCCGGGGATGCTCGTCTACGAGTGGGTGTTCATCCGCTACGACCTGCCGATCGGCAGCGCCGCCCTCGCCCTGCTGCTCGTCCCGACGGCTCTCGTGGGCGTCGTGCTCGTCGCCCTCGTGCTCGCCGTCCGGACCCGCGTCGAGATCGTGCCCCGCGGTGTCGCGGCGGGGTCTGGTGCTGAGGTAGGTGCTGCGAAGGGCGCGACGGCCGATCGCGCGACCACCGTCGAGGCCGGTGTCGTGCCCGCTGACGCCGCGTCTGCCCGCTCACGGCTCCTGTCGGTGCTCTCCGTGGTGCTGGTGTCGGCGCTCGCGGTCGGGACTGTCGTGCTGGGGTGGTCGTGGCTGCGAGGGGTCCTCGAGACGGACGTCGTCCCGGGGATCGACGCCGGGACGCTGCAGACCACCACGTGGGTGTCGTCGGTCCTCACCGGTCTTGTGGTCGTGGCGGTCGCCGTGGTCGGCGGCTTCGGCATCGGGTTCTTGCGCCCCGCCGGGCGGCGCAGCGAGTGGTTGCTCCTCGCCTTCGCGCCGTTCCTGCTGGTCGGGACCACGTCGCTGCTGCCCGCGCTGTTCGAGGACGGCGTGGACGCCGGGACCCTCGGGACGCTGCGCGGGCTCGTGTCACCGCTGTGGCTCAGCGTGCCGCTGCTCGTGCTGTTCACGCTGGTCTTCGCGGGCGTCCGTCGCAGCCGCGACGCCGGTCAGGCGGACGCGGTGCGCTCTGCGCTGGTGCCGGTCCTCGGCCTCGTCGGGCTCAGCGGGCTCGTCACGGCGTGGGTGCACGCCCAGCAGTACCTCTGGCCGCTCGTCATCTCTTACGGCTCGAACACCTCGACCCCGATCCTCGTCCGGGTCGCAGCCACGCCCAGCGCAGAGCTCGAGCCTGTGCCCTTCGGGCTCGTGGCGCCGCTCGGGGTGCTCGTCGTCTTCGTGCTGCTCGGCGCGCTGTGCCTTGTCGCCACTGACCGGATCGCACTGCGGGCAGGGCGCCGGTCTGCAGACTAGGTGGTCGAGGTGACCGCGACGGGCGTCAGCCCTCGAGGGAGAGGTCCTGGCGGTTCGCGCGGACGCGGGCGTGGAACATGAAGAGCACGATGGCCAGGCCGACCGCAGGTGCGAGTCGGCTGGCCGGCGTGGGGGAGAGCAGCCCGATGCCGGCGGCGAAGGCCATGACCGTGAGCCCCGAGGGGAAGGTCCGGACGACGGCGTCGCGGACGGCGCGCTGCTCGGCGCGGAAGGCGGTCGTGTCGCTCTCGGGGTCCGGAGCGGCCCAGAGGGCCAGCCGGATCTTCGCCACGTAGGCGCCGACGACGCTGATGACCGCACCGACCGCGGCACCGTAGGCAGCGCCCACGAGCGCGTCCGGCGGCGGGTCGGCCTGGCTCCAGGCGGGGAGCCCCAGGATCCACCCGACGATCGTCATCACCGGGACCGTCACGACAGCGATCGAAAGAGCTCTACGGGCGTCGCGACGGGTCATGAGAGAAGGATAAGTGAGGTCTGTGTAGATTCTGTGGTGCTCGTCGAGCGTTCACGTGCCAGTCGAGCACACATGTGAGGGCCAGAGAGGATGTCGGTACCGGCGCCCCGAGAGGGAGCCGGTACCGACGTCTACGGAGGTACTCGATCCCCAGGCCGTCAGATGCTCAGCCCGTGCCCCACCGGGAACACCGGGTCGGTCGTGTCGGACGCGACATCCGGGCGTGACGCCGCGACAGCCTCCATCGAACGGGGCAGCTGGAACGGCAGGCGCCCCTCAGGCTTGACCTCGCCGGTCAGCGCGGCGACGAGCGCCGGGTCGGACGTCCCGTAGGTGCCGACGATCGCGGTCGCGACGTCGACGAGCGGCGTGAGGATCGCGGGGCGGTCGAGCATGACGTCGAGGACGACGGGCACCTGCGCGGCGAGCTCGGTGACCTGCGCGACGGTCTCGGCGGAGAAGTCGAGCGACCCCTGGTGGAACCAGGCCTCGAGGAACATCGAGTCGCGGTGCTCCCACGGGGCGGGGAGGCGCACGACGGCGACGTCGGCGTCGGCCGGGTCGGTCACGACGGTCCCGAGGCGGGCGGCGTCCTCGTCGGACATGCCGACGACGTACACGCGCTGGCTGCCGGTGAGCGGCAGGACGGGGCTGCCGTCGACGTCGCCGTTCTTCAGCACGGTGACCGAGCGGCTCTGCGCGGCGAGGCCCGCGGCGACGAGGTCGGCGCGCCCGACGATCTCGTCGGCCGCGTCCTCGTCGACATAGGGGTCGTCGAAGAGCCCGAGCTCGAACTTCACGCGGAGCAGGCGGCGCACGGAGGCGTCGATGCGGTCCTCGGTGACGCGTCCCTCGCGGACGAGCTGGACGAGCAGGTCGGGGCACTCCTCGCCGCCGAACTGGTCGCAGCCGGCGTGGATGATCTTCTCCATGCGCCCCGGTGCGTCGAGGTGCTCGACGCCCCACGCGCGGGCGGGCAGCACCTGTCCGGTCGCGACCTTGTTGTCGTTGACGAGCTCCCAGTCGGTGACGACCACGCCGTCGAAGCCCATCTGCTCGCGGAGCAGCCCGGTGACGATCTGCTTGTTGTAGCCGAAGCCGACCTCCTCGATCTTCTCCCCGTCGATCTCGAGGTCCACGGGCATGCCGTAGTACGGCATCATCGCGGCGGTCTTGTGCTCGAGGGCGACCTTGAAGGGCGCGAGGTGCTCCTCGAAGGTCCCTCCGGTGTAGACCTGCTCGCGGCCGTAGGGGAAGTGCGCGTCCTCGCCGTCCTTCTGCGGGCCGCCGCCGGGGAAGTGCTTGGTGGTGCAGGCGACCGACTCGGCGCTCAGCGCGCCGCCGGGGCCCTGGAGCCCGTCGAGGTAGGCGGCGGTGAAGTCGCTGACCAGCTGGGACGTCTCACCGAAGGTGTTGAGCTGGCGGGCCCAGCGGGGCTCGGTCGCGAGGTCGACGCAGGGGTGCAGCGCCGCGCGGATGCCCACGGACAGGTACTCCTGGCGGGCGGCGTCGGCGAACTGGCGGACCAGCTCGGTGTCGCCGATCGCGGCGAGGCCGAGGGAGTCGGGCCACTGCGAGAAGTGCCCGGCCGCGAAGGACGCCCCGGTGTTCTCGTGGAAGGCGTGCCGCGGGTCGGTCGAGACGGTCACGGGGATGCCCAGGCGGGTCTGCTCGGCGACGGCCTGCAGGTTGTTGTGCCAGCGGGCGGCGAGGCGGCCCTCGGGCAGCACGTGCACGTTGAAGTGGTTGAGCAGCTTCTCCTGGACCACGACGGTGGTCGGGGACTTGCTGATCGCGCCGGTCTGCTCGACAAGGGTCCCGTCGGGGCTCGTCTCGATGACGGTCTGGAACATCAGACCCGCCTTCTCCTCGAGGTTCATGCGTCCGAGCAGGTCCTCGACGCGGGTCTCGACGCTCTCGCGGGGGTCCTCGAACGGCGCCATGACGCCGTCCTTGTCGAGATCGCGGAAGACGGTCCCGTCGGGGGCGGTCAGGGTGGTCAGGGGAGTGGGCACGAGGGGTCCTTCGGTCCGAGGGTCTGCCGGGCTCGCAACGGGTGCGGGGCCGGCGCGGAGGTCTGATGTAAGCGTATACATGTCCGGCTTGTGCGTCACGACGCCGGCTGGCGGTCGCCCTCGCCGACCGGACGGCCGGTGCGGGAATCCGTCTGACGGGAGCGGATCACCGCAGGAGCGACAAAGGGGCCTCCGTGGAATCCTTGTGTCGTATAGGACCAAAGTCCTATGTTGGCCGCACCGCGCCGAGCGGACCAGCCGGTCGGCCATACCGCAGGAGGCACGCATGTCGAGAACGCACAGATCCATCAGGGCCGGGCTGACCAGCCTCGTCCTCGTCGGGGCGCTCGCCGTCATCGGGACGGCACCCGCGTCTGCCCACGGGTACGTCGGAGGAGAGGGGGCGGACATGGTCGCCCGCGCCGCCCTCCGGGAGAACGTGAACCTCGGGGCGGTGCAGTTCGAGCCGCAGAGCCTCGAGGGGCCCAAGGGCTTCCCCGAGGGCGGGCCGGCCGACGGCCAGCTCGCGTCGGCAGGCGGGCTGTTCGGGGGAAACCTGGACGAGCAGACCTCGGACCGCTGGGTCAAGAACGAGATCACGCCGGGCCCGAACATCATCACCTGGCACTACACGGCCCCGCACCGCACCAGCAAGTGGACCTACTACATCACCAAGGAGGGATGGGACCAGAACGCACCGCTGACCAGGGCAGTGCTCGAGGAGCTCACCACCATCGAGCACGACGGGACCCCGGCCACCACCAACCCGGTGCACACGATCGACGTCCCGGCCGACCACCACGGCTACCACGTCATCTACGCCGTGTGGGACGTCGCCGACACGGCGAACGCGTTCTACAACGCGATCGACGTCGACATCCAGGGTGACGGGCCCGAGGCTGACGTCCCCGACGCCCCGACCGGGCTGGCGGCGATGAGCTCTTCGTCAACCGTCGACCTCACCTGGCAGGCGTCTGCGTCCGACGGCATCGACCACTACGACGTCTACCGTGACGGCGCGAAGGTCGGCAGCACGCCGACCACCACGTTCCAGGACTCCGGTCTCCGGGCGTCGACGAGCTACGGCTACACGGTCCGCGCGGTCGACGTCGACGGCGCGGTCTCCCGGCACAGCGAGGCCCTGTCGGTCGCGACCACCGGGCCCGACGGGGCAGACGGGCCGACGGCTCCGTCGTCCCTGCACTCGATGGCGACCACGAGCACGAGCGTCGACCTCATGTGGACCGGCTCCACCGGTCCTGCGGCGGTCACGCACTACACGGTGCTGCGTGCCACCGGCTCGGGTCAGCCTGTCGAGGTGGGCACCACCTCAGACGTCCGGTACCTCGACGAGGGCCTGGCGCCGTCGACCACGTACCACTACACGGTCGTCGCGCACGACGCGACCGGTGCCTCGAGCGCGAGCGACCCGTTCTCGGTGACCACCGAGCAGGGTGACGGACCCCTGTACCCGGTGTGGGACCCCTTCGCGGCGTACACGGTCGGCGACCGTGTCACGCACGACGGCCTCGTCTACGAGGCGGTCCAGAGCTACCAGGGCCACGGCGACCCGGGCTGGATCCACGCGCTGTCGCTGTGGAGGGTGGTCGACGAGGCCGCCTGACCCTGGTCGGCACCGCGGTCCATCGATGTCGACGCGCCATGGCGTCTGACGGTAGTCCGTGGACCGGCTGAGGTGGCCCCGGCGCACCCGCGCCGGGGCCATCGTGCGCCGCCGTCTCCCGGGGGCCCCTGGACTCGACGCACAGCCTCCCGGATGATGATGCCCATCTAGGTACATGAGAGGAGTGGGGCATGGAGATGACGAGCGTCGACCTGCCTGCCGGTCTCGTCGAGCAGGCGATGAGGGTGACTGGCGCGACGACCGAGCGCGGTGCGATCACCTCCGCCCTCGAGCAGGTGGTCGCCCGGGCAGAGCAGCACCGTGCGATCGACGCGATCATCGGGATGGAGTCGCTCGGCGACCTGCTGGAGCCTGGGATCCGGCTGCGGGCTCGCAGGTGAGAGATGCCGCAGCAGCGGCCTCGGTGGCAGAGGTCGCGGGGGGGAAGGTGCGCGCCGCAGGCGCGATCGACACGCTCGTCGCTGCTCTGGCGATCGAGCACGGTGCCACGGTGATCCACTACGACGCCGACTACGAGCACATCGCCTCGGTCGAGCCGAGGTTGTCGCACGAGTGGGTCGCGCCGCGCGGGAGCCTGTGAGGTAGCAGCCGGCGCACGTCCCTGCCAGCGTGCACCGGGGCCGTCGCGACGGCCATCACGTCCTCGCCCATGAGCCCACCGTCTCGTCCTCGTGCACGTCCCCTCCGGGGCGGTCTCCTGGTCGACGGCCCCGACGGTCGACGTCGCCGGTCTCAGGAGAGTCGCACGCTGCGTCCAGGCGGACCTCAGGTGCCGTCCGTACGGTCGTCGACACCCCCCGATATGTCACCCGACGCACCGATCGTCACGAGGAGGATGTCATGTCACGAGAACGACGCAGGGCCCAGGTGATGCTCACGAGTCTCGCCCTGGTGGGTGTGGTCGCGGTCGGCGCCGCGGCGCCCCCGTCGACGGCCTCCCCGGCGCGGGCGGACCAGAGCCTGTACGTCCCTGCCGCCAGCGCGGTGGCGGTCGCCGAGGGGACCGACGAGGGCCAGGGTGGGTCTGCCGATCTGCTGGCGGTCGTCGACGTCGCGGTGCCGCGGGGCGTCACCCCGGTCGCCGTCGACAAGGCGCCGACGGTCCTCCCGCCCGACCCCACGCAGCCGTACCCGGCGTGGGACGCCTGGGCGGACTACGCGGCGGGTGACCGCGTGGTGCACGACGGGCTGGTCTACGAGGCGGTCGTCGCGCACCGTGGTTCCGGCGACCCGGGCCTGATCAAGGACCGGGCTGTGTGGAGGATCGTGTCGGTGGTCTAGCGGTGGTCCGGCAGGCGGTGAGCGTCCCGCGGCTCTCGTCGGGGACACTGGGAGCAGCAACCACCGTCAACATGAGGAGTCCACCGTGCCCCAGGGAACCGTCCGCTGGTTCGACGCCGAGCGAGGGTTTGGCTTCCTAGCCCTCGACGACGGCGCCGATGACCTGTTCGTCCACGCGTCCGAGATCGTCGGCAACGACGACGGGACCCAGTCGCTCCGCGAGGGCCAGTCCGTCGAGTTCGAGATCGGCGAGGGCGACCGCGGTCCGCAGGCCCGCCGAGTCCAGATCACCGGCGACAGCGCCGTCGAGGCAGCCCTGGGCCAGCTCGGCACCGTCACCTGGTACGAGCCGACCAAGGGCTACGGCTTCGTGACGCCCGACGGTGGAGGGGCCGAGATCTTCGCGCACAGCTCCGCCATCGTCGGTGGAGGCGTGATCGCCGAGGGGCAGCGGGTCGCGTTCCTCGTCGTCGAGGGCGAGAAGGGGCCGCAGGCGGACCACCTCCTGCCGCTCGCCGCTCAGGCTGCCGGCGCGCAGGCCGCGGGTCCCGCCGGTGCCGACGGCGCTGACGGCACCGTGAGCTGGTACGACGCGGGCAAGGGCTTCGGCTTCGTCACCCCCGACTCCGGGGAGCCGGACGCCTTCGTCCACGCCCGGTCGCTCGCCGGAGGAGCCACCGAGCTGGTCGAGGGCGATCGCGTGAGCTTCAGCGTCGTGCCCGGCGACCGGGGTCCGCAGGCTCAGGACGTCCGGGTCGTGGGCGGGACGGGCCGGGGTGCCCGCAGCGCCCCGGGCCGTGGCGGGTCCCAGCGTCCGGAGGCGTCCCGCGCCCCGGCGCGCGGCGGCGAGGGTGTCGTGGCGCGCTACGACGCAGAGCGCGGTTTCGGCTTCATCACGCCCGACTCCGGCGGCCCGGACCTCTTCGTGCACGTCTCGGTCGTGCGGGAGGGCCAGGAGCTGTACGAGGGCGACCGGGTCCGTTTCCAGGTGCGGCAGAGCGACCGCGGGCCGCAGGCAGACCGGGTCGACCTGGCCTGAGCGAGGCCTGACGTCCTGAGCCCGCCGTCCTGCGACGACCGGGCCGGGCCGGACTGGGCGCGGCGGTGATCTCGCCGCGCTCGGTCCGGTCGACGCCCCCGCGCGCAGCCTCGGAGCTGCGCCAGTGCAGGACGGGAATACGATCGGGTGCCTCAAGGTTGAGCCAAGCAGACTCAAGTTTGACCCAGGCGGGTTGCTCTCCGATCCGGCCGGGTGCAGACTTGAGTGGAACAGACTCAATCGCAGTCGGTCCGGGCCCCGCAGGTGCACCAGCACCGCGACCCGGCCGGTGTTCGGAAGGAAGGCATCACCCATGGCACGTGCAGTCGGCATCGACCTCGGTACCACCAACTCCGTCGTCTCCGTCCTCGAAGGTGGCGAGCCCACCGTCATCGCGAACGCCGAGGGCGCTCGCACCACCCCCTCCGTCGTCGCGTTCTCCAAGACCGGCGAGGTCCTCGTCGGCGAGATCGCCAAGCGCCAGGCCGTCACCAACGTCGACCGCACCATCGCGTCGGTCAAGCGCCACATGGGCACCGACTGGTCGGTCGAGGTCGACGACAAGAAGTACTCCGCGCAGGAGCTCTCCGCGCGCATCCTCGGCAAGCTCAAGCGCGACGCCGAGGAGTACCTGGGCGAGGCCGTGACGGACGCCGTCATCACCGTCCCCGCGTACTTCAACGACGCCGAGCGCCAGGCGACCAAGGACGCCGGCCAGATCGCCGGCCTCAACGTCCTGCGCATCGTCAACGAGCCCACCGCCGCCGCCCTCGCCTACGGCCTCGAGAAGGGCAAGGAGGACGAGCTCATCCTCGTCTTCGACCTCGGTGGCGGGACCTTCGACGTCTCCCTCCTCGAGGTGGGCAAGGACGAGGACGACTTCTCGACCATCCAGGTCCGCGCGACCTCCGGTGACAACCGCCTCGGTGGTGACGACTGGGACAGCCGGATCGTCGAGCACCTCATCAAGGAGGTCAAGAACTCCTCGGGTGTCGACCTGTCGAAGGACAAGATCGCCCTCCAGCGTCTGCGCGAGGCTGCTGAGCAGGCCAAGAAGGAGCTCTCCTCGGCCACCAGCACCAACATCTCGATGCAGTACCTCTCGATGAGCGAGAACGGCCCCATCCACCTGGACTCCAAGCTCACGCGTGCGCAGTTCCAGCAGATGACCCAGGACCTCCTCGACCGGACGAAGGCACCGTTCCACGCCGTCATCCGCGACGCAGGCGTCTCCATCAGCGACATCGACCACATCGTCCTCGTCGGTGGCTCGACCCGCATGCCTGCGGTGACGGACGTCGTCAAGGAGCTCACCGGTGGCAAGGAGCCCAACAAGGGCGTCAACCCGGACGAGGTCGTCGCCGTCGGCGCTGCCCTCCAGGCCGGTGTCATCAAGGGTGAGCGCAAGGACATCCTGCTCATCGACGTCACCCCGCTCTCCCTCGGCATCGAGACCAAGGGCGGCGTGATGACCAAGCTCATCGAGCGCAACACGGCCATCCCGACCAAGCGCTCCGAGATCTTCTCGACCGCCGAGGACAACCAGCCGTCCGTCCTCATCCAGGTGTTCCAGGGTGAGCGCGAGTTCGCCCGCGACAACAAGCCGCTGGGCACCTTCGAGCTCACGGGCATCGCTCCCGCGCCGCGCGGCGTGCCGCAGGTCGAGGTCGCCTTCGACATCGACGCCAACGGCATCGTCCACGTGTCCGCCAAGGACCGCGGCACGAACAAGGAGCAGTCGATGACCATCACCGGTGGCTCCGCGCTGCCGAAGGAGGACATCGACCGCATGGTCCGCGAGGCCGAGGAGCACGCGGCCGAGGACAAGGCCCGCCGCGAGGAGGCCGAGACCCGCAACCAGGCCGAGTCCTTCGCGTACTCGACCGAGAAGCTCCTCAAGGACAACGAGGACAAGCTCTCGGAGGACGTCCGCACTGAGGTCCAGACCGCGGTCGACGAGGTGAAGACGGCGCTCGAGGGCACCGACATCGCCGAGATCAAGGCCAAGCAGGAGACCCTCAACACGGTCGCGCAGAAGATCGGCGAGGCGCTCTACGCCCAGCAGTCCGAGGCTCCCGAGGGTGCACCGGCCGACGCCGACGCCTCCTCGACCTCCTCTGACGAGGACGTCGTGGACGCAGAGATCGTCGACGACGAGGACGACAAGAAGTGACGAGCAACGAGGGCACGGGCGCCGAGAACACGCCCGAAGGCAACGACCCCCTGGAAGGTCTCGACTTCGAGCCGTCCGCCGAGGCCTTCGACGTCGACGCAGCACCGGCCGCACCCGCGGCCGAGCTCACGGAGCTCGAGAAGGCGCAGGCCGAGTCGGCCGACCGCCTCTCGGACCTCCAGCGGCTCAACGCGGAGTACGTGAACTTCTCCAAGCGCGCCAAGCGCGAGCAGGAGGCGGCACGTGCACGAGGCATCGAGGAGCTCCTCGTCGGGCTCCTCCCGGTGCTGGACGACGTCTCACGAGCACGGCAGGCGGGAGACCTCACCGGTCCCTTCGAGTCGATCGCGGACAAACTGACCGCGACGCTCACCCGCTTCGGCGTCGAGCAGTACGGGGAGGCGGGGGAGGAGTTCGACCCCGCCGTCCACGAGGCGCTCATGCACCAGACGTCGCCCGACGCGCAGACCACCACGGTCCAGCACGTCGTCGAGGTCGGGTACCGCATCGGTGACCGCGTGGTGCGAGCCGCACGCGTCGCCGTCGTCGGGCCCGAGGCCTGACGCACCCCTGAGCCCGGGACCGCCTCGCCGTCGACACCGACGGGCGCGAGGCGGTCCCGGGCCTCGGTCGTCGCCCCGCGAGAGCGGGCGCGGCACACCGGCGATAGCCGGTCCCATACTTCACACTGCTACCGGTGAGCGCTGCAGCTCACCCACGAGGAAGGAGACGCCTTGACCGGTCAGGACTGGATCGAGAAGGACTTCTACGCCTCCCTGGGCGTCTCGAAGGACGCCGACGACGCGGCCATCAAGAAGGCGTACCGCAAGCTCGCCCGCACGTACCACCCGGACCAGAACGCCGGCGACCCCAAGGCCGAGAGCAAGTTCAAGGAGATCGGCGAGGCCTACTCGGTGCTCTCCGACTCCGAGCAGCGCCAGCAGTACGACGCCGTCCGCGCGATGGCTGGCGGCGGTGCACGGTTCTCCGCGGGCAGCGGAGGACGCGGCGGCTCGGCAGGTTTCGAGGACGTCTTCGGCGGGATGTTCGGCGGTGGCGGCGGAGGCCGCCAGCAGTACGCCGGTGGTGGCGGCGGGATGCCCGACGGCTTCGACGACATCCTCAGCTCCATGTTCGGCGGCGCGGGCGGTGCGCCCGGCGGGTTCCGCCAGCAGGCCCGCCCCCAGGCCGGGCAGGACCTCACCACCGCGGCGACCCTGCCCTTCCGCGAGGCGGTCGAGGGCTGCACCGTGACGCTGACCGTCGACGGGCGGCAGATGACGGCGCGCATCCCGGCGGGTGTGCGCGACGGCCAGAAGATCCGCCTCCGCGGCAAGGGACGCCCCGGCACCGGCGGCGGCCCCGCGGGCGACCTCGTGGTCGCCGTGACCGTGACGCCCCACCCCGTCTTCAGCATCGACGGCCACAACCTGCGCATCACCGTCCCCGTGACCTTCCCCGAGGCCGCGCTCGGCACGCAGCTCGAGGTCCCGACCCTCGACGGCTCGAGCGTCAAGGTCAAGGTCGCCGAGGGCACGCCGTCCGGTCGTGTCCTGCGTGTCAAGGGCCGTGGCGTCAAGACCGCGAAGCAGACTGGAGACCTGCTGGTCACCGTGCAGGTCGCGGTGCCGCAGAAGCTCTCCAAGGCAGCACGTGAGGCGGTCGAGGCCTTCGCCGCCGCCACGGGTGGTGAGAACGTCCGGGAAGACCTCGTCGCACGAGCGAAGGAGTAGGCCATGGCGCAGCGCGGAACGCAGACCCCGCCCCCGCGGGACGACGAGCCGGTGTTCGTCATCTCGCGGGCGGCCGAGCTCGCCGGCATGCACCCGCAGACCCTGCGGCAGTACGACCGGCTCGGTATCGTGTCCCCGCAGCGCTCGCCCGGGCGCGGTCGCCGCTACTCGCGGCGCGACGTCCTCCAGCTCGTCGAGGTCCAGCGCCTCAGCCAGGACGAGGGCATCAACCTCGCCGGCATCAAGCGGATCCTCGACCTCGAGGCGCAGGTCCGCGTGCTCGAGCACCGCGTCGAGCTCCTCGCCGCGGCGGCCGACCCCGGCTCCCGCATCTTCACCGCGGCGTCGTCGGGTGACGTCGTCGCGGTCCGCGGCGGCCGCCGCCTGCGCCGCACCGGGTGGCGCCGCGGCGGCGAGACGGTCGTCGAGGCCGACGAGCGCGCCGCCCTCGTCCTCTGGCGCCCCCAGCGCTGACCCGCCCGGCCCGCCCGGCGAGTTCGTGACTTTCGAGCGAGTTCGTGCCGTAGGGGTCACGAACTCTCTCCGAACTCACGAACTCGAGGATGGCTGGCTGGCTCAGTGTGTCTGGGCCGTCGCCAACGCCGTCTGGACGGCGTCGTCGGGCGGGCCGAGGAGCGGCTCACGCTTCGTCACGAGGTCGACGACGGTCTTCATGGCGGCGAGCTGGTCGCGCAGGGTGGTCTTCGCCCAGGTGGCGCGGCGTGACTTGACGGTCGTGTCGCCGACGCCGACCGCGTCGACCCCCACAGCGCGGCAGGTCGTCACCGCGCGGGCGAGGTGGAAGCTCTGCGTGACGACGGTGAGCGCACCGACGCCGTAGACCTTGTCCGCCCGGACGCACGAGTCGTAGGTGTCGAAGCCCGCCGAGTCCTGGATGATCGCCTCGGCAGGCACGCCCTGCTCGACGAGGTACCGGCGCATCGCCGCCGGCTCGTCGTTGTGGTCCGGCCGCCCGTCCCCGGGCACCAGCAGGACCTCGACCGACCCGGCGCCGTACAGCTCGACGGCGAGGTCGAGTCGTGCCCGCAAGAACTGCGAGGGTGTCCCGTCGTCGTAGACCCGCGCGCCGAGCACGAGCGCGACGGGCGTCGCGGGGACGTCGTCCGCCGTGTACATGTGGTCGGCGGCCCGCGCCTGGACGAACACCACCGGCCCGGCGACCGCGAGGAGCGTGAGACCGGCGACCACCCCGACCCCCACGCGCACCCGACGGTTCCGGAGGATCCCAGCGACCCCGCCGGAGGAAGGGCGCGGAGGTCGTGTGGGTGCCATGCCCACATCGTACGGGCCAGGTCAGACCGTTTATGCAACAAGAACGTGCGCTATTCATTCGACAAATGGCGCCAGGTAAGTAAGTCCTTGCTTGCTATACAGCATTTCTTCGGCGGTCTACGGTGATGGAAAAGCACGTCAGAACCCCCCACGTGCCACCGAGAGCATCGCCACCACAGCTGGAGGAATCATGAGTGCACTTCTGGACCTGCCCCACGTCAGCGAGTGTTCGGTCGCGTCCTGCGGCTACAACCACGACGGGTGCCACGCCGGCGCCGTGACGGTCGCCGGCCACGCCGGTGCCGCCGAGTGCGCCACCTTCATCCCGCTGTCCGCGAAGGGTGGCCTCGACAAGGTCGTCGCCCATGTCGGCGCCTGCCAGCGCTCCGAGTGCGCGAACAACGTCGCCCTCGAGTGCACGGCCTCCTCGATCCGCATCGGTGCGGGCTCTTCGGCCGGCGACCTCGCGGACTGCCTCACCTACACCCCGCGCTGATACCTGCGCCGTCTCACGACGAGCGCCCCCTGCTGGACACCGCAGCGCGCCAGCGTCCCTCAGCCTCTCGCCGGGCCAGGACGCGTCGGCCCCCACCCGCGCGCAACGACCTCAGCACCGACAGCCGGTCCACCCTCGGGTGGACCGGCTGTCTGCGTCCCGGGGCCTAGGCCCCGCTGCGGCCAGGTCCCGCTGCGCCCAGGGCGCCGCGCGACCGGCACGCCGCCCTGTACCTGCGCGACCGGCGCCTCGCGCGACGGCCGCATGCCCGGCGTGTCCCCCTGCGACACGTCGACCCTGAGCCGTCAGCCCCGACCGTCACCCGGCGCGCCGGGCCTCCACGACCTCGACCCGCGCCGACGCCTCGTACCGGTAGCCCGCTCCGCGGACCGTGAGGATCTCGTGGTGCAGCCCGAGCTTGTCGCGCAGCCGCCGCACGTGGACGTCGATGGTGCGCGAGCCCGGCTCAGCGGGCCGCGACCGCCAGACCGACGCGAAGAGTTCGGACCGCCCGACCACCCGGCCAGGAGCGGCCACGAGGTAGGCCAGCAGCTCGAACTCCTTGTAGGTGAGTCGTTGCTCCCGGCCGTCGACCGCCACCTGCCGCGATCCCAGGTCGACGGTGAGCCGTGGCTCTCGAGGTCGGTCGACCACCTCGAGGTGCGCGAGCCGGTCCCCGAGCCCGTCGATCTCGACCGGTCGCTGCCCGGTGCCCCCGGCCCCGCCGAGGGACAGCGCCGTGTAGGTCTCGGCGGTGGGCAGCAGCTCGCGAGCCAGCTCACCGAGCGTCTCGGCGAGCTCGATGATGTCTGCCGCCTGGCGGGAGCGGTCCTGCGGGTCGATGCCGACCCAGAGCAGGAAGCCGTGCTGCGGGCGCGGTGACGTCGGCGGGGCGTCGAGCCGTCGTGCAGGTGCTGCGAGGTCTGCGGGTGCCGTCATGGCGGTCTCCGGGGGTGCGGTCTCCGCCGTCGGGCGGGGAAGGTCGGTCCTGGGCTCGGTGGTCAGGACCGACAACACGCACGGCCGCACGCGCGCACGTCGAGCAGCACCTGCGAGGAGGTGTCGACGATCGGGCGCGGGAGGCTCACCCGCGCACACTCTCAGACGAGACGCGCCACGGCCAGGGGTAGGAGGTGCAGTCTCAGATGACGATACGACAGGGTGCTCACCCGTCGAGACGGCGCGATGCGAGGTGCAGGCCGCCGCGGGCCACAGGTCGTGCATCGCAGGCCGGTCGCGTCGGAGTGGTGCGTGCGACCCGCGGAACGGCTGCGGGCCGCGGCCTCCGAGAGGAGACCACGGCCCGCAGCGAACACCCGTGTCGGGTCGACCGTCAGTCGACCACGCCGTACAGGCGGTCCCCGGCGTCCCCGAGCCCCGGGATGATGTACGCGTTCTCGTCCAGGCGCTCGTCCACAGCAGCGACGACCACCTTCACGTCCCCGCGGTCGCCGACGGCCTTCTCGAGGACCTCGAGGCCCTCGGGTGCGGCGAGCAGGCACACGACGGTGACGTCGCGCGCGCCCCGCTTGAGCAGGAAGTCGATCGCTGCGACGAGCGTGCCGCCGGTCGCGAGCATGGGGTCGACGAGGAAGCACTGGCGACCGGTGAGGTCGTCCGGGAGACGGTTCGCGTACGTGACGGCCTCGAGGGTCTCCTCGTTGCGCTGCATCCCCAGGAACCCGACCTCGGCGGTCGGCAGTAGGCGCGTCATGCCGTCGAGCATGCCGAGGCCGGCCCGCAGGATCGGCACAACGAGCGGACGCGGGTCCGCGATGCGGGTGCCGATGGTCTCGGCGACGGGCGTGGAGATGGTGTGGGGCTCGGTCGCGACCTCGCGGGTGGCCTCGTAGGCCAGGAGGGTGACGAGCTCGTCGACGAGGAGGCGGAACGTCGGGGACGCCGTCTCCTTGTTACGGAGGACGGTGAGTTTGTGGGCCACCAGAGGGTGGTCGGCGACGTGCAAGCGCATGGTGACAACCTACAGCGTCACCCGGACCCGTGCGTGCGACCTCGGGCCCGAGGGCAGAGCGGCCCCGCGGGTAGGCTCGCCGCCATGACCTCGCCCACGGCCCCAGGCTCCGCGCCCCGACCCGTGCCCCGTCCCGAGCTGGACCAGCTCATGGGTCTGGCGATCGACGAGGCGCGGCTCGCCCTCGAGACCGGCGACGTGCCGGTGGGCGCGGTCGTCGTCGGCCCCGACGGCACTGTGATCGGCCGCGGCCACAACGCCCGCGAGGCCGCGGGGGACCCCACGGCGCACGCCGAGGTGCTCGCGCTGCGCGAGGCCGCCCAGACCCTCGGCGAGTGGCGGCTCACCGGATGCACGCTCGTCGTGACGCTCGAGCCCTGCGTCATGTGCGCGGGGGCGACGATGCTCGCCCGCGTGCCCCGGCTCGTCCTCGGAGCCTGGGACGACAAGGCGGGCGCCACCGGGTCGATGTGGGACCTCGTGCGCGATCGCCGCTCGACCCACCGCGTCGAGGTGGTGGGCGGTGTCCGTGAGGCGGAGTGCGCCGCGTTGCTCCTCGACTTCTTCGCGGACCACCGAGTTCCTCGCGCCTGAGCCACCCGCCCACGCGCCCGGCACGACGTCACGGAGCGAGCGCCCGCGCGATCGCCTCGAGGGTCTGCGTCGCCCCCGCATCGACCGTGAGGGTCGCGAGGGGGTCGCCGCGGGTCTCCCCACGGTTGACGATGATCACCGGGATGCCCGCCTTGGCGGCGTGCTTGACGAACCTCAGGCCGGAGTGGACCGTGAGCGACGACCCGGCGACCAGCAGCACCTCCGCCTCGTCGACCATCGCGAAGGCGCGGGCCACCCGTGCCTTCGGGACCATCTCGCCGAAGTACACGATGTCGGGCTTGAGCGTGCCGCCGCACACCTCGCAGGCGACCGGACGGAAGTGCGCAGTCGTCTCGATCACGGCGTCGGCGTCAGGCGCGATCTCGATGTCGGCGACGTCACCGATGGACTCGACGAACCCGGGGTTCGCCTCCTCCAGCCGCGTCGCGAGCGACTCGCGGGACACCACGTGCCCGCAGTCGAGGCACACCACCCGGTCGAAGCTGCCGTGCAGGTCGACGACGTTCTCCGCCCCCGCCACCACGTGCAGGGTGTCGACGTTCTGCGTGATGATGCCCGTCACGAGCCCGGCCTGCTCCAGGCGCGTCAGGGCGCGGTGGCCCTCGTTCGGGCTCGTCCGCTCCACGTGCCGCCAGCCCACGTGGTTACGGGCCCAGTAGTGCCGGCGGAAGGACTCGTCGCCGATGAACTGCTGGTACGTCATCGGGTTGCGCGGCGGCGAGTCGGGCCCACGGTAGTCAGGGATACCGGAGTCGGTCGAGACACCAGCACCCGTGAGCACCGCGAAGCGTCGACCGCGCAGCAGGTCGAGCATCGCCGCGAGGTCGGCCTCGGAGGGCTCGGGGTGGTCGCGTCGCGGTGACGGTCGCGACACCCGCTGCTCACGCGCGGCACCCGCGGCGTCCTGGGCGCCGTCGTCCTCCGCGCTGGTCGGCGCCGAGGCTCCCGCAGGTTCCTGCGGGAGCTCGGCCGCGTCGACCGCGCTCGAGGCGAGCGGCAGGGCGGAGAGGGAGGCGGGGGAGGGAGTCTCGGGCTGTGCATGGTCCACCTCCCCAGGCTACGACCGCCTGCCGCCCCCGCCTCCCCAGATCCTTCGGCCCTCCGAGAACACCCCGTCCGAGCACGCACCCGTCCGAGCCCACCCCTCGGAGCGCTGACCCTGGTCCGGGCGTGATCAGGGCTCGGGTGCGACGACCGTGAGCGTTGCGGTCTCGGTGACCGTGGCCCCGTGGGCGTTCGTCACCCGGGCGCGGACGAGGGTGCCGTCCTGCTCCGCGGTGACCTCGGCGAGGCTCAGGGTCGACGAGGCGACGCCCTGTGCTGCCGCCGACGGCCCGTCGGCGCTCGCGGAGGCCTCGCCGGGCACGGTCCGCGGCTGGACGGCGACGTCGGTCCACGTCGCGCCGTCGTCGGTCGAGGTCTCCCACTCCACCACGGGGGAGGGGATTCCGGTGGCCGTGGTCGTGAAGGTCGCGGCGGCGCCCGGGGCCACAGTCACGTCGGCCGGCCCCGCGGCGACCGTCGGCAGCTCGACGCGCTGGTCGGCCACGGGCCACCCGTCGACCCAGTCGAGGCGCTGGATCCCGAGCGTCGGGAAGTACGGGATCTCCTCGTTGGAGGCGTCGTAGTAGTGGAAGGCCAGGTAGTCGCCGGACACCGACTGCCCGCCCGGACCCACCACGGCACCGTGCTCCTCGAGCAGGATCGTCCCGCCGCCGCCGTACATGTCCTGACCCTCGCGGTCGAGGTACGGGCCGGTCACGGACTCTGAGCGCCCGACGGCCACCTGGTAGGTGGAGTCGGCGCCCTGGCAGCACGCCCCGAAGGACACGAAGAGGTAGTAGTAGCCGTCGCGGTGCGTGATGTACGGGGCCTCGATCGGGTTGCCGGCGACGAACCTGTCGGCGATGTTGACGGTCTGCTCCTGCCAGCCGTCGACGGGCTTACCGCTCGGCCACTCGAGCGGCACCAGGAAGATCCCGTACCAGAACGAGCCGATGGCCATGAAGGGGTTGCCGTCCTCGTCCTCGACGATCCCGGCGTCGATCGCGTTGAACCGCGCGTCCCCCGGCAGCCCGGAGACGGGGGACTCGACGACGAGACCCTGGTCGACCCACTCGTAGTCGGGGTCGGTCGGGTCGAGCGTCACGTTGGTGGCGAGCGCGGTGAGGGAGTCGTCGGTGCCGAACCGCGACGCCGAGTAGTAGAGGTAGTAAGTGCCGTCGTGCTCGTAGACCTCGGGGGCCCAGAGGTTGTCGGGCAGCGCCCCGTCGGAGAAGTGGTCGTCGATCCACGCCGGGATCTCGTCCCAGACGGTGCCCGCGTACTCCCAGGTGGTGCCGTCGTCGTGGGAGGTGGCGATCTGGATGGTGCCGCCGTTCTCCCGGTTGACCCGCCCGGTCGAGAACGCGTACCAGGTGCCGTCGTCGTCGATCACGAGGGCGGGGTCGTGGATGGGCGAGGTCTCGCCGACGAGCGTCTTGCCGCCGACGGGGTCCCCAGCCGGCGCGGCAGCCACGGCAGCGACGGCCGTCGAGTCGCCTGTGGCGGGAGCGGGCGGGGGAGCGGGTGCGGGTGCCGCTGCGGTCACGAGCGCGAGGGCCGCTGCGGCGAGCAGGGCTGCGGCTCGGGTGCTGAGGGGTCGTTCCACGGGGTGTCCGTCCTCTCGGTGCGGTCGTCGTCGACCGCTCGTGGTCCGACGTTCTACATCGATGTAGGACGTCGGTCTCGAACGTATCTGCCTCCCGGTGCGGGGTCAAGGTCCTGGCCCGCCCGTCGCCGGCGACCAGGCGACGCCCTCTCGGCTGCCGCGGATCGGCGCCGATTTAGCCATCCGGCGATCTCCAGGTAGTCTTCTCGGCGAGGTAGCGTGTCCGAGCGGCCTAAGGAGCACGCCTCGAAAGCGTGTGTGGGTGAAAGTCCACCGTGAGTTCGAATCTCACCGCTACCGCCACCGTGAGAGCGGCTGCACCCGTCGAGAGATCGACAGGAGCAGCCGCTCTCGCTGTTTCTCTGGGTGCCGGATCCCCGCAGGGGACCTCTCCCCACCCCCGGGCGAGGGCACTTCTGCCCATCCGGAACCGCTCGCGGACGCGCCTCCCGCGGCTAGTGTGAGGTCATCCCACCAGGAGACGGCCAAGACCAGCAGCAGTGCCGGCACTCGTGCACGAGCACCGCAGTCGGCGTCGTCTCCGGCCCCTCCGCCGCAGAGGCAGGGCCGGGCCCCGGTGAGGATCCTCAGCTCTCGACGAAGGAGAACACATGCGTATCGCACGCGGAATCGCCGTCCTGTCCGTCGCCTCGGTCGGCGTCTTCGGCCTCACGGCCTGCTCGGACGACTCGGACAGCACCAAGGACACCTCGACGGCCGCCTTCGGCACCGGAGGCGACAGCACCGACGCGACCGACACCGCGGACGACGCAGCCTCGGACGACGCAGCCTCGGAGGACACCTCGTCCGACGACGCCGCCTCCGGCGCCGGCGACCTCACCACCGAGAACTTCGCGGAGCGCCTCACGGCCGCGACCCTCGAGGCCGGCTCGTACAGCCTCGACATGACCACCGAGGCCGCCGGCACCGAGGCGACCATCTCGGCGAACGTCGAGCTCACCGACAGCACCACCAACATGGCGATGACCATGGACCAGGCGGGCATGGAGATGGAGATCCGCATCGTCGACGCCATCTTCTACCTCAACCTGGGTGACCTCAGCGGTGGCAAGTTCGTCAAGGTCGACCCGGCCGACGAGACCAACCCGCTGGCCGGCCAGTTCGACGGCATCGAGGAGCAGCTCGACCCGACCGCCAGCCTCGAGGGCTTCGAGGGTGCGTTCACCAAGGTCGAGAAGGTCGGCGAGCCCGTCGACGTCGACGGCGTCCAGGCCCAGCAGTACACCGTCGTCATCGACACCACCAAGGTGACCGGCGAGCTCCAGGAGCAGGCCGAGGCTGCCGGCTCGGCGCTCCCGCCCGAGCTCACCTACGAGTACTGGGTCGACGACCAGGACCGCATGGTCCGCACCACCAGCGAGGTCGCCGGCGCCACGGTCGACATGACCTTCTCCGGCTGGGGCGAGGACTTCGGCATCGTGGCCCCGTCCGAGGACGAGATCTCGACCGAGCCGCTCTTCTGACGCTCAGCGCACCCTGCACCGCCGCGCCCTCGCCACCTGCTCCTCAGAGCGGGCGGCGAGGGCGTCGTCGTCCGCAGGAGTGCCGTCGCGGTCGCGCGGACGCCGTCACCGTCGCGCGGGCGCCGTCGCGGTCGTGCGACCGGTGGCCCGTGTGTGAGACTCGTGGCATGCACGACCTGACGTCCGGAACAGACCAGCTTGCCCTCATCCCGCTCTTCGTCGCGATCGAGCCGCGCGACCCCCGCGGCGAGGCGGACCTCCCGATCGAGGCGATCGAGCACGTGCCCGCCGCGACCGTCGCCGAGGTCGCCGACGTCCTCGGCCAGCTCGGGATCCCCGCCGACCTCATGGACGGCGCCGTGCTCGGCGCACCCGGCTGGGTGGTCGCGCGCACCGTCGGCTGGAGCGACGGCCGCCTCGTCCGCTGGGCACCCGACGAGAACCCCGTCGACGGCCCGTACCCCACGCTGTCGAGCGACGACGTCGCCGCGTACCTGGCCCGCGCGCTCGACGTCGCGTGCCGGATCTCCTCCGACCTCGAGATCCCCGGCGAGACGCCAGGTGACGACGCCGTCGGGCTGGTCATCGAGGCACGCGCCGGAGCCGTCGTGGGACGCATCCGCTCGACCGACGTCCCGCGCCTGGCCTACCTCACCGGCTCCGACCTCTGGTTCACCCAGGTGGACGGGGTCTCCGTGATCGCCGGGGTCGAGCCGACCACGGACCTCGAGGCCGTCGTCACCAGCCCCACCAGCAGCCCGACCATCGGCCTCGAGCGCAACGGGCCCTGGCGTCGCATGGGCCTGGTCCAGTCCGGCCGCATGATCACCGCGCACGAGTGGGGACCGCGCTGGTTCCGGATCGACCCGTCAGAAGGGCACGACCCGTCCTCGGACGTCCTGCAGCTCGTCGACGAGTACTTCGAGGTGCCGACGGCCGACGCCGACGAGATCGTCCAGCAGTTCGACCTCAGCCCCGTCCAGGCCGTCCACCTCGCGGCGCTGCTCGACGACGCGGACTCCGACGACCCCTTCACCGAGCTCATGCGCCTGCTCGGCCTGCCCGTCGAGGCAGCGGAGGTCGCCGAGGGGTGGCTGCCGCCCGCAGACCTCCCCGACGTGCGCCGCGTCGCCGCCCAGCCCCTCGTCCGAGCCCTGTGGTCGTCGGTCACCACGGTGCCGACCGAGCCCGGCCGCATGAACGACCTGCAGCGGCTGTGGATCGAGCGACCCACCGCCTACTGGGTGCTGGCCGGCGCCGAGGTCGTGCTCTGCGCGGCAGGCGCGGCCGTCGCCCTGCGCCGGCCCGCGGCCGAGACCTCCCGCGGACGCCGCGTGCTCGGGCGGACCCTGGCGGTCCTCGCCGTCCTCAACGCGGCCGACCTCGCCCTGCCCCGCCGGCTGCGCGGCCTCGGGCGCTGACCCGGCCCGGTCGGGCCTGGTCAGGGGCTGACGCCCGGCGTCGTCGCGGGCGCCCGCATAGGCTGGACCGCATGGACCTCCGCATCTTCACCGAACCCCAGCAGGGCGCGACCTACGACGACATCCTCGCGGTGGCCCAGGCCACCGAGGAGCTCGGCTACGACGCGTTCTTCCGCTCCGACCACTTCCTCGCGATGGGCGGCGACGGCCTGCCCGGCCCCACGGACGCCTGGCTCACGCTCGCCGCGCTCGCCCGCGAGACGAGCCGCATCAAGCTCGGCACACTCGTGACCTCGGCGACCTTCCGCCACCCCGGGCTCCTCGCGGTCCAGGTGGCGCAGGTCGACCAGATGAGCGGCGGCCGCGTCGAGCTCGGCCTGGGCACCGGCTGGTTCGCCGAGGAGCACACCGCCTACGGCGTGCCCTTCCCGGCCAAGCGCTTCGGCATCCTCGAGGAGCAGCTCGAGATCATCACCGGCCTGTGGTCGACGCCCGTCGGCGAGAAGTACTCCTTCGACGGCACGCACTACACGCTCGTCGACTCGCCCGCGCTGCCCAAGCCGGTGCAGAGCCCCGTCCCCGTGATCGTCGGCGGCAACGGGCCCAAGCGCACCCCGGCCCTGGCCGCGCGGTTCGGCACCGAGTTCAACGCCGCCTTCCCGGAGATCGACGACATCCCGCAGATGTTCGCCCGCGTCCGTGCGGCGTGCGAGGAGGCCGGGCGACCGGCCGACGACCTCGCCTACTCGGCGGCGCTCGTCATGTGCGTCGGCGCCGACGAGGCCGAGTTCTCCCGCCGGGCAGCAGCCATCGGCCGCGAGCCCGCCGAGCTCCGCGAGCACGGTGTCGCCGGGACCGTGAGCGAGGCCGTCGACCGCCTCGGGCTCCTCGCCGAGCACGGTGCGACGCGCGTGTACCTCCAGGCCCTCGACATGAGCGACCTCGACCACCTCGACCTCGTCGCCCGCGAGGTCGCCACGCAGCTCGGCTGAGGCCGGCTGCGGCCTGCGGGGGCGGCACGTGCCGCCCCCGCAGCTGACGGCGACCAGCCTCGTGGGAGGTCCCCCGTAGACTCGGTCGGCGCGGACCGCCAGAGCGGCGGCCCGTCCGTCTGCCGAGAAGGAGCACCGCGAGCCCATGGTCAACGTCCTGCTGGCCGGAGGGATCGCCACGGCAGTGTCGCTCCTGTGCACCCCCGCCTTCATCAGGTTCTTGGTCCGGCGCAGGTACGGCCAGTTCGTCCGTGACGACCTGACCCACCACCACGTCAAGCGGGGCAAGCCCACCATGGGTGGTGCGGTGATCATCGCCGCCGCGGTCGTCGGGTACCTCGCCTCGCACGCGATCCTGCTGCCGCTGCACGGCTCCGACCTCATCAGGGTGGCCCCGAGCCGCATCTCGCTCAGCGCGCTCCTCGTCCTGTTCCTGCTCGTCGGCCTCGGCGTCGTCGGCTTCCTGGACGACTTCACCAAGATCCGCAGAGAACGCAGCCTCGGGCTCACCTCCCGGCAGAAGCTCGTGGGCCAGTCGCTGGTCACGGTCCTGTTCGCCCTGGGAGCCCTGCTGCTCAAGGACTCGAACGGCCAGTCCCCAGCCTCCACGGCGATCTCCGTCGTCAGGGACACGAGCCTCGACCTGGCGTTCGCAGGTCCGGCGGTGGGCGCCGTGCTCTTCCTCCTGTGGGCCAACATCCTCATCACCGGCGCCTCGAACGGCGTCAACATCACCGACGGCCTGGACGGTCTTGCCACCGGGGCATCGGTCATGGTCTTCGGCGCGTACACGATGATCAGCATCTGGCAGTACAACCAGAGCTGCCAGACGGTCCCCGGCCCCAACTGCTACGCCGTCACCGACGCGCTCGACCTCGCGGTGGTGTCCTGCGCGATCGCCGGTGCGTGCCTCGGGTTCCTGTGGTGGAACGCCTCGCCGGCCCAGATCATCATGGGCGACACCGGGTCGCTGTCCCTCGGTGCGGCTCTCGCGGGCCTGGCCATCCTCACCCAGACCCAGCTGCTGCTCGTGGTGCTCGGCGGGCTCTTCGTGATCGTCACGCTGTCGGTCATCATCCAGGTCGCGAGCTTCAAGCTGACGGGGCGCCGGGTGTTCCGCATGGCCCCGCTGCACCACCACTTCGAGCTCATCGGCTGGTCCGAGGTGACGATCGTCGCCCGGTTCTGGATCGTCTCGGCGGTCTGCGTCATCGCAGGGCTGGCGCTGTTCTACGGCGAGTGGGTCGTGACGGGCTGAGACGCGCGCCCGTCTGCCCCGGCAGCTCCTTCGCCCCGTCGTCCGGCCCGGACGGCGGGGCGTCGTCGTCCCCGCTCGCTGCCGCTCGAGGAGCGTGCGGTGACGACATCCTCCGGTACGTGCTCTTTGTCGGCGTTCGGCAGTTAGGCTAGCCTGACCTAACCAACCTACCCGAGGAGCCTCACCATGTCACTGCGCCTGCGCGCACGCACCGCGACCGCCGTCCTCACGGCGGTCCCGCTCGCCCTCGTCCTCGCTGCCTGCGGCGCGGACACCGAGTCGCAGGCCGGTGAGACGACCGGCGGAGGTGAACCGCGGACCGTGACCATCGAGGACAACCACGGGAGCGTCGAGGTCCCCGTCGACCCGGCACGCGTCGTCGCGCTCGACAACCACGTCTTCGAGACGCTCTCCGCCTGGGACGTGCCGCTGGCCGCGGCACCGAAGGGCATCATGGGCGACGGCCTCTGGCCCGAGTACACCGACGACGACGCCGTGCTCGACGTCGGCATGCACCGCGAGCCGAACCTCGAGTCGATCGTCGCGGCCGAGCCCGACCTCATCATCGGCGGGTACCGGTTCTCCGACAGCTATGACGACATCAAGGCGCAGAACCCGGACGCGGTGGTCATCGAGATCGCACCCCGCGAGGGGGAGGACCAGGCCGCCGAGCTCGCCCGCCAGACCGAGATCCTCGGCGAGATCTTCGACCGCCAGGACGAGGCCGCCGCCATCGTCGCGGACTACGACGCCGCGGTCGACGCCGCGCGCACCGCCTACGACGGGCAGAGCACGGTTGTCGGGCTCATCACCTCGGGCGGCGAGATCTCGTACAGCGCGCCCGTGACCGGGCGCAGCATCGGCGTGCTGTTCCCCGCGCTCGGCCTTCAGCCCGCCATCGAGCAGGCCGCCGAGGACACCTCGCACGGCGACGACATCAGCGTCGAGGCCATCGCGTCGGCGAACCCGGACTGGATCATCGTCCTCGACCGTGACGGTGCCGGGGTCGGCGAGGGCGAGTACCGCCCCGCCAAGGAGCTCATCGAGGGTTCTGAGGCGCTCGCGTCGGTCACCGCCGTGGCCGAGCAGCAGGTCGTCTACCTCGACCCCGACTTCTACCTCACCGAGGACATCCAGGCGTACACGGCGCTGTACGAGCAGATCGCGCAGGCCTTCGAGGCCGCGGCCTGACGGGCTGACGCTCCCCTCGTGAACGCCCAGGACCCCGCACCCGCCGCCGCGGCGTCAGCGCAGGCCCCGACCACCGGCCCGGACGCAGGTCCGGGTCGGCGGTCGGCCCTCCCGCTGACCGTCGCCGTCCTCGTCACCCTCGCCCTCGTGGTGGTGTCGCTCTTCGTGGGCGTCTACGACCTGCGGGCCGAGGGCGGCGCCGAGATGTTCGCCATCACCCGCGTGCCCCGCACCGTCGCCCTGGTGCTCGCCGGCAGCGCGATGGCCGTGAGCGGGCTGGTCCTCCAGCAGCTCACCCAGAACCGGTTCGTCGAGCCCACCACCATCGGCACGAGCGAGTGGGCCGGCCTCGGCCTGCTGCTCTCCGTGATCGTCCTCCCGACGGCCAGCATCTCGACCCGGATGGTGATCGCGAGCCTCTCCGCCTTCGTCGGGACCATGGTCTTCATGGCGATCCTGCGCCGCATCCCGGTGCGCACCACCCTCGTGGTCCCCGTCGTCGGGATCATGCTCGGCGCCGTGGTCAGTGCCCTGACCACCCTCGTCGCGATCTCCACGAACTACCTGCAGCTCCTCGGGACCTGGTTCATGGGCAGCTTCACCAGCGTGGTCCGCGGCCAGTACGAGATGCTGTGGGTGGTCGCCGTCGTGTGCGGGGCGATCTTCGTCCTGGCCGACCGGCTCACCGTCGCCGGTCTCGGGCGCGAGGTCGCGACCAACCTCGGGGTCCGCTACGACCGCCTGATCCTGCTCGGCACGGCCCTGGTGGCCGTCGCCTCCGGGGTCACGACCGTCGTCGTGGGGTTCCTGCCGTTCCTCGGGCTCGTGGTCCCCAACGTCGTCTCGCTGCTGCGCGGCGACGACCTGCGGTCGAACCTCCCGTGGGTGTGCCTCGGCGGCATCGCGCTCGTCACCGTCTGCGACATCGTGGGTCGCACGGTGCGGATGCCCTTCGAGGTGCCGGTCTCGATGGTCCTCGGGCTCGTCGGCGCCGTCGCCTTCGTCGCCCTCGTGCTCCGGGTGCAGCGCCGTGGCTGAGGCGACGGGCTCGTCGCCCGCGGTCGACGTGCGGACGCCAGGCCCGCCCGGTCCCGCACAGCCGCTCGCGCACCGTGCTCCCCGCTGGCGCCGGGTCACGCGGTCCTACGGCGCCCGCCTCACCCTCGTGGCCCTGCTGGCGCTCGCCGCGGCCGTCGGCATCCTCACCTACGCCAACCCCGCCCCGCCGGGGGGCCGCGGGTTCTGGGTCATCGTCGAGAGCCGCGCCGTCTCCGTCGGCACCATCCTCGTGGTCGCCACCTGCCAGGGCGTCGCCACCGTCATCTTCCACACGGTCACCGGCAACAGGATCCTCACCCCCTCGATCCTCGGCTTCGACGCGCTCTACCGCGTCATCCAGACCTCCCTCGTGTTCTTCCTCGGGGCAGGCAGCCTCGCCGCGATCGACGGGCTCGGCAAGGTCGCGGTCCAGAGCCTGCTGATGATCGTCTTCGCCTCCGTGCTCTACGGGTGGCTGTTCACCGGCACCAAGGCCGACCTGCACCTGCTGCTCCTCGTCGGCGTCGTGCTCGGCATGGGCTTCGGGTCGCTGTCGACCTTCATGCAGCGGCTGCTCACACCGAGCGAGTTCGACATCCTCTCGGCACGCCTGTTCGGCAACATCAGCACCTCGCACGTGACCTACCTGCCGTGGGGCGCGCTCGTGTGCGTGGTGGTCGGCACGGTGGTGTGGCGCCGACGGCACGTCCTCGACGTCGTCGCCCTCGGACGGGAGACCGCCACCAGCCTCGGTGTCCGCCACCAGCGCGAGGTGATGCTCACGCTCGTGCTCGTCGCGGTGCTCATCTCGGTCTCGACCTCCATGGTCGGACCGATGACCTTCTTCGGGTTCGTCGTCGCGATGCTCACCTACCAGCTCGTCGGGTCCAGCGAGCACGCACGGACCCTGCCCATGGTCGTCGCGGTGGCCGCCGCGACGCTGCTCGGCGCCTACTTCGTGCTGCGGCACGTGTTCTACGCGGCCGGCCTGATCTCGGTGATCATCGAGCTCTGCGGCGGCCTCGTGTTCCTCCTCTACCTGCTCCGGAAGGGCCTGCGGTGATCACGCTCCAGCACGTCGTCAAGACCTATGGCGACGTCCACGCCCTCGGGCCCGTCGACCTCGAGATCCCCGCCGGCGGGGTCACCGCGCTCGTGGGCCCCAACGGCGCCGGGAAGTCCACGATGCTCACCATCGTCGGGCGGCTGCTCGGCGCCGACACCGGGACGGTCACGGTCGGCGGGCTCGACGTCGTCACCTCGCGCCCGCGCGACCTCGCGCGGAGGCTCGCGATCCTGCGGCAGGAGAACCACTTCGTCGCGAGGCTCACCGTCCGTCAGCTGGTCCGCCTGGGCAGGTTCCCGCACTCCCAGGGCCGCAGCACCCCGCAGGACGAGGAGGCCGTCGACACCGCGCTCGGGTTCCTCGACCTGCTCGACCTGCAGGGCAGGTACCTCGACGAGCTGTCCGGCGGGCAGCGCCAGCGCGCCTACGTCGCGATGGTCCTCGCGCAGGAGACCGAGTACGTGCTGCTCGACGAGCCGCTCAACAACCTCGACATGCAGCACGCCGTGTCCATGATGGCGAGGCTGCGGCGCGCCGCGGACGAGCTCGGCAAGACGGTGGTCCTCGTGGTCCACGACATCAACTTCGCCGCCGCCTACGCCGACAGGATCGTCGCGATGACCGAGGGCACCGTCCGGTACGTCGGGACACCGGCGGAGATCATGACCACCGAGATCCTCTCGGAGGTGTTCTCGACCCCCGTGGCCGTCGTCGACGGACCCGGCCACCCGCTCGCGGTGTACTACCGACCGTGAGCGCGGTGCGCGCCACCCGGTGACCGGCGTCGACAGGGCCCGCGGACCCGGCCGCAGGTCCCAGGACGCCCGCAGTAGTCTGCTCCCTGGGTCGGCACCAGCCGCCCCGGACAGCAGACGCGGGAGACGAACGTGAGCTTTGGTTGGACCATCCACGGCGACGGCAAGCACATGGGCCCCCAGGACGTCGTCGCCCCCGGCGAGCGGCTCGCGTGGCCGCTCACCATCAGCATCGGGCTGCAGCACATCGTCGCGATGTTCGGGGCCACGTTCCTCGTCCCGATCCTCACCGGCTTCTCGCCGGCCACGACGCTGTTCTTCTCGGCTATCGGCACCGTCCTCTTCCTGCTGATCACCGGCAACCGCCTGCCGAGCTACCTCGGCTCGAGCTTCGCCTTCATCGCGCCCATCGGCGCGGCCACGGCCTCCGGCGGCCAGTCCGTCGCGGTCGGCGGCATCCTCGTCACAGGTCTCGCGCTCGCCGTCGTCGGCGTCGTCGTGCACTTCGCGGGGGCGCGCTGGATCAACGCCCTCATGCCGCCCGTGGTCAACGGCACCATCGTCGCGCTCATCGGCTTCAACCTGGCGCCCGCCGCCAAGGGGAACTTCGAGCAGGCGCCGGTCACGGCCCTCGTGACGCTCGGCGCGATCATCCTCGCGACCGTCCTGTTCCGCGGCATCCTCGGGCGCCTCGCGATCCTGCTCGGCGTCGCGGTCGGGTACGTCACGGCCGTCGTCCGCGGCGAGGTCGACTTCAGCAAGGTCGAGACGGCCTCGTGGGTCGGGCTCCCCGAGTTCACCACGCCGACCTTCGAGCTCTCCGTCCTCGGGCTGTTCCTCCCCGTGGTCCTCGTGCTCGTCGCCGAGAACATCGGCCACGTGAAGTCCGTCGCCGCCATGACCGGGCAGGACCTCGACCACCTCGCCGGGCGCGCGCTCTTCGCCGACGGCATCGCCACCAGCCTCGCCGGCGTCGGCGGAGGGTCGGGCACCACCACCTACGCCGAGAACATCGGCGTGATGGCCGCGACGCGCGTGTACTCGACGGCCGCCTACTGGGTCGCCGCGGCGGGCGCGCTGCTGCTCAGCATGTCGCCCAAGTTCGGGGAGGCCATCGCCTCGGTCCCGGCCGGCGTCCTCGGCGGTGCGGCCACCCTGCTCTACGGCATGATCGGCATGCTCGGCGCCCGCATCTGGGTGCAGAACAAGGTCAACTTCTCCGACCCCGTGAACCTCACCACCGCTGCCGTGGCGCTCGTGGTCGGCATCGCGAACTTCACGTGGACGCCGGGCGACCTGCACTTCGAGGGCATCGCCATCGGCACGGTGACCACCCTCGTGGTCTACCACCTGATGCGTGGCCTGGCCCGCTGGCGCGGGACCAGCCAGGAGGCGGCATCACCGGCATCCGCACCGGCGGGCGTCGAGCTCGAGAAGGACTGAGCGGGACCTGACCGGAGCCCGGGGGCCTAGGCGGATACTGGCCGGGGGCTGGCTCAGCCCTCGGCCGGCTCCTCGGCGGGCGGGTCCTCGGCCGGGACCTCGTCTGTCGCGTCGTCCGCGGGATCGGTCGTGGCCAGCGGCTCCGGGGTGAGGCTGTCGAGCGAGCGGCAGCCGTCGATCGACGTCATCGGTGCGTCCGGGGCCAGCGCGATCTCCTCGGCGGGGACGAGGTCCCCGAAGCTCGCGCCGATCGCGAGGTCGATGCTCGCGTCGGTGCGTGCGTCGTAGAGCAGGTTCGCCCGGGGGAACTGCGCGGCGAGCGTGTACGCGGCCGCGAGGCCCTGCGAGCCGAAGGAGATCCGCACGTCGGCGAGCTTGGCCTCCTGCGTCTCGGTCGCCGTGATGGTGAAGCTGCGGCGCGCGAGGGCGTCGGACACCTGGGCCGCGAGCCCGGAGCGGTCCGTCGCGTTGAGCACCCGCACCGAGATGTCCTGGTAGGGGACGGGGAGCGTCCCGTCCGGCAGGCACGGCTGCGTGGCGACCTGGTCGGTGACCGTCTCCTCCTCGCTGAACGCCCGGTCGAAGGGCGCGTCGACCGCGCCCGTGTAGACCGCGGCTGCCGCGAGCCCGGAGACGGCCAAGAAGGCGATGAGCAGGCCGAAGACGAGCGCCTGACGCTCGTGCTTGCGCCGTCGGCGCTGCGTTCTGGCGCGCTGGACGTCATCCGGCGTAGTCATCTGTCGAGCCTCTCTGAGTGCGGGTCAGTCCAGGACCAGGACACGGGCGTGCAGCAGCGCACGTTGCTGGAGGGCGGCGCGCACCGCACGGTGCAGGCCGTCCTCGAGGTACATGATGCCCTTGTACTGGACGACGTGGGCGAACAGGTCGCCGTAGAACGTGGAGTCTTCTGCGAGGAGGTTGTCGAGGTTCAGCTCGCGCTTGGTCGTCACGAGGTCCTCGAGCCGCACCTGGCGAGGCGCCACCGCCGCCCAGTCCTTGGTGCTCACCAGCCCGTGGTCCGGGTAGGGGCGGCCGTCTCCCACACCTTTGAAGATCATGGGCCAACTCTAGACGCCCGCCCCGTCGTGGCCTGCGCGTCGACGCTCCTCCGCGTCGGCGATGAGGGTCTCCCGGAGCTCCTCGCGCCGCTCGAGCACCACGTCCAGGCGGCGCAGCTCCTCGTCCGAGGCCGGCAGGCCGTAGACCTCGCTGACGAACCGCACGAGGTCGGGGCGGTAGTCGTGCGCCTGCGCCCGGTAGGGGCCCGGGGCCTGCGCGTTCTTCATGTCGACGAGGGTCTGGAAGAACGTCGTGACCGGCCGCCAGCGGACCCACGGCGGCGTGCCGCGCGGGCTGACGGGCACGTCGGTCCCGGCAGGGACCGGCCGCGGGGCCCGGGCGGGGGCGGTGAGCCACGCGGGCCGGGTGAGCGCGATGTCCGGGCCCATCTTGGTGACGCCGTCGTCGTCGTGGTTGACCAGCACGTACCGCAGCGCCGCCCGGCGCTCCGGCCCGAGGTCCACCAGCTCGAGGTAGTCGTTGACCACGGCGACGGTGTCCGCGTCCACCTCGAGGCGGTCCGGGTCGGACACCTCGTGCATCCACCCGCTCGTGTGCGGCGTGCCGACCCACAGGGCACGGTCGATCCCGAGGGCCGACGGCCCGATGGTGCCCCAGTCGAGGAACACGTCCTGGCTGGTGTGCGCACCGAGGCTCTCGCCGAAGACGACCACCCGCGGGCGCCGCTCCTCCGGGATCTCGCGGAGCCGCACGAGGATCCGCATCCAGAGCCGCCGGTTCTGCTCGCGCGCGACCTTCACCTTGGTGAGGGAGAGCGGGGAGGGGCGCTTGGAGTACTGCATCGTCACGGTCGCGACGTCGCCGAGGGTCAGGTACTGGAGCGCGGCGAGCGCCACGTAGTTGACGTACCCGGTGCCGGTCGGCGAGACGAGCACGAGCAGCGACCGGTCGAAGGCGCCGAGCTGCTCCATCTCGGCGAGCGCGAGGTCGACCCGCTCGCGGGCCGTCGGGGCGCTGTCGAGCCCGACGTACACCTGGACCGGCTCGGCGGCCGCGGGCCTGCGCATCACGGTCTCGATCGAGAGGTCGGGGACCGGCTCGGTCGCGGAGAGCGTGCCCAGGCCGGGGCGCGAGCCTGCGGCCGGGTCGGCCGGTGCCGTGGGGACCCGGGACAGCACGTGCCGTCGGCCCTCGCGCCCGAGCGAGTCCCAGGGCACGAGGCTCTGGCCGGAGCCGCTGACCGTGGGTCGGGTGATGACCGCCGGGTCGAGACCGACGGACCGGGCGTCGTCGGAGAGCGTCGCCGCCTCGATGCGCTGCATCGCCCGGTCCCACACGACCACGACCGAGCCGGTGACCGCCCCGAGGCTCACGGCGCGTGCGCACACCTGCCAGAACCACGGGGTGCCGGGCAGGACGCTGTGCAGCAGCCTGCCGAGGCGCCGGGCGAGCAGGCTCTCGGCGGCCGCGAAGCCGCTGAGGCCCACGACCACACCACCGGCGACCGCCACGGACACGAGCCGGGAGTTGGAGCTCACGGACTCGAGGTCGGGCGTGGGGAGGTGCTGGTGCGACCTGTTGCGCTCGACGACGTAGGCGACCGCCGCCCCGAGGGGGACCGACAGGGGGACCCGGGCGAGGGTCCTGTCGAGACCGAGGGTGCGGTCGAGCGCGGTCGCCCCCGCGTGGCCGAGGTTCAGCGCAGCGCCTGCTCCTCCCGAGAGGGCGATCCTGCACCCGGCGAAGCGGGCGAGCGCCTGGGCGGTGCTCTCGCGCGGGTCGGCGGGCAGCAGCAGCGCGAGCCCGCTGCCGGCGGGGACAGCGAGCAGGTCGACGGCCACCTGGAGGGTGCGGGCGCGGTGCTCGCGGGGGAGCCACGTCGCGTCGGCGAGGAACGTCGAGTCGACGAGCTGCTGGGCGACGCCCGACAGGACGTCCTGCGCTGCGACGGCCACGAGGTAGTGCGAGGCGACGGAGAGCCCGGTGACGATGCCCTGGTCCACGGGGCTGCGCGGGGCGAGCGACGGGGCGAAGGTCTCCGACGTCAGCGCGGAGGCGATGAGCAGGCTGGTCTGGGCTGCGCTCGGGCGCGGGACGCCCCAGACGCTGGGCAGGTCGGGGTCCGGTGCGGCCACGTCTCATTGAACCACCGCGCGGGCCGGTGGCCGCTGAGCGCGGCGGTCCTGCGTGCGGGGCGCGTCACGCCGGGGACGACGAAGCCCCCACCCGGTCGAGCCGGGTGGGGGCTTCGTCTGCTGCGGAGGATGGGGGATTCGAACCCCCGAGGGCGTTAACCCAACCGCCTTTCCAAGACGGCGCCATAGGCCACTAGGCGAATCCTCCAGCACGCACCGGCCGAGGCCAGCGTGACGAGAGTACCGGACGATCCACCGTGCGGCCGAATCGGCCCGGATTTACCTCCGGGCGGGCGCCTGGGTTAACCTGGGGGCTGACCCCTCGTGCGGCGTCATCTCACTGAACTCCCCCAGGGCCGGAAGGCAGCAAGGGCAGGTGAGCTCTGATGGGTGTGCGAGGGGTCTTCTGCATGCCCGGCCAGGGCGAAATGTCCCGTACTCGCCCTTTCATCTCAGCAGGCGACCCTCTGGCTGCTCGCATCATGAGATTTCCGGGTCGGGGATTGGTGCTCGCCGCGATCGCGCCCCCATCATGGAGCCATGTTCACGTCGACCCACGCCGCCGTCACCCGGGCCAGCGCACCGCGCCGCCCGGTGATGTGCTGTCGTGCCCGCTCGATGCCCGGTGGGTGCTGTCGCTGACCTGGCGACCCACCCGGACCGGGGACGACCCCGGCAACACGCCGTGAACCACGGCACCCTCTGCTCTCCTCGTCAGCCTCCTCGCAGGTGATGACGGCCCCGCCCCGCGGAGCCAGCCGACGACGACCACGCACCGGTCCCAGGGCTCGACGCCCGGACCACGCGCCCCCACACCACCCAGCACACGCTCGCAGCCACGGCTGCACCTCGATGCGCGCCGACGGCGCGCACCACCGGAAGGACACCCATGTCTCGCTCCACCCGTACGGCCCGCACCCTCGGCGCCGCCAGCCTCGTCGCAGCTCTTACCCTGGGCCTCGCCGCGTGCTCCTCGGACGACGCCTCGTCCGACGCCGCCAAGGGCGACGAGTCCAACCCCGTGGTCATCGGTGTCGTCAACGCCGCAGCCGACGACCAGTGGTCCGTCTTCGAGGAGCAGGCCGAGGCCGAGGGCATCTACGTCGAGATCAAGGACCTCGGCAGCTACGACCTCCCCAACGCCGCGCTCACCTCCGAGGAGCTGGACCTCAACCAGTTCCAGCACCTGCAGTACCTCGCGGAGTACAACACCAACACCGGTGAGGACCTCACGCCCATCGGCGCGACGGCCGTCTACCCGCTGAGCCTCTACTCCTCGAAGTACACCTCGGTCGACGAGATCCCGGCCGGCGCCGAGATCGCCATCCCGAACGACCCGACCAACCTGGCCCGCGCGCTCCTCGTTCTGCAGGACGCCGGGCTGCTCGAGCTCAAGGACGGCGGCTCCTCCGTGTCCACCGAGCTCGACGTGCTGCCGTCGTCGACCGTCACCGTGACCCCGGTCGACGCCACGCAGACCGCGGTGAACCTCGACAGCATCGACGGTGCGGTCGTCAACAACGACTTCATCAAGGACGCCGGCCTCGCCGCCGAGGACGCGCTCTACCAGGACTCGGCCGAGGCCGAGGGCGCCCGCCCCTACATCAACGTGTGGGTCTCCCGCGCGGCTGACAAGGACGACGAGACCTTCCTCAAGCTCGTCGAGATCTCGCACTCCCCCGAGGTCGAGGCAGCGCTCCTCGAGGCGTCCGGCGACAGCGCCGTGATCGCCGACCAGGACGGCCCGACGCTCCAGGGCTACCTCGACGAGATCCAGGCGAACCTCCAGGGCTGACGCACTGGTGCCAGAGGGTGGGCCGGCCGGTGCCGGTCCACCCTCTGCGCGTCCGGGCCCGCGGGCCCGGACGGCGCGCGTCTCGCGCCTCGACGAGCCCCTGTGCGCAGGTGCCGGGGCCGTGCCACCATCGACCATCCACCCCCGCCGAACGGAGCAGCGCATGAGCGCCAGCCACACCGCCATGGTGAGGTTCACCGACGTCACCAAGACCTTCAAGGGGAGCTCGGGACCGTTCAACGCCGTCGACGGCGTGACCCTCGACATCCGCAAGGGCGAGATCTTCGGCGTGATCGGCTACTCCGGTGCCGGCAAGTCCACGCTCGTGCGCCTCATCAACGCCCTCGAGACCGTCTCCGGCGGCTCGGTCGAGGTCGACGGCACCGACCTCACCGGCCGGTCGGAGACCGAGCTGCGCAAGGTCCGCGCCGGCATCGGCATGATCTTCCAGCAGTTCAACCTGCTCTCGTCACGGACCGTCGCGGGGAACATCGCCTACCCGCTCAAGGTGGCGGGCTGGGACCGGGCGCGGCGCGCGGCACGCGTGGCCGAGCTGCTCGAGTTCGTCGGGATCGCCGACAAGGCCAAGCAGTACCCGAACAAGCTCTCGGGCGGGCAGAAGCAGCGCGTGGGCATCGCCCGTGCGCTCGCCACCAACCCGAGCATCCTGCTGGCCGACGAGGCGACGAGCGCCCTCGACCCCGAGACCACCCAGGACGTCCTCGCGCTGCTCAAGCGCGTCAACCGCGACCTCGGCGTCACCGTCGTGGTGATCACCCACGAGATGGACGTCGTGAAGTCGATCTGCGACCGCGTGGCCGTCATGGAGCACGGCAAGGTCGTCGAGTCGGGCGACGTGTACCCCGTCTTCGCCGACCCGCAGCACCGCGCGACCCGCCGGTTCGTCGGGGCGACCGTCAAGGACCGCCCGAGCGCGAAGGTGCTCGAGCGTCTGCGGCACCGCCACCCGCACCGACTCGTCACGGTCGCCGTGCACGAGGACGGCTCCTCGGGAGGGCGCATCACCGACGTGCTGCGCGACAACGACGTGCAGGGCACCGTCGTGTTCGGCGGCATCTCCGAGGTCACCGAGCGGCCCTTCGGGTCGCTCACCTGGGAGCTGGCCGGCGACGACGCCGCGATCGAGCGCTGCGTCGCGACGCTGCGCAGCTACACGGACGTCACCGACCTCGGGACGGCGGCGAACCCGCTCGTCGACCCACGGGCCGAGGACGCCGCGGCGGCGCCGGACCCGGGGGTCGACGGCTCCACGGGCACGGCTGAGCCTGGCCTCGCTGCCAGCGCCCCCTACCCGGTGCCCGGCTCGACCCTCGCAGGCAGCGCGGAGGGCGGGACGCTCGCTCCCGGAGTGCCGAGGTTCGACAAGCCCCGGACCGACGGCTCCACCGAGGGAGGTGCGCGATGACCGACTGGTCCCAGCTCGGCCCCCGCCTGTGGACGGCGCTCGGCGAGACCATGCAGATGGTCTCGGCCACGATGCTGCTCGGCGGGTTCGTCGGCCTCCTCATCGGCCTCGGCCTCTACACGACGCGCAAGGGCAACCTGCTGTCCAACCCCGTCGTGTTCAACGTCCTCAACGTGATCGTCAACTTCGTGCGGCCGATCCCGTTCATCATCTTCGTCACGGCCATCCGCCCGGTCACCTACGAGGTGACCGGCGCGACCATCGGCGTCCAGGCAGTCATCCTGCCGATGACCCTCATGGCGGCGGTCGCCTTCGCGCGCATCGTCGAGCAGAACCTCGTCGCCCTCGACCCGGGCGTCGTCGAGGCGGCCCGCGCGATGGGTGCCTCACGGTTCCGGATCATCTGGTCGGTGCTCATCCCCGAGGCGCTCGCCCCACTGATCCTCGGCTACACCTTCCTGTTCGTCGGCGTCATCGACATGTCGGCGATGGCCGGTGCGATCGGTGGTGGAGGTCTCGGAGACTTCGCGCTGCGCTTCGGGTACCAGAAGTTCAACGACGAGGTCACCTGGGTGGCGGTGCTCGTCATCGTGGCGATCGTCCAGGTCGCCCAGTACCTGGGCAACTGGCTGGCCAAGAAGGCCCTGCACCGCTGAGGTCGACGATCACCCGACAGGGCTGGGCGATGCTCGGCCCTGTCGGGTGCACCGTCTAAGGTGGCGGGGTGAGCACAGCCCTGTACCGCCGCTACCGTCCCGAGAACTTCGCCGAGGTGATCGGTCAGGAGCACGTGACGGACCCGCTCCGGCAGGCTCTGCGCTCCGACCGCGTGAACCACGCCTACCTGTTCTCCGGCCCCCGAGGCTGCGGCAAGACGACGTCCGCCCGCATCCTCGCGCGCATCCTCAACTGTGCGAAGAACACCCCCGAGACGCCGACCGACACGCCCTGCGGCGAGTGCGAGTCCTGCACGGAGCTCGCCCGCGGCGGCCCCGGCAGCCTCGACGTCGTCGAGATCGACGCGGCGAGCCACGGTGGCGTCGACGACGCCCGTGAGCTGCGCGAGCGCGCCACGTTCTCGCCGTCGCGCGACCGCTTCAAGATCTTCATCCTCGACGAGGCCCACATGGTCACGGCGCAGGGCTTCAACGCGCTGCTCAAGATCGTCGAGGAGCCGCCGGAGTACCTCAAGTTCATCTTCGCGACGACCGAGCCCGACAAGGTCATCGGCACCATCCGCTCGCGCACCCACCACTACCCCTTCCGCCTCGTGGCGCCCGAGACGCTCCAGACGTACCTCGGCGAGCTCTGCACCAGCGAGAACATCACGGTGGGCGGGGGAGTGCTGCCGCTCGTCGTGCGCGCCGGCGGCGGCTCGGTCCGTGACTCGCTGTCCGTCCTCGACCAGCTGATGGCCGGCGCCGAGAGCGGCGTCCTCGACTACGAGCGCGCCGTCTCGCTGCTCGGCTTCACGCACGTCACCCTGCTCGACGACGTCGTCGAGGCGCTCGCCGCCCGCGACGGCGCCAGCATGTTCCGCGTGGTCGACCACGTGGTCGCGACCGGCCACGAGCCCCGACGGTTCGTCGAGGACCTGCTCGAGCGCCTGCGCGACCTCATCGTGCTGTCCGTCTCGGGCGAGGCCGCCCAGGCTGTGCTGCGCAGCGTCCCGGCCGACCAGCTCGCCCGCATGCAGGCGCAGGCCACCAACCTCGGCGCCGCCGAGCTCTCGCGCTCCGCCGACGTCGTCAACGCCGCGCTCACCGAGATGAGCGGTGCGACCTCGCCCCGCCTGCACCTCGAGCTGCTCTGCGCACGCCTGCTGCTGCCCGCGGTCGACGACACGACCACCGGCATCGCCGCACGGCTCGACCGCCTCGAGCGCGGCGCCGTCGCCGGTGCGCCCCCGGTGCGCGCCGTGGAGGCTGCGGCGTATGCGCCGCCGGCCCCTGCCGCCCCGGTGGCACCGCAGGTCGCGGCTCCCGCTGTGCCGGCACCTGTGGTCACGGAGCCTGTGGCCCCGGCGGCGAGCGCTGCCGAGCCCGCGCCGGTCGGCGTCGTCCGCGCCCCGGCCGAGGCCACGGACGCCCCGGTCGCCGAGCCGGTCGAGCCCACGGCCCCGGCACGCCCCTCGGGCATCCCGCCGTGGGAGGACGCACCGTCCGCCGAGACGTCGCCCGCCGCTGCCGCGGATGCGGGCGCGGCGGCCCCGTCGCCTGAGCCGGTGGAAGCAGAGTCTCCCGCGCCTGCGGAGACCGCTCCGGAACCGGCCGTGGTCACCGAGCCGGTCGCCCCCGCCCCGCCGGTCACGCAGCCCGCCCCGCAGGCTGCTGCTCCGCCTGCCGCTGCCCCGGTGTCTGCTGCCCCGGTGGCATCGCCGCCGGCACCCCAGGCTGCTGCTCAGCCGGAGCAGGGCGGCCACGCCGCCGCGTCGGCCGAGATGCTGCGCCGACGCTGGCCCGAGGTGCTCGACACCCTGAGCCGCATGAAGAAGTCCACCTGGGCGCTCATCGCCCAGAACGCGCAGGTCGCCGACCTCAGCGACACCACGCTGCGCCTCACCTTCGCCTCGAGCGGTCTGGCGACGACGTTCCGCAACGGTCCGCACGCCGAGCTCGTCCAGCGCGCCGTCCGCGAGACCCTCGGCTTCGACGCCCGGGTCGAGGGCGGCATCGAGGAGCAGTCGCGCCCGGCGGCCCCCGCCCCGAGCGCGTCCGCGCCAGCCCGACCGGCTGGACCTGCCGGGGTCGACCCCGCTGCGGCCGCAGCCTCGTGGGACGTGCCGGTGTCGACGGTCTCCGCGCCGGCGGCCCCGCCGGTCGCCGCGCAGCCTGCGCCGGCCGCAGCCGCGCCCAGCCCTCAGACCGCTTCCCTCCCGGCCGCGACCGGGGCGGGTGCGGCGCCGGGTCGCGCCGGGAGCCCGGCAGGCCCGCCGCCCGAGCGTCGGGGCACGGCCGAGGAGCCGCCGCCCGGGTACGGAGAAGAGCCGCCCGAGGATTTTGACCACGGGCCGGAGCCGGTCGTCGACCGGGGGCCCGCACGTGACCAGGCTCCTGCGAACGGCTCGGCTCCCGCACGGGACGCCGCGCCCGCCGTCAGCGGGGCTGCCGCGCCGGCCGGTGCGCGTACCGACGCCTCCGCCGTGCCGGGGGAGACCCCGCGTCAGGCTGCCGAGCGTCGCTTCGCCGAGGAGCGCGCTGCCGAGGAGGCGCGCGCCCACGTGGTCGACGACCCCCAGCCGGACGACGAGGACCTCGCCTCGACCGGGCTCGTCGGCGTCCCGCTCGTCACCCAGATCCTCGGCGGCACCATCATCGACGAGATCGTCGACGGCCAGGTCTGAGTCGTCGGGCCCCTCGGGTCTGCGGACGGCCCGCGCGCACGTAGGCTAGGGGGGTGTACGAAGGCGCAGTCCAAGACCTGATCGACGAGCTCGGCCGGCTTCCCGGCATCGGGCCCAAGAGCGCGCAGCGGATCGCGTTCCACCTCCTCGCCGCCGACGCCGAGGACGCCCGACGCCTCGCCGAGGCGCTCACCGAGGTCAAGCTCAAGGTCCGCTTCTGCGAGATCTGCGGCAACGTCGCCGAGTCCGAGCAGTGCCGCATCTGCCAGGACCCGCGCCGCTCCGTCGCGGTGATCTGCGTGGTCGAAGAGGCCAAGGACGTCGTCGCCATCGAGCGCACCCGCGAGTTCCGCGGCAAGTACCACGTGCTCGGCGGGGCCATCAACCCGATCGACAACGTCGGCCCGGACGACCTCCGCATCAAGGAGCTCCTCACCCGTCTGGCCGACGGGGCCGTCCAGGAGGTCATCCTCGCCATGGACCCCAACGTCGAGGGGGAGGCCACGGCCACCTACCTCGCCCGGATGCTCGGCCCGATGGGCCTGCGCGTCACCCGTCTCGCCTCGGGCCTGCCCGTCGGCGGAGACCTCGAGTACGCCGACGAGGTCACGCTCGGCCGTGCCTTCGAGGGACGGCGGGTCGTCGGTGCCTGACGACGCTGCGGACGCAGCCGGCACCCCGGACCCCACGGGCACCTCAGCCACCGCCACCGCCACCACCACTGCCGCTGCGTCTGCGGTCGGTGCGGGGCGCACCGACGTCGTCGGTGTCGCCGCGGCCTTCGCGCCGCAGGCGGCACGGTTCCTGCAGACCTGCGCCGACGTCGCTTCCGGGGCTGTGCCCGAGGCCGCGATCCCGCTGCTGCTGCTCGCCACCTCCGACGTCCTCGGGGCCGGCGCGCGCCTCGGCGCGATGGTCGACGTCGTACCCTCCAGCCGGACCGAGCCGGACGACGGCGAGGAGACCGACATCGACCCGCTGCGCATCGGGCTGGCCCTCGTCCTCGACGGCATCGACGAGTACACCGAGGTCGTCGACCCGGTCCTCAGCGACGCCACCGGGGACGCCGCGCTCTCGGCGGACCTCGCGACCGTCGCCGCCGCCCTCGGGCAGGGGCTGCAGCACTACGAGGCCGGGCACGTCGTCGAGGCCCTGTGGTGGTGGCAGTTCTCCTACCTCACCTCGTGGGGCGACCGCGGCGCGAGCGCGGTCCGCGGTCTCGTGCTGATCCTCGGGCACCTGCGCACGGACGTGGCCGACGACCCGGCCGCCGACGCCGAGCGGGACGCGCTCGAGGGCTGAGCCCAGGATCCTGGTGGCTCTGGTCCGCCGGTCCGCCCGTCCTGCCCCTCGCCCTCTCGTGGACGAGGGCTGGACCCGCGCGCCCCGGGTCGTACACTCGAACCGTTCGGACAGCACCTGGTGGACGTTTAGATCGACGGGACCAGCTACGTAACGGAGCAGCACAGTGGCACTCATCGTGCAGAAGTACGGCGGCTCGTCAGTCGCCGACGCAGAGAGCATCAAGCGCGTCGCCAAGCGGATCAGCGAGGCACGCAAGGCCGGTCACGACGTCGTCGTCGTGGTGTCGGCCATGGGCGACACGACGGACGAGCTCATCGACCTCGCCCGCCAGATCACCCCGATCCCGCCCTCGCGCGAGATGGACATCCTCCTCACCGCCGGCGAGCGCATCTCCATGTCGCTCCTCGCGATGGCCATCAACAACCTCGGGGTCAAGGCGAAGTCCTTCACGGGCCAGCAGGCGGGTGTCATCACCGACGCCGTGCACGGCAAGGCGCGCATCGTCGACGTGGTCCCCGGGCGCATCCGCGAGACGGTCGACAAGGGCTCGGTCGCGATCGTCGCCGGCTTCCAGGGCGTCACGGAGAGCACCAACGACGTGACGACCCTCGGCCGCGGCGGCTCGGACACGACCGCCGTCGCCCTCGCCGCAGGGCTGGGCGCCGACGTCTGCGAGATCTACACCGACGTGGACGGCATCTTCACCGCCGACCCGCGCATCGTCTCGAGCGCGCGCAAGATCGACCGCATCACCTACGAGGAGATGCTCGAGATGGCCGCGAGCGGCGCCAAGATCCTCGCCCTGCGGTGCGTCGAGTACGCCCGCCGCTACGACGTCCCGGTCCACGTCCGGTCGTCGTTCTCCGGGGTCCCAGGGACCCTCGTCACCAACGCCAGCAACGTCACCACGGTCCCGGGCGTCGACGCCGGGACGAGCGAGGGAGAAGCCGTCATGGAAGCACCGATCATCTCCGGGGTGGCGCACGACCGCAGCGAGGCCAAGATCACGGTCGTCGGCGTGCCGGACGTCCCGGGCACGGCAGCCCACATCTTCGAGGTCGTGGCAGGGGCCGGCGCGAACATCGACATGATCGTGCAGAACATCTCGGGTGCCTCGACGGGGCGCACGGACATCTCGTTCACCCTCCCGGAGTCCGACGGGCCGGTGGCCACCACGGCCCTCAACGCCGTGCGCGAGGCCATCGGCTTCGAGTCGATCCAGCTCGACGACCAGATCGGCAAGCTGTCGCTGGTCGGTGCGGGCATGAAGTCGCACCCCGGGGTGTCTGCGAAGCTCTTCGGCGCGCTGCGCGACGCGGGCATCAACATCGAGATGATCACCACCTCGGAGATCCGCATCTCGGTCGTCACCCGCGAGGACAGCCTCGACGCCGCGGTCCGTGCCGTGCACACCGCCTTCGACCTCGACACCGAGGCCGAGGCCGTCGTCTACGGCGGCACCGGCCGCTGAGGCCCGCCGTCCCGACACCTGCTTGCTGAACCCTGCCCGGGCGCGACGCCCGCGGCACCCCGAAAGGTCTTCACCATGAGCCACCCCGGACTCACCGTCGCCGTCGTCGGAGCCACCGGGCAGGTGGGCGCCGTGATGCGCCAGCTGCTCGAGGAGCGCGCCTTCCCGGTCGCCCAGATCCGCTACTTCGCCTCCGCCCGCTCTGCCGGCTCGACGCTGCCCTGGAAGGGGCAGGACGTCGTCGTCGAGGACTCGGCGACCGCCGACCTCTCCGGCATCGACATCGCGCTGTTCTCCGCGGGCGGCTCGACGTCGACCGCGCAGGCGCCGCGCTTCGCCGCGGCGGGCGCTGTCGTCATCGACAACTCCTCGGCCTGGCGCCTCGACCCCGAGGTGCCCCTCGTGGTCGCCGAGGTCAACCCCGAGGCGGTCGCCGACGCCCCCAAGGGGATCATCGCCAACCCGAACTGCACCACCATGGCGGCCATGCCCGTCCTCAAGCCCCTCGACGACGCCGCAGGGCTCGAGCGCCTCATCGTGTCGACGTACCAGGCCGTGTCCGGCTCGGGGCTCGCAGGGGCGACGGAGCTCGACTCCCAGGTGCGTGCGGCCGTCGAGCAGGACACCGTCGGCCTGGTCCGTGACGGGTCGTCGGTGACCTTCCCGGACCCCGTGAAGTACGTGAAGAACATCGCGTTCAACGTGGTGCCGCTCGCCGGGTCGCTCGTCGACGACGGCTCGGAGGAGACCGACGAGGAGCAGAAGCTCCGCAACGAGTCCCGCAAGATCCTCGGGCTCCCCGACCTCGCGGTCGCCGGGACCTGCGTGCGCGTGCCGGTGTTCACCGGTCACTCGCTGTCGATCAACGCCGAGTTCGGCCGGGCCATCACCCCCGACGAGGCACGGACCCTGCTCGCCGCCGCACCCGGTGTCGAGCTCGCCGACGTGCCCAACCCCCTCGACGCTGCCGGCGCCGATCCGAGCTTCGTCGGCCGCATCCGCCAGGACCAGTCGGTCCCCGGTGGTCGTGGTCTCGTCCTGTTCGTGAGCAACGACAACCTCCGCAAGGGCGCCGCCCTCAACGCGGTCCAGGTCGCCGAGCTCGTCGCAGCCCGCATCCCCACCACCTGAGGCCCCACCCCCCCACCCCACTACCTCCCGCCTCCTCATGCCCGGGGCGCGTTCGCACCACCCTCCGCAGAGGGCTGTGCGCTCGCGCTCCGGGCATGTGTGTGTGGGCTCTTGTGCGTTCGCTGGTTCTGTGGTTCATTAGTGGAGTAGTGAACCAGTGAGGCGGTCGGACGGTCGCCCTGAGACGAGGGGAGGTGCGGCGTGTTCGACGGACGAGACCCGATCTACCTGCAGATCGCCGACCAGATCCGGCGGGACGTCCTCGCCGGCTCGCTCCCGGAGGGGACCCAGGTCATGTCGACGACCCAGTACGCGACGACCTTCCGCATCAACCCGGCCACGGCGGCCAAGGCCTTCTCGCTCCTCGTCGAGGACGGCGTGCTCTTCAAGCAGCGCGGCGTCGGCATGTTCGTCGCCGACGGCGCAGCCGACAGGCTCCGTGCGGGCAGCCGCGCCGACTTCTTCGCCGACGAGCTCCGACCGGTCCTCGACCGTGCGGCGCTGCTCGGCATCAGCGCCGACGAGATCCAGCGCTACGTCGCAGAGGCCCTCGCCGGCGACGCCCCGACCACCAGCCAGGAGGCACAGTCATGACAGGCTTCAGCGTCGAGCTCCGCGGCGTCGGGGTGACCTTCGACCGCCCCGCGCTCCAGGGCGTCGACCTCACGCTCGCCCCGGGCGTCGTCCACGGCCTGCTGGGCCGCAACGGCTCCGGCAAGACCACCCTGCTCTCGCTCCTCGCGGCGTTCCGACGCCCGACGCGCGGCACCGTCCTCGTGGACGGCGAGGACCCCTTCGAGAACGAGCGTGTCCTCGAGGGCACCTGCTTCGTCCGCGAGAGCGGCGACGTCATGGACGACGAGAAGGTCTCGGTCAACCTCGACTTCGTCGAGGGGATGCGGCCGGCCTTCGACCGCGCCTACGCCGAGGACCTGCTCGACCAGTTCGAGGTGCCGCTCAGCACCAAGATCGGCTCCCTGTCCCGCGGGCAGAAGTCCGCGGTCGGCGCCTCGACGGGCCTCGCGGCCCGGGCCCCGCTGACCATCCTCGACGAGGTCTACCTCGGCATGGACGCCCCCTCGCGCTACAGGTTCTACGAGGCGCTGCTCCGCGACTACGTCGAGCACCCCCGCACCGTCGTGCTGTCGAGCCACCTCATCGGCGAGCTCGACCGGGTGCTCGAGCAGGTGACCATCCTGCACCGCGGCGGTGTCCTGCTGACCGACACGGCCGACTCGCTCCGGGAGCGCGGCTCCACCTTCACCGGCCCACGGGCCGTCGTCGACGACGTGGTGGCCGACCTCGCGATCGACGTGCTCGCCCGGACCGAGCTCGGCGGCACGTCCCAGGTGACGGTCGTCGGCCACCTCGACGCCCAGGTGCTCGAGCGCGTGCGTCGTGCAGGGCTCGAGGTCGGGCCCGTGGCGCTGCAGGACCTGTTCGTGCACCTCACGGACGGCCGGGGTGAGCCCGGCAGCGTGCCGACCACGACCGGGAAGACGACCGCAGCCGCGACGGCCGCGGCCACCACCACCACGACCGAGGAGGTCGACCGATGACCGCCGTCGACACACCCCGCCGCATCCCCGTGCGGCGCAGCCAGACCCGCCGCGCGGCGTGGTGGCTGCTGTCCTCCCACCTCTACATGGCCGCCTGGTTCTGGGGGATCATCCTGGTCCTCACCGTCGTCGCGACCTTCGTGTTCCGCGCGAACGGCCTCGGGACCCGCGACGACGGCACGGCCGCGAGCGTCGTGAGCATGGGCACGCAGGCCGCCATGTGGTTCAGCTTTGCCATGGCGATCGCGCTGAGCCTGCGCCAGCTCGCGGCGCACCTCGCCGCAGGGCTGACGCGCCGGTCGTTCGTCCGGGCGAACCTCGTCACCGTCGTCGGGATGGCCGCGGTCTACTCCCTCGTCATGGTGGTGCTGCTCGTCGTCGAGTCGCTCGTGATCGACGCGGCCGGGTGGCGGGCGCGCACCGTCGCCGGCGTGACCTTCGACGGCGTCGCCGACGCCCCCAGGATGTTCCTGGTCTACCTGCTGGTCTTCGCGACGGCCGCGGTCGCCGGGCTCGTCGTCGGGATGGCCTACCACCGCCTCGGCGGCCTGTGGGGCACCGTCGCGCTGATCCCCGCGATCCCGCCGCTGTTCCTCGTGATGATGCTGCTCGTCGACCGGGGCTCGAGCGGCTGGCTCCCGTCGGCCCTCGACGGCGAAGCCGCCCGCATGCTGCTGACCGCGGCGATCGCCGCGGTGTACGCCGTCGTCTACCAGGCGTCGATGCGCCGCGTCACCGTCTGACCGCCCCCGCTCCCTCGAACCACCACGGGACACGTTCCCGGGGTACCTCACGAGGTACCCCGGGAGCGTGGCGCGTCGCCGAAGGGAGGGGTGAGACGGGAGCGGGGGCAGCCGGGCGGCTGTGCTAGCCTCGCTCTCGTGACCGGAAATCGTTGGTATCTGCGCTTTACGCTGGCTCCTGGTGGGGCCGAGCGGGCGCACGCCTGACCAACCGACCACCGGAGCCAGCACAGGACCTTGACGCAGACGCGCGTCGGGGTCCTTCGTCTTTTCAGACGGGCCGACTCCGCACCCCGGATCTTCGTGGCCTGCACGGCTCCGTCTGAGACCACCCCCTCTCAGCCGCAGCCCTCGTCAGACCCCCGAACGGAGACCCGCCCCCATGTCGGCCCACTCGTCACTGGACACTCTCATCGACGCTCACAGCACCAACGACCTGCGCATCCGCGCCCTCGACCCGCTGCCCGCCCCGGCGACCATGCTCGCCGAGCTGCCGTTGTCCGACCGCAGCGCGGAGCTCGTCGAGCGCAGCCGCGGCGAGGTCCGCGACGTCGTCCACGGCACGGACGACCGCCTCCTCGTGATCGTCGGGCCGTGCTCGGTCCACGACCCCGCCGCCGCACTCGACTACGCCCGTCGCCTCGCGCCCCTCGCGCAGGAGCTCGCCGACGACCTCGTCGTCGTCATGCGTGTGTACTTCGAGAAGCCGCGCACCACCGTCGGGTGGAAGGGCCTCATCAACGACCCCGGCATGGACGAGTCCTTCGACGTCAACCGCGGCCTGCGCCTGGCGCGCGAGGTCCTGCTCGGCGTGCTCGACGAGGGCGTCCCGGCGGCCTGCGAGTTCCTCGAGCCGACGAGCCCGCAGTACATCGCCGACGCCGTCTCGTGGGGCGCGATCGGCGCCCGCAACCCCGAGAGCCAGGTGCACCGCCAGCTCGCCTCCGGCCTCTCGATGCCCATCGGCTTCAAGAACGCCACGGACGGCGACGTCCAGGCCGCTGTCGACGGCTGCGTCACCGCAGCCGCCGAGCACACGTTCTTCGGCATCGACGCCGACGGCCGCGCGGCAGCCGTCGCGACGACCGGCAACCCGGACTGCCACGTGATCCTGCGCGGCGGCCGCTCGGGCCCCAACTTCGACGACGCCTCCGTCGCCGACGCGCTCGACGTGGTCGGTGCCGCGGACCTCGGCCGCCGCCTGGTCATCGACGCGAGCCACGGCAACTCCGGCAAGTCCCACGTCCGCCAGGCCGAGGTGGTCCGCGAGATCGCAGGCTCCGTCGCTGCCGGCAACCACGGCATCTCCGGGATCATGATGGAGAGCTTCCTCGTGGCCGGCGCGCAGAAGCCCGCACCGAGCGGCCTCGTCTACGGCCAGTCCGTCACGGACGCCTGCATCGACTGGGACACCACCGCCGAGCTCCTCACCGAGCTCGCCGCAGCCTCCCGCGCCCGCCGGGCCTGACGCCCCCGACCCCGCCGTACTCATGCTCGGGGCGCGACCGCGGGGCCCTCTCTAGAGGGCCCCGCGGTCGCGCCCCGAGCATGACAGCGGGGGGACTTGGTGGGCGGTACTGTCTCGCGTGTGGACGACATGACAGTGACCGTCGTCGTGCTCGTGCTCGCCGTCGTCGTGTTCGTCTGGAACAAGGTGCCGGTCGGGCTCGTCGCGATCGGCGTCACCCTCGCGCTGTACGGCACCGGAGTGGTCTCGCTCGAGCAGGCCTTCGGCGGCTTCGGCGACCCGGTCATCATCTTCATCGCCGCGCTGTTCGTGGTGAGCGACGGCCTCGAGGCCTCTGGGGTCACCTCGTGGGCCGGGCAGCAGCTCGTCGACCGCGCGCACGGCAGCCGTACCCGCCTCGTCGTGCTGCTCATGGCCCTCGTCGCGGTCGTCACCGCGCTCATCAGCGTCAACGGCGCGGTCGCCGCGCTGCTGCCCATGGTGGTGGTGACCGCGGTCCGCCTGCGGCTGTCGCCGTCGCAGTTCTTGATCCCGCTGGCCTTCGGGGCGCACGCGGGCTCGTTGCTCGTCCTCACCGGCACCCCGGTCAACGTCCTCGTCTCCGAGCTCGCCGTCGGCGCGGGGGAGGAGCCCTTCGGGTTCTTCTCCTTCACCCTCGTCGGCCTGCCGCTCGTGCTCGGCACGATGCTCGTGGTGGTCCTCCTCGGCCCACGGCTGCTGCCGAACCGCGCGCCGACGGCCCTGCCTCGCGACCTCAGCGGGCACGCACGGCTCCTCGCCGAGCAGTACGCCCTCGACGACCGCGCGCTCCTCGGCAGCGACACCGGTGTCACCGAGGTGGTCGTGTCCCCGCGGTCCGCGCTCATCGGGGCCGAGGCGTTCCCCGGCATGGTCACCGAGAGCGGCGACCTGGTGATCGCAGCCATCCAGCGCGGCGGGGAGCAGGTCGGGCCGACGACGCTCCAGGCCGGCGACGCGCTCCTCCTCCAGGGGACGTGGGAGGCGCTCGACCGGACGACGACGGACCCCGACGTCACCGTCGTCGACCCGCCCCAGCTGCTGCGCCGCCAGGCTGCCCCGATGGGCGGCCGCGCCAAGGTGGCGATCGGCATCGTGCTCGGCATGGTGCTGCTGCTCGCGACGGGCGCCGTCCCGGCCTCGGTCGCGGCCCTGCTCGCCGCGTGCGCCATGGTGCTGCTGCGCGTCATGACGGTCTCCGAGGCGCACCGCGCGATCTCGTGGACCACGCTCATCCTCGTGGGCGGCATGATCCCGCTCTCCGTCGCGATCCAGAGCACCGGTCTGGCCGACGCGATGGCCCGTGGCCTCGTCGACGTGGTCGGCACGGACCAGCCGCACCTGCTGCTGCTGGGGATCGTGGTGGTCACCGTGATCCTCGGGCAGCTCATCAGCAACATGGCGACGGCCCTGGTCATCGGGCCGATCGCCGTGGCGGTCGCGGTCGACACCGGCCTGTCGCCCCTGCCGATGCTCATGGGCGTCACCGTCGCCGCTGCGGCCGCGTTCCTCACCCCGGTCGCGACGCCGGCCAACACGATGGTCCTGGGGCCGGGCGGGTACAGGTTCGGGGACTACTGGCGCCTCGGCCTGCCGCTCACCCTCTTGTTCGTGCTGGTGGCGACCTTCCTCGTGCCGGTCTTCTGGCCGTTCTAGCAGGTGGGCGACGCGGTGCGGGGCCGCTCGCACCCGGGCGCGCACCGTGGCCGCAGGCGTGCCGTGACGCCTGCCGCAGGGCAGACTGAGGGGACGGACCCGCGGGTCCGGCGCCCGGCAGGACCGCCGGGCAGGCGGGACCACACGCTCGACACGCACCACGACGACGAGGACGGACCCCATGACGACCGCAGAGCACAGGCTGATCCCTGACACCTTCACACCGACGCCGTCGAGGGAGGCGCTCGAGTCGTTGACCGTCTCGGTCGTCGACATCCTCGGTGACGCCGAGGCCGTGGGATACCCCGTGGGCCTCGAGGGGCAGGTCCCGGTCGAGCTCGGCGTGGGGCGCGACGCCCTCGAGCACGTCGACTTCGAGGGCAAGGTCGGCCAGACGGTCGTCATGCCCCGCCGTGACGGCGTGACCGTGGTCGCGGTCGGCATCGGTCACGCCGACGAGCTGTGCGCCGCTGAGCTCCGCGACGCCGCGGCGGCCTTCGCCCGTGCAGCCGGACGGTACGGTTCGATCGCGCTGCACCTGCCGGCCGACACCGACGTCGACGCGGAGAGCGCCGGGCAGGCCGTGGTCGAGGGCGTGCTCCTCGCCCGGTACCGCTACTCGGTCCTCAAGTCCGCCCCGAAGGACGTGGGCCTCACCAGCCTCGAGATCGTCGCACCCGAGGCGGACCGCGCCGACGTGGCCGCCGGTGCCGAGCGCGGCATGGTGGTCGCCGCGGCGACCGAGCTCGCCCGCGACCTCGCCAACACCCCGCCCGGGCACCTGACCGCGACCGACCTCGCCGACCTGGCCGAGCGCATCGCCCCGGAGCACGGCCTCGAGGTCGAGACGTACGACAGGCAGCGCCTGATCGAGCTGGGCTGCGGCGGTCTGCTCGGCGTCAACGCCGGCAGCGTCGACGAGCCCCGCATGGTGCGCCTGCGGTACGTCCCGACCGACGCCGACGGCCAGCCCGTCGAGCCGCGCGGCACGCTCGCGCTGGTGGGCAAGGGCATCATGTACGACTCGGGCGGCATCAGCCTCAAGCCCTCCGACCCCATGCACCTGGCCATGAAGATGGACATGTCCGGTGCTGCGGCCGTCCTCGCGGCGCTCACGGCACTCGAGGCCCTGGGCTGCCAGACGGCTGTCACGGCGTACCTCATGTGCACGGACAACATGCCGTCCGGCTCGGCGCTCAAGCTCGGTGACGTGCTCACCATCCGCAACGGCACCACGGTCGAGGTCAAGAACACCGACGCCGAGGGGCGCCTGGTCATGTCGGACGCGCTCGCCCTCGCCGCGGAGGAGCAGCCCGACGCGATCGTCGACATCGCGACGCTCACCGGTGCCGCGCTCGTGGCCCTGGGCCAGTCGACCGCGGCTGTGCTCGGCAACGACCAGCCGCTCGTCGACGCCGTCCTCGCCGCAGGCCGTGCGACCGACGAGCAGGTGTGGCAGCTGCCGCTCGAGCAGCGGTACCGCAAGCAGCTGGACTCCGACGTCGCCGACATGTCGAACATGGGCGGCAAGTACGCCGGCGCGACGCTCGCAGCGCTGTTCCTGTCCGAGTTCGTCGACGGCATCCCGTGGGCGCACATCGACATCGCGGGGACCATGCAGTCGGAGGCCGACGAGTCGTGGCGCCCGCGCGGCGCGACGGGCTTCGGCGCCCGGCTGCTCATCGACCTCGCCCTCGGCTTCTCCGCCCCTGCGGAGTAGCGCACCCCGCCCCACCGACGACAAGGACACGGACATGAGGAACAGCAGGACTCTCGCCCTCGCGACCGCCGCGCTGCTCGCGGCGGCGGCCCTGACCGCCTGCGGCTCGGACGACGCCTCGGAGGAGGCCACCGCCACGACGACGCCCTCCGAGGCGGTCCCCACGGGCGACGCCGACTCGTCCGGGCTCCCCGACGGTGTCGCCGCCGGGCTCCCCGAAGGTGTCGAGGCGCCCCAGGACGCGGCCGCCGGGGCCGGTTGGACGGAAGACGGCACGGGCCTGTGGGTGGTGACCTTCGGGAGCAGCACCAACCCGACGGTCGCGACCCTCGAGTCGGCCGACGCCGGGACGGTGACCCTCGCGCTGGCCCCGGTCGTGCCCGACGGGCCGGGGACGATGGACTACGTCCCGACGACCACGGTCCTCGACCTCCCGGAGGAGGTCGACAGCGGGGCGCCCGTCGAGGTGGTCCTCGGCGACCTCGGGTCGGTCATGGTCACCGGACCTGGCGCACCTGCCTGGGTCGTCCCCGACGGCTCGTAGCGACACCGGTCGGCAGTCAGCACCGGCGAGGCCCGGCACCGTCGTGGACGGTGCCGGGCCTCTCTGCACCCGGCCCTCGCTCTCGTGGGACCTAGGTCCCGGGCGTTACCCGACGCCACTGGCACGATGGTGATCTTGCGGACAAGTCGCCCGCAGAGCAGCCGCTCGTGCCAGCAGCGTGGCGCGTGCACGGAGGAGGCCCGTGGTCGTCGTCGAGCTCGCCGTTGTCCTCGCTGCGATCGTCCTGGGCGCGCGCCTCGGCGGGATCGGCATCGGGTACGCGGGCGGTGCCGGGGTGCTCGTCCTCGGCCTGCTGGGCGTGAGCCCGGGGACCGCGCCCTTCGACGTCATCTCGATCATCATGGCGGTCATCGCCGCGATCGCCGCCATGCAGGTGGCCGGGGGCATGGACCACCTGGTGCACCTCGCCGACCGGCTGCTGCGGCGCCGGCCGCAGCAGATCACGTACTACGCCCCGCTCGTCACCTACGGCATGACCCTCATGGCCGGGACGGGGCACACGGCCTTCTCGACGCTCCCGGTGATCTCCGAGGTGGCCAAGGAGAACGGCGTCCGGCCGTCGCGCCCGCTGTCGATCGCGGTGGTGGCCTCGCAGGTCGCCATCACGGCGTCGCCGGTCTCGGCGGCGGTGATCTTCGTGGCGGCGGTCCTCGAGCCCTTCGGCGTCGACTACCTGCAGGTCCTCGCGGTCTCGATCCCGTCCACCCTGCTCGCCGTGGTCCTGGCCTCGCTCGTCACCAACCGGCTGGGCAAGGACCTCGCGGACGACGACGAGTACCAGGCGCGCCTCGCACGCGGTGAGATCACCTTCCGGCCGCAGACGGAGTACGTGGCACGCCCCGGTGCCCGGCGGTCCGTCGTGATCTTCCTCGTCGGGATCGTGGCGGTGATGTCGTACGCGACCGCCGTCAGCGAGAACGTCGGCCTCATCGCCGACCCGGCCCTCGCCCGCAACGAGGCGATCCTCGTCATCATGCTCACGGTCGCGACCGTCATCACCGTCACCTGCGGCGTGAGCACCCCGAAGATCCTCGAGATGTCGACCTTCCGGTCGGGGATGAGCGCGTGCGTCTGCGTCCTCGGTGTCGCGTGGCTCGGCGACACCTTCGTCCAGCACAACCTCGAGACTATCCAGTCGGTCTCGGGCGGCGCCCTCGACGCACAGCCCTGGCTGCTCGCCGTGGTGCTGTTCTTCGCGTCGGCGCTGCTCTACTCGCAGGCGGCGACGGCGTCGGCCCTCATGCCCGCGGCTCTCGCCCTCGGCGTCAGCCCGCTGACGGCGGTCGCCTCCTTCGCGGCCGTGTCGGCGCTGTTCGTCCTGCCGACCTACCCGACGCTGCTCGCGGCGGTCGAGCTCGACGACACCGGCTCGACGAAGATCGGGAAGCTCGTGTTCAACCACCCGTTCATCGTCCCGGGGACCCTCACCATCGTCCTCGCGGTGCTGCTGGGCTTCGCCGTCGGGAGCGTCGTGCTCTAGGGCGGTCGTGGCAGACGCACGAAGGGCCGGGTCTCTGCGAGACCCGGCCCTTCTGTCGATGCCCTGAGACATCGTGCTCGTCGGGGTGACAGGATTTGAACCTGCGACCTCGTCGTCCCGAACGACGCGCGCTACCAAGCTGCGCCACACCCCGAGCTGCTCCGTACCCACATGGTGCCAGCCTGCTGACGAGCACCGTGTGTCCTTCGAAGCCTGCTCAGAATAGCCGACAAGTGGCCTCATCACGAAACCGGCGACCTGCTGCGGCTCAGCGGCCCGACGTGAGGGTCACGAGGACCGCCTCGGGACGGCACGCGAAGCGCACCGGGGCGTACGGAGAGGTGCCCAGACCTGCGCAGACGTGCATCCAGGTCGAGTCCTCACCGCCGGGCTGATCGGGGCGCGGCCCGGGCCAGCCGTGCAGGCCCTTGGCCCGCCTGCGGTCGACGTCACAGTTGGTCACCAGGGCCCCGTAGAAGGGCACGCAGAGCTGCCCGCCGTGGGTGTGCCCGGCGAGGATGACGTCCGACCCGTCGTGGTGCATCTGGTCGAGGGTCCGCACGTACGGGGCGTGCGTGACGCCCATGCGGAGGTCGACGTCCGGGAGCCCACCAGGCTCAGCGGCCGGGAACACGTCGCGGTCCAGGTGCGGGTCGTCGACGCCCACCAGGGCGATCCGGCGACCGTCAGCCACGACCGTGTCGCGACGGTTGGTGAGGTCCTTCCACCCGGCGGAGCTCATGGCCGCGGCGAGCTCGTCGGCGGGCAGCCGGACGGGGTCGCTCGACCGGGAGGTCCGGGCGTCCGCCCGCAGGTACCGCGCCGGGTTCTTGAAGGACGGTGCGAAGTAGTCGTTCGACCCCATGACGAAGGCCCCGGGGAACCGCAGGAGCGGCTCGAGGGCGTGCAGCAGCGGGGGGAGGGCGCCGACGTGCGCCATGTTGTCGCCCGTGTCGACCACGAGGTCGGGGGCGAGGTCGGCGAGGGACCGCACCCACGCGATCTTGTCGTGCTGCGACGGCGTGAGGTGCAGGTCGGAGACGTGCAGCACCCGCAGGTCCGGCTGCCCCGCCGGCAGCACGGGGACCGTGACCTCGCGGAGCGTGAACATGTGGGCCTCGGCGACGCCCCAGGCGAGAGCGCCGACCCCGGCGGCCGCGGCACCGGCGAGTGCCACGGCCGCCCGGGTGGCGGGTGTCACGCGGTCAGCCCTCGGCCGGAGCGGGTGCCTCGGGAGGCGCTTCGCCCTCGGGTGCGGCAGGGGCTGCCGGGGCCTCGGGGGCCGCTGGTGCCCGAGGTGCGGGAGCCTGGCCGAGCTGCTCGGGGGCGATGGCGTCACTCAGGGGTACGTCCTCGTTGCCGCCGACGGCCTGGTCCATGATGCGCTTCCAGGTGGGAGCGGCGATCGTCGAGCCGTAGACGAACTGGTTGTACACGCCGTTGATCCGCGAGTCGGCGAGCGAGCGCTCCTTGAGCGGGTGGCCCATCCAGATGGCCATCGAGGCTTCCTTGGTGTAGCCGACGAACCACGCGTCGTTGTTGCTGTTGGTGGTACCCGTCTTGCCCGCTGCGGTGCGGCCGGCGAGCGCCGACTTCTTGGCCCCGCCCTCCTTGAGCACGCCCTCGAGGGCGTAGTTCATGGCGTTCGCCGTCGCCGTGCTGAGCGCCTCGGTGCAGTTGGCGGAGGGGATCGGGAGCTCTTCGTCGCCGCGGGTCACCGACAGGATCGCGACCGGGTCGCAGCGGACGCCGCCGCTGGCGAAGGTCGCGTAGGCGTTTGCCATGCCGAGCGGAGACGTCTCCTGCGTACCGAGCGTCATCGTCATCCGGGGCTGGACCGCTCCGCCGTCCGCGGGAGCGAAGCCGATGCGGTCGGCGGTCGCGGCGATGTCGCAGAGGTTCATCTGTGCCTGCATCGCGACGTACGCGGTGTTGACCGAGTCGTTCGTGGCCCGCGCGACGGAGATGTTCCCGCCGGCCTTGCCGTCGGCGTTCTTCGGCTGCCACGGCTTTGTGCCCGGCAGCGAGGCGTCGCAGGACGCAGCAGGCGTGTTCTCGAGGAAGTCCGCCACCGTCCAACGGCGCTCGTTGGCGCTCACGGTCTCGCGCAGCGTGTGCCCGGACTCGAACCACTGGGCGAGGACGAAGGCCTTGAAGGTCGACCCGGGCTGGAAGCCGTTGGACCCGCCGTAGGCGCTGCCGGTGCTGTAGTTGACCTGGGTGGAGTACTGGGCGGACTCGTCCGTGGAGTACGTGCTGTTCTGCGACATCCCGAGGATCTGGCCGCTGCCCGGGGCGACCATCGCGCCGGCGATCGCGAAGCCGTACTCGTTGTCGACGGGCACGCTGCCCTGGAGCTCACGGTTGATGATCTCCTGGATGCCCACGTTGAGCGTCGTGGTGATGTTGAGCCCGCCCTGGTAGAGCAGCGCGTAGCGGTCGGCACGGTCCTCGCCGAAGACCGGGTCCGACATGATGACCTTGGTGACGTAGTCGCAGAAGTACCCGGCGTTGATCGCGCCACCAGCGCCCTCGCAGCCCTGGTTGATGGGCTGCGGGTTGAGCGTCTGGTCGAGCGGCGTCGTCCGTGCCTCGTCGTACTCGTCCTTGGTGATGTACTGCACCTCGTACATCGACTTGAGGACGGCGTTGCGGCGGCGCTCCGAGTTGTCCGGGTTGCGGATCGGGTCGTTCGCGTTGGGGCTCTGCGTGATGCCGGCGATGGTCGCGGCCTGGACGATCGACAGGTCGGACGCGTCGACGCCGAAGTACCGCTGCGAGGCGGCCTGGACGCCGTAGACGGACGAGCCGAACTGCGCGATGTTGAGGTAGCCCTCGAGGATCTCGTCCTTGGTCATGCGCTTCTCGAGCGCGATGGCCAGCTTCGCCTCGCGGAGCTTGCGCGAGACCGTGCTCTCGGAGGCGGCCTGGACGGCGGCGAGGTCGTCCTCGCGCTTGGCGAGGTCGATGAGCACGTTCTTGACGTACTGCTGCGTCAGCGTCGACGCACCCTGGCGCTGGTCGTCACCACCGCGGAGGTTCGAGACCAGCGCGCGGGCCATGCCCTGCGGGTCGATGCCGCCGTGGGTGTAGAAGCGGCGGTCCTCGACGGCGATCGCGGCGTGCTGGAGGTTCTCCGAGATCTGGTCGAGCGGGACCACCTCGCGGTTGTCCGAGTACAGCCGGGCGAGCAGCGTGGTGCCGTCCGCGGCGTAGATGTTGGACGCCTGCGCGAGGGGCTGCGGCTCGAGCTCGGTCGGCAGGTCGTTGAAGGCCTCGACACCACCGTTGGTCACGGTGCTCGTGGCGGCCGCCACGGGGATGACCAGGCCCGCCATGAGCAGCCCGCCGACCCCGGCGAGCAGCACGAAGGTCAGCAGCAGCGCGAGCGCCTGGAAGGGGTTGACCGTGTGACGGGGCCGCCGAGCGGTCGTCGAACCACCGTCGCCGTCGTCCTCGGGCGTGAGCGAGCCGCCATCGAGCGCAGAAGATGCCATGTCCCTAGCCTACGCGGAGGCCCTAGGCCGGGGGAGAGGGGCAGGGCGGTGAGGACGTGGGGGTTCTGTGAGCATGGGAGGGCTCCTGCCGCGGGCTGTCCTGCCGCCCGTGCACGCACTAGGCTCGGGCGCATGGCACAGACCTGGGAGTACGCGACCGTTCCGCTCTTGATCCACGCGACCAAGCAGATCCTCGACAACTGGGGGTCCGACGGCTGGGAGCTCGTCACGGTCGTCACCGGCCCTGACGGCAACGGCCTCGTGGCCTACCTCAAGCGCCCCACCTCGTGACGTCCTCCGTCCTCGGGCGCCTCGCCGAGCTCGGGCTCGAGCTCCCCGAGGTCGCCGCCCCGGTCGCGACGTACGTCCCGGCCGTGCGCACCGGACGCTACGTCTACACGTCGGGCCAGCTGCCCTTCGTCGACGGCGCGCTCGCCGCGACCGGCAAGGTCGGTGACGGAGAAGGCCTCGTGGGCCCGCTCGTCGCTGCCTCGCTCGCCCGCACCGCCGTGCTCAACGCGCTCGCCGCGGTCGCGTCGCAGATCGGGTCGCTCGACCAGGTCTCGCGCATCGTCAAGGTCGTCGGCTTCGTCGCCTCCGACCCGTCCTTCACCGGCCAGCCGGCCGTGGTCAACGGTGCGAGCGTCCTGCTCGGCGAGATCTTCGGCGAGGCCGGCGTGCACGCCCGCAGCGCGGTCGGCGTCGCCGTCCTGCCCCTCGACTCGCCCGTCGAGATCGAGCTGGTCGTCGAGCTCGAGGAGAGCTGACACCCACCCGGGGTCGACCGCACACTCCACCACGCACGACGCGCTCCACGACGCACGAGAAGAGCGGGCCCGCAGCATCTGCTGCGGGCCCGCTCTCGTCTGTCCTGCGGTCGTGCTGGTCAGCGCGCGCGGCGCTCGAGCCGGTCGAGGTCGAGCAGCACCACGGCGCGACCCTCACGGCGGACCCAGCCACGGCCGGCGAAGTCGGCGAGCGCCTTGTTGACGGTCTCGCGGGAGGCGCCGACCAGCTGGGCGAGCTCCTCCTGCGTGAGGTCGTGAGCGACGCGGATGCCCTCGTCGACCTGCTCGCCGAAGCGGGTGGAGAGGTCGAGGAGCGCCTTGGCGACACGGCCGGGCACGTCGGAGAACACGAGGTCGGCGAGCGCCTCGTTGGTGCGGCGCAGGCGGCGCGCCAGGGCGGTCAGCAGGTGCTTGGCCACGCCCGGGTTCTCCTCGAGCACGCGGAGCAGCGCGTCGTGGCCGAGCTCGTAGACCACCGAGTCGGAGACGGCGCTCGCGCCGAGCGAGCGGGGGCCTGGGTCGAACAGGGACAGCTCGCCGAACATCTCGCCCGGTCCGAGGACGGCGATGAGGTTCTCCCGGCCGTCGCTCGAGCTGCGGCCGAGCTTGATCTTGCCCTCGCTGATGACGTAGAGCCGGTCACCGGGCTGACCCTCGGTGAACAGCACGTCGCCGCGGGCGAGCTCGACCTTCGACATGGAGGCCAGGAGCCCACGGGTCTCGGCCTCTTCCATGGTCGCGAAGAGGGGAGCAGAGAGCACTACGTCGTCGTTGTCCACGCGGAACGTCCTTCACGGGAGTAGCTGGTGTTTGTGCGCACCACAGTCTGCCTCATGTGCGCTCCCTCACGGTACAGCGCGGACGGCCTCCAGGCGCTCCACGAGCACGTCGGTCGCCTGCATCAGCGCTCGGCGCACCTGCGCCTCGTACTCGCCGAGGGACTTCTCGGCGGCGCGCAGGCGGAGCAGGTCGTCGACGGCGAAGGCGTCGCCGGGGCGCCGCGCGGCCGCGAGCAGGTCGCCGAAGGCAGGCAGCATCGAGAGGGTCTCGGGGCTCACCTGGTCCGTGATCTCGAGCCCGAGCCGGGACGGGAGCACCGCGCGGGCTACTGTGAGGTCGAGCCTCGCCCGGATGATCCGGCGCCAGTGCGTCGCCTGCGAGACCTCGTGCCGCAGCACCGCACGGGTGCGCCGCAGCTCGGCGATGTCCAGGAGCTGGAGGGCGGTCTCTGAGGCAGTCAGCACGACGTGCTCCCGGCGATGATCAGGTGAAGTTGCGTACATCCCTACTGTCGGCACGCCGGCGGTCGATCTTGAGTGATGTGGACCACTGCGTCTGCACGTGCGAGGAGGAACGAACGGTGAGCACGCGAGCAGGAGCCCGACCCGCCGAGCGGCCGCCGGTCGCGCTGGTCCGCCGGGCGCGACGCACCAACCGCCTCCTCGCCGACGTGTACCCCGACGCCCGCTGCGAGCTCGACTTCACGACGCCGCTCGAGCTGCTCGTGGCCACGGTCCTGTCCGCCCAGTGCACCGACAAGCGCGTGAACCAGGTGACGCCCGCCCTGTTCGAGCGCTTCCCCGACGCGCAGGCCTACGCCGAGGCCGACCCCGAGGTGCTCGAGGACATGATCCGCAGCACCGGGTTCTTCCGCCCCAAGGCGCGGTCCCTCGCGGGCATCGGCGCCGCGCTCGTCGAGCGGCACGGCGGGGAGGTCCCGGGCTCCCTCGACGAGCTCGTCGCGCTCCCGGGGGTCGGTCGCAAGACGGCGAACGTCGTCCTCGGCGACGCCTTCGGGGTCCCGGGCATCACGGTCGACACGCACGTCGGCAGGCTCGTGCGCCGGTGGGGGTGGACCACCAGCGAGGACCCCGTCGTGGTCGAGCGCGAGATCGGTGCGCTCGTCGAGCGGTCGGAGTGGACGCTGCTCTCGCACCGGGTGATCTTCCACGGGCGGCGCGTCTGCTTCGCCCGACGCCCGGCGTGCGGGGCCTGCCCGGTCGCCGGCCTGTGCCCCTCGGCGGGGATCGGCGAGACCGACCCGGAGGCGGCAGCCGCGCTCGTCAAGACCGCCTGACAGCGTCGGTCGACACCGGTCAGCACCGGCGTCCTGACTCAGACGGGCTCAGTCCTGCGCGTCAGGCGCCGACAGCCCGGCCAGCCAGTCGAGCAGGATCGCGGAGACGTCGTCGGAGGCCTCCTCGGGGAGGAAGTGCCCGGCATCTGGCAGCACCACGTAGCGGAGCTCGCGGCACAGGGCCGAGCTGTCCGCGTCCGCGGTCTCGGGTCGGACGACGGGGTCCAAGCCGCCCTGGACCTGCAGCGCGGGGACGGCGATCGGCGCGCGCACGGCGGACAGGTACCGTCGTCCGCTGCCTGTGGGGACCAGCCGGGCGTACCAGCGGACCGCCTCGAGAGCGCTGTGCGCCGCGAAGGGCACCCGCGCCGCCTCGGTGTAGGTCTCCACGACGCCCTCAGGCCACACGAAGTCCGGGCGGGCCCGCAGCACCTGGGCCACGAGGTCGCCGCGCGTCATGCGACGCTCGGGCCGGTTGGGCAGCTGCAGGTACGCCAGACGCCCCTGGGCGCGACGGCTGAGCGACGCGCGCAGCGAGACGTGCATGCGGGCCGGGTGCGGCGCGGCGAGCGCGGCCACGGCGGCGGTCACGACCGGCTGGAGCGCGGGCATCGACCAGGCGACGACGCCGCCCAGCCCGTGCCCGACCACCACGGCGCGCTCGAAGCCGAGCGACCGCACGACACCCGCGACGTCGCGGGTGCGGGTGTGCAGGTCGTAGCCGATCGGGGGCTTGTCCGAGGCTCCCGTGCCGCGCAGGTCCATCGCGGCGACCCGGTACCCCGCGGCGGCGAGCGCGCTGATCTGGTCGCGCCACACCCACCAGAACTGCGGGAACGAGTGCAGCAGCATGACGAGCGGGGCCTTGCTGTCCGTCGGGCCGGCCAGCGCCACGTGGAACCGGGCACCGTTCGCGGCGACGAACTCGTGCTGCCAGTCGCCGGGGATGAGGACGTCGGAGAAGTCGGTGGTCACCGGTCCGAACCTACCGGAGCAGAGCCGGCCTGCTCCAGGGCCGCGTTGTCCGCCGCCTGCGCCGCCCGACGGTCCTTGGGCGGGTCGAACCTGTAGCCGACGTTGCGCACGGTCCCGATGAGCTGCTCGTACTCGGGCCCCAGCTTGGCGCGCAGGCGCCGCACGTGGACGTCGACCGTCCGGGTGCCCCCGTAGTAGTCGTAGCCCCACACCTCCTGCAGCAGCTGGGCTCGCGTGAAGACGCGCCCCGGGTGCTGCACGAGGTACTTGAGGAGCTCGAACTCCTTGTAGGTGAGGTCGAGCGGCGTGCCGCGCAGGCGGGCGGTGTAGCCGCTCGCGTCGATCATCAGCTCGCCCGAGGAGATCTCCTCGGGCTGGTCGCCCGAGCCGTGGCTGGCCGAGCGCTCGCGCGCCAGGCGCAGCCGGGCCTCGACCTCGGCGGGCGTCGCGGTGTCGAGGAGCAGGTCGTCGGCGCCCCACTCGGCGGTGACGACCATGAGGCCGCCCTCGGTGACGATGAGGACGAGGGGCACGGTGAGCCCGGTCGCGCGCAGCAGCCGGCACGTGGTGCGGGCACCGACGAGGTCGCGGCGGGCGTCGAGCAGGACGACGTCGGAGTCGGGCGCGTCGACCAGCGCGGAGGGCTCCATCGGGAGCACCCGGATGCGGTGCGTCAGCAGACCGAGGGCAGGGAGCACCTGGGCAGAACCACCCGCAGTGGGGGTGAGGAGCAGGAGCTCGGACACCGTTCTCACCTTCTCTCAGCAGGCGCTCACGGTACCGCGAGGCCCTCGTCCCACGAGCAGGCTGACCGGATGTCGGTGCGCTCGTCCCCTGATTCTTCCACGTCGGAGGCCTGATCTGCCCCGAGTTCGGGTCTGGGCCCCTGCATCTGGGACACTGACCCGGTGAATCTGTCGACGCGCGCCGTGGCCACCGCCTGTGCATCAGCTGCCATCGCCGGAGGCGTCTTCCTCGGCGAGTGGGGCCTGCTCGCCGTCCTCGTCGCGCTCGTCGTGGCCTTCGCCGCCGGGTGGGCGCCGCTCCTCGGGCTCCCCGCACCGGGCGGCACGTTCTTCGTCGTGGCGCTGCCCGGGCTCGGGGCCCTCGCCGCGGTGCACGTGACCACGACCGAGCCGTGGCTGCGCTACCTGCCCCTCGTCCTGGCCATGGGTCTGCTGCTCTCGTTCACCAACGAGCTCTTGCGCGGCGACGGCCGCGAGCGGCTGGTCGAGTCCCTGGTGGGCGGGGTGAGCGGCGTCGTCGTCGCCGTCTCGGCCGCCGGGTGGATCGCCGCCTCGAAGGTCACTGACGGCATGGCCCTCGTCATCCTCTGCGCCGCCGCGCTCGCCGCCGCCTCCGCAGTCTCCGCCACGCGCCTGCGGGGCGTGCTCAACAGCGTCGTGACGCTGGTGGGCGCGGTCGCCGTCTCGGTGGGCGTCGCCTCGGTGCTCCCCGAGCTCGTGCCGCTCGACGGCGTGTGGGCCGGCGTCGTCGCCGCGATCCTCGTGTCGTCGCTGCAGATGCTGTTCCACCGCCTGCCCGCGCTCCGAGAGCCCCGTGCCGCGCTCGCGGTCATCGTGCTGCCGGTCGCGATGAGCGGCGTGCTCGCCTACGTCGTCGGGCGCGTGCTCGTCGCCTAGCAGACGAGAGTCTGTCGCCTAGTAGACGAGCGCCTGCGTCTGCGGCGCCATGATCTCCTCGACGAACACCGGGGCACCGGCGATGCGCACGCCGGGCAGCAGGTCGTCCGGGGTGATGCCACGTCGGGCAGCGCACTGGGTGCACACCGTGACCGTGCCGCCGTCGACGAGCGACGCCAGCAGGTCCTCGAGCGGGGCCGCGTGCTCGAGCACGAGGTCGCCCGCCCGGCCGGGAACCCCGAACCACGCCGAGTCGCCGGTGAGCCACACGCTCACCTCGACGCCGGCGGCGAGCGCGCTCGCCGCGACGGTGAAGGCCTGGTTGGTCAGCTCGGGCGACGACGCGCCCGCGGTCGACTTCACGACGAGCCGTCGGGAGGGGGCACCGGTCTGTTCGCTCATGCGGTCAGGGTAACGGCACGTAGGATGGCCGCATGAGTGTTCACATGCTTGAGATGATCTTCCTCGGGCTGCTGGTCGCAGCCACGGTGACCATCACCTGGTTCGCCGGCTTCGTGGTCTACAGGCTCTACAAGGGTCAGCGCTGACCGTGTCGTTCTCGATCCCCGACGGGCTGGCGCCCGAGGTCTACCCGCTGGCGTGGTTGGTGGGTTCCTGGCGAGGCGAGGGCGTGATCTCGTACCCCGGGATCGACGCCGTCGCGTTCCTGCAGGACGTGACCTTCGACCACGACGGCGGCCCGTACCTGCGGTACGAGTCCACGATCCGTGTCATCGAGCCCGTGGTGCCGTCGACGGTCCCGGAGGAGTGGGCGCAGAGCAGCGCCGACGCCGCTCCGGGCACGACGGACGGCCCTGGTGCGGCTGACGCGCCGGCCGACGTCGTGGAGCAGGGCTCGGTCGACGGGCTCACGCCCGCTGTCCCGCCGCTCGGCACGGGCGAGACGACCGTGTGGTCCACCGAGACCGGCTATTGGCGGGTCCCGCCCGAGCGCCCGGACGGGCTCGGCGAGGGCAAGACGCCGCTCGAGGTCATGATGTCCGACCCTGCCGGCCGGTTGACGCTGTACCTCGGGTCCATCGGCAACGGGCGGGTCGACCTCGCGAGCGACCTCATCGCCCGCACGCCGACCTCGGCCGAGGTGACGGCCTCGAGCCGTCTCTACGGACTCGTCGAGGGCAACCTCATGTGGGTGTGGGAGCTCGCGGCCTTCGGCCAGCCGCTCCAGTCCTACGTGTCGGCGAACCTCAGCCGCGTGGAGGGATGACATGACGTACTCGAGCCCGCTGCTCTCCCGGCACGGTGCCGTCGCCGGGGCCGGCGTCGACGCCGGTGTCGCCTGGCACTACGGCGACCCGACCGCCGAGCAGCGCGCGCTCGAGCGCGGCGGCGCCTTCGTCGACCTCTCGCACCACGGCGTCGTCACGGTCTCCGGGCCGGACCGGCTGGGATGGCTCAACTCCATCACCTCGCAGCTGCTGCTCGACCTCGGCCCGCGCGACTCCACGGAGACGCTCGTGCTGTCGCCCCACGGGCACGTCGAGCACGCCATGTCCGTCGTCGACGACGGCGAGACGACGTGGCTGGTCACCGAGGGGTCGAAGGCCGCCGAGCTCACCGCGTGGCTCCAGCGCATGAAGTTCATGATGCGGGTCGAGATCACCGACGCGACCGACGCCTGGGCTGTGATCGGCGAGCCGGTCGACGCCGAGGGCACGCCCGACGAGACCGTCACCTGGCGCGACCCGTGGCCCCGCACCCGCGAGGGCGGGACGCGGTACGGCCTGCCCGACGACGAGCACCCCGGCACCGAGCGCCCCTGGCGCCTGGTCCTGGTCCCGCGCGAGACCCTCGCCGAGGCTGCCGCGGCCCGCGAGGCCGCCGGCTGGCGCCTCGCCGGAACGTGGGCGTCGGAGGCGCTGCGCATCGCCGCCTGGCGACCGCGCCTGGCGACCGAGGTGGACCACAAGACCATCCCGCACGAGCTCGACTGGCTGCGGACCTCCGTCCACCTGCACAAGGGCTGCTACCGCGGGCAGGAGACCGTCGCGCGGGTGCACAACATGGGTCGTCCGCCGCGCCGCCTGGTCATGGCGCACCTCGACGGCTCCGGGCACCTGCTGCCCGAGGTCGGAGCAGCGGTCGAGGCCGGGGACCGGTCGGTCGGCACGGTGACGTCGGTCGCGCGGCACCACGAGCTCGGGCCCGTGGCCCTCGCCGTGGTCAAGCGCAGCACTCCCACCGACGTCGACCTGCTCGTCGCCTGCGACGGCGGTGACGTCGCCGCCGGCCAGGAGGTCGTGGTCCCGGGCGAGGGCGTCTCGGTCGACCGCCCGGCCGCCCGCGGCCCGGTCGCGCGCGGGCTGAACCCTCGATGACCCGCTCCTCCTCGCCGACCGTGGCACGTCCGCACCCTCGTCTCGCCCCGGGCGTCGCAGGCCTGTGAGCCGCAGCCCCGGGGAGGAGTCCTTCGTGACCTCCGCGATCCACCGGACGTCGCTCCAGCTCCGCAGCCGCGTCCGTCAGGGCAGCATCCGGGTGCGCTCGGGCGCGGGGCCGATCCTCACCGCCGGCATCGCGGTCAGCCTCTCGTACTGGATCGCACACCTGCTGCTCGGGCACCCCTTCCCGTTCTTCGCGCCGGTCTGCGCCTGGATCTGCCTCGGCTTCACGGCGGACCGCAACATGCGGCGGGTGGCCGAGGTCGGCATCGGCGTCGCGATCGGCGTGGGCCTCGGCGAGGCGATCGCGTCGTTCATCGGGGCCGGGGCGATCCAGATCGGTGTCGTGCTCGTGGTGTCCGCGCTCGTCGCGCGGTTCATCGACCGCGGGGCGCTGCTCACCACCCAGGCGGGCGTCCAGTCGATCGTCATCGTCGGGCTCCCCGTGATGTCGACCGGTGGAGGCGGCGGCCTGGGGCGCTGGACCGACGCACTCGTCGGGGCAGCCGTCGCCTTCGTGGTGGCGGCGCTGACCCCGGGCGACCCGCGGCGCCTGCCGCGCAGGCTCGGCGGCGAGGGGCTCTCGGAGCTGGCTCGCACCTTCGAGGAGATCGCCCACGGGATGCGCACGGGCGAGGCCGCCGACCGCGAGGCGGCGCTGGTCCGCGGCCGAGCCTCCGAGCCGGCGCTCGACGAGTGGCAGTCGGTCACCAAGGACGCCCTCGGCACGGCCAAGGTCACGGCGACGGGACGGCGGTACCGGGCCGAGCTCACCGTCATGGGGCGCACCGCCATGCTCGGAGACCGGACCATGCGGACCGTGCGGGTGATCGCGCGTCGCGCGCTCAGCCTGCCGACCGGGCCCGAGGTCGACCGGCTCGCGCAGCTCCTCGACGACCTCGCCAAGGCCACCCACCTGCTCGCCGAGAACGTGGCCTCGGGGACGGAGCCGGCGGTCGCCCGCGAGATGCTCCTCGACGTCGCACACGAGGCGCACCCGGGGCTGCTCGGCACGGGCGACTGGCAGGTGCAGTCGATCACCCTGATCCTGCGCTCGGCCATCGTCGACCTGTGCGAGACGGCGGGCGCGACGCCCGGTGAGGCCCGCGACGCGCTCGCCCCGATGTAGGTGCTGATCACCGCTTAGGCTTGGCCCATGTTCGCCTCGCTCCAGCTCACCGTCATGCTCTTGCTCACGCTCGCGCTGTTCCTCCTCGAGGTCTTCGCCCTCGTCGACGCTGCACGCCGGCCGGCCGGGGCGTTCACGAGCGCGGGCAAGCGCACCAAGGTGTTCTGGGCGAGCATCCTCGCCGGAGGGGCGCTGCTCGGCTTCGTCGGCCTCTACCCGCCGCTCGGCATCGGCCTGCTCGGCATGGCCGCGCTGTTCATGGTGGTCCCTGCCGCGATCTACCTCACCGACGTGCGCCCCGCCCTCGGCCCGCACCGCCGCAGCGGCGGACCGCGGTCTGGCCCCGGCCGCGGAGGCTGGTGAACTGTGCGCGCCGTGCTGCAGCGGGCCTCTCGCGCCCGCGTGACGGTCGACGGTGAGGAGCTGGCCTCCTTCGACCGGCAGGGTCTCGTGGTGCTGGTCGGGGCGACCCACGACGACGGCCCCGAGCAGGTCGCCACGGTGGCCCGCAAGGTCGCCGAGCTGCGCGTCCTCGACGGTGCGGACGGCGCGGAGGTCAGCGTGAGCGACCTCGACGCGCCCGTGATCGTCGTCAGCCAGTTCACGCTCTACGCCGACACCCGCAAGGGGCGGCGCCCGTCGTGGAACGCCGCGGCCCCCGGGCCGGTCGCCGAGCCGCTGGTCGCGGCCGTGGTCGACGCGCTGCGCGAGCGTGGGCTCACCGTCGGGACGGGGCGCTTCGGCGCGGACATGCAGGTCGAGCTCGTCAACGACGGGCCCATGACGATCGTGGTCGACGCATGAGCGCGGGCAGCGTCGCACAGGGGGGCGCAGAGGGCCGTCCGCTGACCGTCGGGCTGGTCATCGACGACTCCCTCGACCGGCCCGACGGCGTGCAGCAGCACGTGCTCACCCTGGGGGAGTGGCTGAGCGCGCAGGGGCACACGGTCCACTACCTCACGAGCACCACGGTCCGCACGGACCGGCCGCGCATGCACTCGCTCGCCAAGAACCTGCGGCTGCGCTTCAACGGCAACCGGCTCGGCGTTCCGCTGCCCGCTCCGGCCGCCGGGATCACGACGCTGCTCGACGAGGTCGACTTCGACGTGCTGCACGTCAACATGCCCTACAGCCCGCTGCTCGCCGGGCGTGTGGTGAGCCGGGCGCGGGCCGGGACGACGGTCGTGGGGACCTTCCACATCCTGCCGTGGACCTGGCTCACCCGGTGGGGCGCACGCGGTCTCGGACTGGTGCAGCGGCGCCAGCTGCGACGGTTCTCCCGGGTGATCGCGGTGTCCACGCCGGCCGCGGCCTTCGCGGCCGAGGCGCTGCGCGTCGAGCCGGTGGTCATCGGCAACCCCGTCGACGTCACCCGGTTCACCCGGGCGCGCGACGCCGAGCTCGCCCGCTGGGAGCCGTCCGACGCCGACCCGGTGCGCATCGTGTTCCTCGGGCGGCTCGTCGAGCGCAAGGGAGCCGGCGAGCTGCTGCGCGCGGTGGCCCGCGCACGGTCGCTCACCCAGGTCCCCGTCGAGGTGGTGGTCGGCGGCACCGGACCGCTCCGTGAGGAGCTCGAGTCCTACGTCGCGACCGCCGGGCTCGAGGGCGTGAGCTTCATCGGCTTCGTCGACGAGGACGACAAGGCGGCGCTGCTGGCCGGCGCCGACGTGGTCGCCCTCCCGTCGACGGGCGGTGAGAGCTTCGGCATCAGCGTCGTCGAGGCCCTCGCGGCCAGCCGCGGCGTGGTCCTCGCCGGGGACAACCCCGGCTACCGGACGGTGATGGAGGGGCTCGAGGACCAGCTCGTCGACGCGACCGACACCGAGACCTTCGCCGCGCTCCTCGCCCGCCACGTCGGCGACGCGGCGGCGCGGACCGCGGCGAGCGCCCGGCAGGTCGAGCACGCCGGCCGCTTCGACGTCGACGTCATCGGCGCGCAGGTCGTCGAGGTCTACCGGGCGTAGGCGGAGCCGTCAGCGTCTCGCAGCGCCGAGCTCGTGACTTCGGAGCGAGTTCGATACCTCTGAGGCACGAACTCGCTCCGTACGCACGATCTCGCTCCGGCTCACGACCCGGTGAGGAGGCGGCAGGCTGCGGTCGTGCAGCCTCAGGCCGCCAGGTGCTCGACGCAGCGGTCTGCTGCCCAGCCGGCCCACACGTCGGCCGGGACGAGGACGTCGTCGGTCGGGGTGACCGAGGTGGTCTTGTCCGTGAGGATCGGTGCGTCGCAGACGGTGCCCTCGGCGCTGGTGAAGGTGCAGCGTGCCCCGGCGACCTTGGCGAAGAACTCCTCGGTGAGCAGCGTGCCGTCGACGACGGTCGCGATGGGGGACACCGGGATCTCGGACGGGCCGTGCTCGGCCTGCGCGAAGGTCTCGTCGGTGAGCCCGGTGCCGTCGAGGACGATGCGGACCTCGTAGCGTCCGGGCTGCGCGGGGTCGTGCTCGGCGATCTCCTCGGCGGCGGCCTCCGGGTCCTCCCAGACGCCGAGCGGGACGACGACGTCCCCGGTGATGCGGTCGACGACGACGTGGAGCTGGTGCGAGACGGTCATGGTGCGGCGGGTCTCCGTGATCCGGGGGCGGGGGCGCCCCCATCATCCCACCGCGGGCCCGCAGCAGCACGACCGCGGGCGAGGCCGTCCGGGGCGACCCTGAGACGGGCCTGGTCAAGATCCGGGGTGGACCAGGGGGATGCCGGATGGGCGGCGCGACCCCACGGTGGAAGGCTCGAGGCATGAGCGCAGACTGGTCCGAGAGCGGACAGACCCAGACCCCAGCACCCACCCCGACCCCCACCCAGCGGTTCTTCGCCTGGACCCGCCGGCTCGGCATCGTCCGGCCCGCCGGCGGGCGCGTCCTCGGCGGCGTCGCCGCGGCCCTCGCGCAGAAGGTGGGCATCGGCGCGGGGTGGATGCGCCTGATCCTCGTCGGCCTGGTGCTGTTCGTCGGGCTGAGCCTCTGGTTCTACGCGATCGCGTGGGCGCTGCTCCCCGACGAGCGCACCGGCACCATCCCGCTCGAGCGCTGGATCAGCTGAGCGAGCGGTCCGGCCGGACGGGCGAGGGCGAGCAGGAGTCGGGCCGGGTCGAGTCGGCGGTTCGGGTGGTCAGGACGTGGTGAAGTCCGCCTAGCAGACGGTTCGATGTGCGACGTGGGCCCTATGTCCTATAGTGGACCGTTCGCTCTGCACCGGTCGTGACCCGACGAGGTGCCCACCGCCTGACGACGCCCAGCGAGGTGCGTCGGATCTCCAGGAAGAGGCCGAACACGTGTCCGACCAGACCTACCGCATCATCGCGATCGCCGTGTACATGGCGGCGATGCTCGTCATCGGGTATCTCGCCTTCCGCAAGACGGACGACCTCGACGACTACATGCTCGCCGGTCGCAGGCTCCGCCCGACCACGGCAGCGCTCAGCGCCGGTGCCTCGGACATGTCGGGATGGCTGCTCATGGGCCTGCCCGGTGCGATCTACGCCTTCGGGCTGGTCGAGGCCTGGATCGCGATCGGGTTGACCGTCGGCGCCTGGCTCAACTGGACCTACGTGGCCCCCAGGCTGCGCAGCTACACGCAGGTGTCGAAGAACTCGATCACCGTGCCCACCTTCTTCGAGAACCGCCTCCGTGACAGCTCGCACCTGCTGCGCATCACCTCGGGCGTCATCATCCTCGTCTTCTTCACCTTCTACGTGTCCTCCGGCATGGTGGCCGGTGGGACGTTCTTCGAGAGCGCCTTCGGGGGCAGCTACCTCACGGGCATGCTGCTGGTCGCCGGCGTGACCCTCGCGTACACGCTCTTCGGAGGGTTCATCGGCGCAACCTGGACCGACGTCGTGCAGGGCCTGCTCATGCTCGCCGCCCTCGTGGTCGTCCCCGTCGTCGCCGTCTCGAACCTCGGGGGCGTCGGCGAGACCATCGAAGGGGTCCGTGCCGCCGACGCGGCCGCCAACGCCGCAGGCGCCGACCTCAACCGCCTGTCCCTCGTCGCCGGCGGATCCGTCATCGGCGTCCTGTCCGCCGTCGCGTGGGGCCTGGGGTACTTCGGCCAGCCCCACATCATCGTGCGCTTCATGGCGCTGCGCTCCGCCCAGGACGCCAAGGTCGGCCGCCGCGTCGGCATCGGCTGGATGGTGCTCATCGCGAGCGGTGCCGTGCTCTCCGGGATCATCGGCGTGGCGTTCTTCTGGCGCGACGGCGAGATCCTCGCCAACCCCGAGACCGTGTTCCTCGACATGGCCGCCATCGTGTTCCACCCGCTCGTCGGAGGCCTCGTCCTCGCCGCCGTGCTCGCCGCGATCATGTCGACCGTCTCGTCGCAGCTCATCGTCTGCTCCTCCGCCCTCGTCGAGGACCTCTACAAGATCGCCGGCAAGGAGGCCAGCCCCCAGAAGCAGGTCGTCCTCGGGCGGACCGGGGTGCTCGTCGTCGCCGTCGTCGCGGGGCTGCTCGCCATCAACCCGAGCGGCACCATCCTCGAGCTCGTCGGCTTCGCCTGGGCCGGGTTCGGCGCGGCCTTCGGCCCCGTCATCCTGCTGTCCCTCTACTGGCGCCGCCTCACCCGCCAGGGTGCCCTCGCCGGGATGATCACCGGCGCCGTCGTCGTGATCGTCTGGGGGACCACCGCCCTGGGCGACACCCTCTACGAGATCGTCCCCGGCTTCCTCGCCAACCTCCTCGTCGCCGTCCTCGTCAGCCGCGCCACCGCTGTCGAGCAGCCCGAGATCGAGGTCGAGTTCGACGAGGCGGCCGCGCAGGCAGCACGCGCCTGAGCAGGACCCCTCTTCCCGCCCCGCAGGGCATGACCAAGGCCCTGCGGGGCCCGACCACGAGCGACTAGTGTCTACAGGTGGACCTGCCGACGGGACGACCGTCGCGACCGACTCGACCTGAAGGGTGACGCCACGTGGCTTCATACGACCTCTCCGGAACGGCTGCCTGGAGCGCGCTGCGCGACGAGCACCAGACCCTCGCCGCGACGACGCTCCGCGAGCTCTTCGCCACCGACCCGGAGCGCGGGACGCGCCTCACCGCGGACGCCGTCGAGCTGCACCTCGACTACTCCAAGAACCTCGTGACCGACTCGACCGTCGAGGCGCTCGTCGCGCTCGCGGACGAGGCCGGGCTGTCCGAGAAGATCGCCGCGATGTTCGCCGGCGAGCACATCAACCTCACCGAGGACCGCGCCGTGCTGCACACCGCGCTGCGCCTGCCGCGCGACGCGTCGCTGGTCGTCGACGGGCAGGACGTCGTCGCCGACGTGCACGCCGTCCTCGACCGCATGGCCGAGTTCTCCGAGAAGGTGCGCTCCGGCGCCTGGACCGGGCACTCGGGCAAGAAGATCACGACGGTCGTCAACATCGGCATCGGCGGCTCCGACCTCGGCCCCGTCATGGCCTACGAGGCGCTCCGCGACTACGCCGACCGCGGCATCGAGTGCCGCTTCGTGTCGAACATCGACCCGACCGACGTGTTCGAGAAGGTCCACGACGTCGACTTCGAGAGCACCCTGTTCATCGTCGCGTCCAAGACCTTCGGCACGCAGGAGACCCTGACGAACGCCCGGACCGCCCGCCAGTGGCTGGTCGAGGCGTACCAGGGCGACGAGGCCGCGGTGGCCAAGCACTTCGTGGCGGTCTCGACGAACGCCGAGCGCGTCGCCGACTTCGGCATCGACACGGCCAACATGTTCGGGTTCTGGGACTGGGTCGGCGGACGCTACTCCTTCGACTCCGCGGTGGGCCTCGCACTCATGCTGTCGATCGGTGCAGACGGCTTCCGCCAGATGCTCGACGGCTTCCACCAGATGGACGAGCACTTCCGCACCACGCCGTTCGCGCAGAACGTGCCCGTCCTCATGGGCCTGCTCAACGTCTGGTACAACAACTTCTTCGGCACCGGCAGCCACGCCGTCTTGCCGTACAGCCAGTACCTCAACCGGTTCCCGGCGTACCTGCAGCAGCTCACCATGGAGTCCAACGGCAAGTCCGTGCGCCTCGACGGGACGTCGGTCTCCGACGCCGTCGCGGGCGGCGCCGCAGGCCAGACCGGTGAGATCTTCTGGGGCGAGCCCGGCACCAACGGGCAGCACGCCTTCTACCAGCTGCTGCACCAGGGCACCAAGATGACGCCGGCCGACTTCATCGGCTTCGCGCTGCCCAACCACGACCTCGGCGAGATGCACGACCTCTTCATGTCGAACTTCTTCGCGCAGACCGCGGCGCTCGCCTTCGGCAAGACGGCCGAGGAGGTCGCGGCCGACGGCACGCCGGCCGAGATCGTGAACCACAAGGTCATGCCGGGCAACCGCCCCACGAGCACGATCCTCGCGGAGAAGCTCACGCCGTCGGTCCTCGGCCAGCTCGTGGCCCTCTACGAGCACATCACGTTCACGCAGTCCGTGGTCTGGGGCATCAACGCCTTCGACCAGTGGGGCGTCGAGCTCGGCAAGGTCATGGCCAACCAGCTCGCCCCCAAGCTCACCTCGACCGAGGCCCCGGCCAAGGACTCCGACGGGTCGACCGACGCGCTCATCGAGCGCTACCGGGCGTTCCGCGGGCGCTGACTGCCGTCTCCCACAGCGCAGCAGGCCACCACCCGTCCGCGGGTGGTGGCCTGCTGCGTCCTGGTCGCGGGTGCCCGGCGTCTACCGCTTCTTGCGCCGGCGGTAGAACGCGCCGGCGACGATCCCGCCGAGGAACATCAGGGCGAGGAACAGCCACAGCGGGGAGTTCACGGTCATCCACAGCACGTGGATGGTGGTCTCCCCGCGGTTCTGCAGGATGAACACGACGGCGAGCACCACGAGCACGATGCTGAGCCACCGCTGCTTGAGGAAGGTGACGACCGCGTTCTCGGTCTGGGCTGGCTCGGTCATGGTGCTCCTCGGTGCGGCGGGACGTCTCTGGGTGTTCTCCTGCTGGTGAGACCATCCTCCCGTGGAGCGGGGTGCTGCTGCCACTCGTGACCACCCGGCGTGGCCCGGGGACCGGGCGGGCCAGGTTTTCACGCCTGCGGCGAACAACGGCATATCGAGCGAGACTCACCGGTTGCTGCCTACTAGAGTCGATGCGGTCAGGCCTGGGACCCTTCCAGCTCCGGCCCGCACCTGTGAGGAGCGCACATGTTCGAGAGATTCACCGACCGAGCCCGTCGGGTGGTCGTCCTTGCCCAAGAAGAGGCACGGATGCTCAACCACAACTACATCGGTACCGAGCACATCCTGCTCGGCCTCATCCACGAGGGCGAGGGTGTCGCGGCGAAGGCCCTGGAGTCCCTCGGCATCTCCCTCGACGCCGTGCGGTCACAGGTCACCGAGATCATCGGCGAGGGCCAGCAGGCCCCCTCGGGCCACATCCCCTTCACGCCGCGCGCCAAGAAGGTGCTCGAGCTGTCCCTGCGCGAGGCCCTGCAGCTCGGCCACAACTACATCGGCACCGAGCACATCCTGCTCGGCCTCATCCGTGAGGGCGAGGGCGTCGCCGCCCAGGTCCTCACGAAGCTGGGCGCCGACCTCAACCGCGTGCGCCAGCAGGTCATCCAGCTGCTCTCGGGCTACCAGGGCAAGGAGCCCGTCGCCTCGGGCGCACCTGCCGAGGGCACCCCGGCCGGCTCCGCCGTGCTCGACCAGTTCGGCCGCAACCTCACGCAGGCTGCCCGCGAGGGCAAGCTCGACCCCGTGATCGGTCGCGCCAAGGAGATCGAGCGCGTCATGCAGGTTCTCAGCCGACGCACCAAGAACAACCCGGTGCTCATCGGTGAGCCTGGCGTCGGCAAGACGGCCGTCGTCGAGGGCCTCGCCCAGGACATCGTCTCCGGCGACGTCCCCGAGACGCTCAAGGACAAGCAGCTCTACACGCTCGACCTCGGCTCGCTGGTGGCCGGGTCCCGCTACCGCGGTGACTTCGAGGAGCGCCTGAAGAAGGTCCTCAAGGAGATCCGCACCCGCGGCGACATCATCCTGTTCATCGACGAGATCCACACCCTCGTGGGTGCGGGTGCCGCCGAGGGCGCCATCGACGCCGCGTCGATCCTCAAGCCGATGCTCGCCCGCGGGGAGCTCCAGACCATCGGAGCCACCACCCTCGACGAGTACCGCAAGCACATCGAGAAGGACGCCGCCCTCGAGCGCCGGTTCCAGCCGGTCCAGGTCGCCGAGCCGTCCCTCCCGCACGCGATCGAGATCCTCAAGGGTCTGCGCGACCGCTACGAGGCGCACCACCGCGTCTCCATCACGGACTCCGCGCTCGTGGCGGCGGCGACCCTCGCCGACCGTTACGTCAACGACCGCTTCCTCCCCGACAAGGCCATCGACCTCGTCGACGAGGCGGGCGCGCGTCTGCGCATCCGTCGCATGACCGCTCCGCCGGAGCTGCGCGAGCTCGACGAGCAGATCGCCGAGGCGCGCCGCAACAAGGAGTCGGCCATCGACGAGCAGGACTTCGAGAAGGCCGCCGGCCTGCGTGACACCGAGAAGCAGCTCACGCAGCAGCGCGCCGACAAGGAGAAGGCCTGGAAGTCCGGTGACCTCGACACGGTCGCCGAGGTGGACGAAGAGCTCATCGCCGAGGTGCTGGCCATGTCGACCGGCATCCCGGTCTTCAAGCTCACCGAGGAGGAGTCCTCGCGTCTGCTGAAGATGGAGGACGAGCTGCACAAGCGCGTCGTCGGTCAGGACATCGCCATCAAGGGCCTGTCGCAGGCGATCCGCCGTACGCGTGCTGGCCTCAAGGACCCGAAGCGTCCCGGTGGCTCGTTCATCTTCGCCGGTCCGACCGGTGTCGGTAAGACCGAGCTCGCCAAGGCGCTCGCCGAGTTCCTCTTCGGCGACGAGGACGCGCTCATCCAGCTCGACATGTCGGAGTTCTCGGAGAAGCACACCGTCTCGCGCCTCTTCGGCTCGCCTCCCGGCTACGTCGGCTACGACGAGGGTGGCCAGCTCACCGAGAAGGTGCGTCGCAAGCCGTTCTCCGTGGTCCTCTTCGACGAGGTCGAGAAGGCGCACGCGGACATCTTCAACTCGCTCCTGCAGATCCTCGAGGACGGTCGCCTGACCGACTCGCAGGGCCGCATGGTCGACTTCAAGAACACCGTGATCATCATGACCACCAACCTCGGTACCCGTGACATCGCCAAGGGCGTCCAGACCGGCTTCAACGCCGGCGGCGACACCGTGACGAGTTACGAGCGCATGAAGGCCAAGGTCAACGAGGAGCTCAAGCAGCACTTCCGCCCCGAGTTCCTCAACCGTGTCGACGACACCATCGTGTTCCCGCAGCTCACGCAGGACGAGATCGTCAAGATCGTCGACCTCATGATCGCGAAGCTCGACGGCCGTCTGCGCGACAAGGACATGGGCATCGAGCTCACGCCCGCCGCCAAGATCCTCCTCTCCGAGAAGGGGTACGACCCGGTCCTGGGTGCACGGCCGCTGCGCCGCGCCATCCAGCGCGAGATCGAGGACGTCCTGTCGGAGAAGATCCTCTTCGGCGACATCAAGGCCGGCGAGATGATCCTCGTCGACGCCGAGGGCGAGGGTCTGCTGGGCGAGTTCTCGTTCCGCGGGGTCCCCAAGAACCTGCACAAGCGTGACGCCGTCGTCGTGGCTGCCGCCGCAGCGACCGGCGGGTCCGACGGCCCGGTGGGCCTGAGCGACCTCCCGCCGACCGGTGGGACCTCAGCCGCGGCCGACCCCGCCTGACCGGCACGCACTGACCGACCGTAGATCGGCGCACGACCAGAAGAGCCCCGGACCACCTGGTCCGGGGCTCTTCCGTCGTCTGGTGCGTGCCGTCAGGGAGCAGGACGGCGCCGTCGCGTCGTGCTCGGCTCGAGCCGGTCTGACCTCACGCGCTCGCGAGCGCTCGGATCTCCTTCTCGGCCTGGGCGACGCGGACGGCCCGGCAGCCCTGGGACGTCCAGCGGCGGACGAAGCCGGGCTCGTCGCGCATGAGGCCCCAGCCGCGGCGGACCAGGGTGAGCGGCGGCTTGCGGGACTCGCCGAGGTCGCGCAGCAGGCGGAACCAGAAGGTGACCAGGCGCGGGCGCGTGATGCAGACCGCGTCCGCGAGGATCCCCTCGGCGCGGCACGCGTCGACGAGCTCGGAGGCGAAGATCCCCTCGGCGACGATCAGGCGCGCACCGGTGACGTCCGCGTGCGTGGTCCCGGTGCGGGTCGACGTCGGGATGTCGTAGATCGGCAGGTCGGCGTGGCCCGTGGTGCAGAGCTCGACGAGGGTGCGCAGCGCGTCGTCGGCGTCCCAGCTGGCGGGGGAGTCCCAGTCCGCGATGCCGAACCTGCGGGGCATGTCCGGGTGGTCGTGGTCGTGGTAGAAGTCGTCGAGCTGGATCGACGGCAGCCCGAGCCGGCGCACCAGGCTCGACTTGCCGGAGCCCGAGGCGCCCGTCATGAGCACCACGCGGGAGGACGGTCGGCGCGTCCCCGGGGGGAGGTCGAAGAGGCCGTCGGCGTCCTGTGCAGTCACCCGACCATCCTTCCAGACGTCGTGGGGCCGATCGGTGGTCGGAGGGCCCGACGGGGTGTGGTGTGCGGCACCGCAGCCTGCCGGTGCCGCGCGTCCTCAGGCCCGGCGGCGGAGCCGGACGACGACGGCGGAGAGCAGCGCGACCGCGGCTGCACCTGCTGCGACGGGCGCGACGGTCGAGTCCTCGAGCGGACCCTCCCAGCGCGCGACGGCGATCCATGCGAGCCCCCACGCCATGGCGAGGTTGATGGCGATGCGGCCGCGCGTGTGCACGGCGTAGGCGACGGCGACGAGCGCGGCGACCACCACGAGGACGACGCCCCAGCCGGTTGACCCGAGGCCGAGGTCGCCCGGCTCGGCGGTGGTGATCGCGGCGGCGACGTTCGCGATGGCCGCGACCGTCACCCAGCCGAGGTAGAGCCCGAAGGTCCCGTCGACCAGCACGGTCTCGACGAGCGAGGACGACGGGGTGGCGCGCATCCGCTCGAGGATCATGACGAGAGTGGTGAGCAGCGCGGCCATGACCACGACGCTCGCCCACACCGACCCGGCCTGGACCACGAGCAGCCACCCGGCGTTGAGCAGCATGGAGAGCGCGGCGAGCCATCCCATCGAGCGTTGACGGGCGGACTCGCGCTGCGACGGGAGCGCCTGCCAGACGGCGTAGGCGATGAGCCCGACGTAGATGACGGACCAGATGGAGAAGGCCGTGGTGCCCGGGGCAACCGGGGTGGCGCTGGCGGACAGCGCCCCGTCGGCCGCCTCAGAGGTCGGCGTCCCGCCGAAGGCTCCGGCGCCCCACGCGGCACCGAAGATCGCGACCACCGCGAGCACGAGGACGGATATCTGCCGGGTCAGGTCACGGTTCGTCGTCATCCCACGACCCTCGCACGGACCCCGCTTACCAGCATCCGGAACCACCCCCTCCCGCACTCATGCTCGGGGCGCGAGGGCGGGACCCTGTGGGGCGCACCCGGCGGTCGCGCCCCGGGCATGAGAGAGGGGGAGGAGGGGTGCTCAGCCCGCGATGACGACGTGCAGGGTGCGTGGGCCGTGGACGCCCTCGACGCGGGAGAGCTCGATGTCGCTCGTGGCGCTCGGGCCGGAGATCCAGGTCTGCGGACGGTCGGGGTGCTCGGCGAGGACGGCGACGCCCTCGGGGACGGTCTCGACGACCTGGTCGCGGCGCACCACGCACACGTGGACGTCGGGCACGAGGGTCACGGCCCGGCGGCCCTGGTCGGGCTCGCCGTCGAGAACGATGGTGCCGGTGTCCGCGACGGACACGCGCGACGCGGTGACGACGGCGTCCACCTCGTCGAGCTCGAGGGCCGTCATCGGCTCCTCCCGGGAGTCCTCGAGGACCGCGACGGTCTCCGGGAGCGCGGAGAGCCAGGACCGCTCCAGACCTGCCGGCACCACGACGCTCCGGGCGCCCGGCAGCCCGGCGACGATCTCCGCGACCACCTGCGCCACGGCCGCATCGTCGGAGGCGTGGTGCACGGTCGCCCGGTAGTCGACGAGGCGGTCGACGAGCATCTCGACAGCCCCTTCGGACCCGACGGCCAGCGGGCCGCTCGTACGGTACTCGCGCTCGACGGTCGTCACGGGTCCGCCGCCGGCGGTGACGTCCGAGAGGGCCGCCCGCACGCGCCCCATGATCTCCTCGCGTGCGCTCATGCGTCGTCGCCTCCGGTCGTGCTGCTCGTCCCGCTGGCGGGCCCCGCAGGCGCGGCCCCGCTGTCCGGCGCCGTCCCGTCCTCGTCGGGGTGCGTCCGCGCCCACCACTGGCGGAAGGTCTCCTTGGGCGGGACCGGCAGGTCGCGTGCCCCCGTCCACAGCGACCCCGGGTAGGGCAGCGACGAGATGCGGCCCTTCTTCCCACCCATGAGGCGCAGCACCGCGGTGCCCTTCTCGGCCTTCGCGAAGCGGTCGGCGTCGGACATGACGTACGAGGCGGCCTTCATGGCCGCGCCCCACGCGGTCGGGCGGTGCTTGGCCTTGTCCTCCTCGACGGTGCGCGCGCGCAGGTGGACCAGCAGCGACGGGATGTCGATCTTCACCGGGCACACCTCGTAGCAGGCGCCGCAGAGCGTCGACGCGAAGGGCAGTGTGCTGTTCGGGTCGGAGTGCCCGGTCGAGCCGGTGAGCTGCGGGGTGAGGATCGCGCCGATGGGCCCGGGGTACACGGAGCCGTAGGCGTGCCCGCCGACGCGCTCGTACACGGGGCACACGTTGAGGCACGCGGAGCAGCGGATGCACTTGAGGGCGGCCCGCCCGACGTCGTCGGAGAGTGCCTTGGTGCGCCCGTTGTCGAGGAGCACGAGGTGGAAGTCCTGCGGGCCGTCGCCGGGCGTGACCCCGGTCCACAGGCTCGTGTACGGGTTCATGCGCTCGCCGGTCGACGACCGGGGGAGCAGCTGCATGAACACCTCGAGGTCGGTGTACGTCGGCACGAGCTTCTCGATCCCCATGACGGTGATGAGGGTCTCGGGGAGCGTCAGGCACATGCGGCCGTTGCCCTCGGACTCGACGACGGCGAGCGTCCCGGTGTCGGCGACCGCGAAGTTCGCGCCGCTGATCGCGACCTTGGCGGACAGGAACTTGCGGCGCAGGTGCGCGCGCGCCGCCATCGCGAGCTCGCGGGGGGCGTCGGTCATGCCCTCGGGCGTGGACTCCATGCGGTTGAGGAAGATCTCCCGGATCTCCGACCGGTTGCGGTGGATCGCCGGGACGAGGATGTGCGACGGCATGTCGTCGGCCAGCTGGACGATGAGCTCGGCGAGGTCCGTCTCGAAGGCGGCGATGCCCTCCTCGGCGAGGGCCTCGTTGAGGCCGATCTCCTGCGTCGCCATGGACTTGACCTTGACCACCTCGGTCTCGCCGGTGGCCTTGACCAGGTCGGCGACGATGCGGTTGGCCTCGGCGGCGTCGCGCGCCCAGTGGACGGTGCCGCCGCGCGCGGTGACGTTGCGCTCGAGCTCCTCGAGGAGCTCGGGCAGGCGGGCCATGACGTCGACCTTGATGTCCGACCCGGCGGTGCGCAGCGCCTCCCAGTCGGGGACCTCGCCGACGACGGCGGCGCGCTTGGCCCGGATGGTCGACGTGGCGTGGGCGAGGTTGCGGCGCAGCTGGGTGTTGCCGAGCGCCTTGCGGGCAGCCTCGGGGAAGGTGTCGCCCCAGCGCAGCGGCTCGTCGGGGTGCGGGACCTCGTCGCCGGCGATGGCGGGGGCGAGCGCCCCGGGGGCGTCGGGCCCGTCGGTCGTCTGGGTGCCACGAGAGCGCAGGGTCGGCAGGCCGAGGAAGGTGCTCATCGGGTGCTCACCTCCACGGGCGCCGCGCCCGCCGCGGCTGGCGGCCGGGTCGGCTCGGCGCGGGTGCTCGCGAGGATCTCGGCGAGATGCATCGTCCGCATGCCGGCACGGGTGCGGGTGAGGCCGCCGCCGATGTGCATGAGGCAGGAGTAGTCGCCGGCGGTGAGGACCTCCGCACCGGTCGACTTCACGTGGGTCATCTTGTCGCTGAGCATCGCCGTCGAGGTCTCGGAGTTCTTGATCGAGAAGGTCCCGCCGAACCCGCAGCAGGACTCGGCCTCGGGCAGCTCGACGAGGTCGATGCCGTCGACGGCGCGCAGCAGCTGCAGCGGCTTGTCGCCGACGTGCAGCATGCGCAGCGAGTGGCAGGTCGGGTGGTAGGTGACGCGGTGCGGGAAGTGCGCGCCGACGTCGGTCACGCCGAGGACGTCGACGAGCAGCTCGGAGAGCTCGTAGGTCTTCGCGGCGACCGCGTCGGCCGTGGCGGCGAGGGCGTCCTGGCCGGCGCGACGGCAGACCATCGCCTGCTGGTGCCGGATCGACCCGGTGCAGGATCCCGACGGGACGACGACCGCGTCCCACTCGGCGTCGAGCACGGGGGCGAAGGTCTCGACGTGGTTCTTGATGACGGGGAGGGCGTCGGCGTAGTACCCGGTGTTGACGTGCATCTGGCCGCAGCAGGTCTGCTTCGGCGGGAACACGACCTCGTGGCCGAGGCGCTCGAGGAGGGTGACGGTGGCCTGCGGGGCCTGGGGGAACATCGCGTCGGCGATGCAGGTGGCGGCGAGGGCGATGCGCACGGTGATCCTTGAGGTGGGGGCCGGGGATCTGACTTGCTGTCCACCATAACCCATGTGGTCAGACCATAGGGCAAGCGTTTTCCGTGGAGCAGCTGCACCGCGTCACCACCGTCGGGGAGGACAGACTGTGCCGACGCATCGACAGGTTGTGCCCGCGGGGCCGCGGGCACCCCTCGCGTGCTGTCAGATCAGCGAGGCGCACCACACACCCGAGCCGCGCCGCCGGCACGGGCGCGCGCCGCTGCGGGCACCGCCGACCGCAGCACCACCGTCGCTGGAGGAACTGACATGTCGAAGATCCGTACCGCGTGGGGCGCGTTCGAGGAGCGCCGCCCGGGGCTCGCGCAGCTGATCATGTTCTCGCTGCTCAGCTCGGGGATGACCGTCCTGCAGCTGGTCCTCATGCCAGCCATCAAGTGGGCCTTCGGGACGACGTCGCTGATCGACACGAGCTTCCAGTTGCTCGAGGTCGCCGCGGCGTCGGGCGACCAGCCGTTCTACGTCTTCGACTACGCCGCCGGGGCCCTGCCGCTCGGCGGCGGTGGGCTCGCCTACTTCCTGGCGGTCCAGATCACCCTGCTCGTCGCGCAGGTCATCAACTTCTTCCTGCAGCGCAACATCACCTTCAAGTCGAACTCCAACGTCTGGTGGGCCGCGTTCTGGTACACGGTGGCCTACGTGGTGATCACCTTCGGGGCGGCCGTGCTCCAGGCCTTCTACAAGGACCCCGTCTACACGCTCTTCATGGACACCTGGGGCCTCGGCGCCGGTGGTGAGGCCCTGGCCGACGTCGCGACGATGCTCATCAACGCCTGCGTCTCGTTCTGGGTGTTCTTCCCGATCTTCAAGATCATCTTCAAGCAGGAGCCGGACGACGACGACGTCGCGCCGGACGCCGCGCAGGCCGACGGCGGCACCGAGGTGGTCGCGGCCGGCCTGCGCTGAGGTGCCAGTGCCGGGCCCGGGGGTCGGGCGGGGGCCGGTGGCGAGGGCCCGTGGAGAGGGCCCGCGAGGTGACCTCAGCGACCGCTGCGGAGCTCTTCGGGCATGCCCGACGCCTTGGGCATCGCGATCGCGATCTCGCGGGTCACGGGGTGGTGCGGGTTGTTGAACAGCTGCTCGGGCGTCCCGGTCTCGACGAAGGTCCCGTCGGAGAGGACGTGCACGGTCGAGCAGATGCGCGCGATCATCTCGAGGTCGTGGGACACGAGCAGCAGGCCGATCTTCTGCTCGGCGACGATCTCGGAGATGCGTCGGCCGAGCTCGAGCCGCAGCGTGTGGTCGAGGGCGGTGGTCGGCTCGTCGAGGATGAGGACGTCCGGGCGCGTGGCGAGGGCCGAGGCGAGCGCGAGGCGCTGCTTCTCGCCGCCCGACAGGGTCCCGATGGTGCGCGACTCGTAGCGGTTCTCGAGCAGGACGGTCGCGAGGGCGTCCTCGACCGTCCCGCCGGTCGCGCGGCCGGCCTTGCGGGCCTTGGCGAGCTCGGCCTCGAGGGCCTTGCGGACGGTGAGGCGCGAGTCCAGGCCGGTGAAGCCGTTCTGCTGGACGCGGCGGACCGACACCCCGAAGTTCTTCTTGGCGCCGAGGGCGAGCTTGTTGACGGTGCGGCCGTTGAAGGTCACGCGTCCGCCGCTCGGCTTGAGGACGCCGACGAGGGCGTGGATGAGCGTCGTCTTGCCGACCCCGGACTGGCCGATGACACCGATCGGCGCGCCGCCCCCGGTCAGCGTGAGGCTGACGTCGCGGATGACGGGCGTGCCGCCGTACCCGGCCGAGAGGTTCGTCGCGGTCAGGACGCTCTTCTGAGTGCTCATCGTTCTCCGTTCGGGGCGTGCCCGGTGTCAAGACGTCGCGTGCGCGGTCTGCACGCCGACGAGGATCGAGGCGCCGACGTCTGCGAGCAGCGCGCACGCCATCACCTGTTCGACGGACGAGGCCCGCGCAACGTTCCCACTGTATGCGCCCTAGGCTGGCCCGGTGAGAACTCACGAGCGTGTGCTGGCCCGCATCGAGGCGGACCTCTCCGCAGGTCGGTGGGCCGTGGGCGAGCGGCTTCCCGGCGAGCGGGCGATGGCCGAGGAGCTCGGCGTGTCCCGCCCGTCGGTGCGCGAGGCGCTGCGCGTGCTCGAGGCGATGGGGATCGTGCGGACCGCGGTCGGCTCAGGTCCGGACTCGGGTGCGACGGTCGTCAACCACCCTGCGGCAGGGCTCGGCTCTGCCGTGCGGCTGCACCTCGCCTCGGGCGCGCTGCCGGTCCACGACGTCGTCGAGCTGCGGGTGCTGCTCGAGACCTGGGCGGTCTCGAGCGCCGCGCGGCGGACCCCGGCGCCGTCCTTCGACGACGCCGAGGCGCTGCTCGACCAGATGGACGCCCCGGGGACGAGCGTCGAGGAGTTCCTCGAGCTCGACACCGCCTTCCACGTGGCCCTGGCCGCGGCGTCGGGGAACGTGCTCGTCGAGGCGGTCATGCTCGGGCTGCGCGGGGCCATCGGCGCCTACGTGGCCGAGGGCACCGCACGGCTGACCGACTGGCCGGCCACCGCGGCGCGGCTGCGCTCGGAGCACCGTGAGGTGCTCCGAGCGGTGCGCGAGGGCGCGGCGGCCGAGGCAGGTGCTGCCGTCGCGGCGCACATCGACGGCTTCTACCGCGAGGCGGGTCTCGAGCGACCCGGGGACGCCGGTGGCACGGCCGGACCAGACGGTCCCGGTCCGGCCGACGAGGTCAGTGCACGACCTTGAGCCCGATGACGCAGGCGACGATGCCGAGCAGCAGCAGGATGCGCACCAGCGACGCAGGCTCGGCGCCCGTCGCCATCGCGTAGGTGACGGTGCCGACCGCGCCGATCCCGACCCAGACCGCGTAGGCGGTGCCGGTCGGGAGCTCGCGCATCGCGTAGGCGAGCCCGGCCATGCTGACCACCAGCGCCGCGCCGAACACGACGGTGGGTGCCAGGCGGCTGAGCCCGTCGCTGCGGCCGAGGGCTGTCGCCCACACGGCCTCGAAGACACCAGAGATGACAAGAACGATCCACGCCATGAGAGACCTCCACGCGCCGTCTTGTCGCTGACCGGGTACGGCGCACCTCGTCCGGGGTGCCTGGGTGGCGGGGTGGACCAGGAAGCCGGGTGTGCGGTCGTCACGGGGGATGTGCACGGTCGGCGCGTCTGATCTGGCACCACCGTACCAGTTTCGGGATCGCGTGGCACGGGTCGGGGGCGATGGTGGTCGACGGCACACCGAGGGTGCCGGACCGCCCCGTCAGGAGCCGACGACCTCGATGGTCAGCGTCATCCCGGCGGCGCGGTGGCCGCTCACGCTGCACCAGCCGTCGAGGTCCTCGTCGATGACGCCGAGGTCGAGGGTCGCGGTCGTGTCACGGGCCAGCAGGTCGGTCGACAGGTCGTTCTCGAACACGAGGTCGTGCGGCATCGAGTCGGTGTTGGTGGTCTCGATGATCACGTGGGTCCCCGGCTCGACCTCGATGACGTCGGGCTCGAACCGCATGTCCTTCATGAGGACGGTGACGGTCATGGTGCCGTCGTCGGCCAGGCTCGTGGCGCCGGCCACCTCTGGCTCGGAGGAGCACCCGGCCAGTGCGGCGACGGTGAAGACGGTCGCGCACACGGCGACGCGGCCGACGGCCGTGGCGTGGCGTGGGTGCGATGCGCGCGGAGCTCTCACGCGGCGTGGCCGGGTATGCCGGCAGAGGCGGTTCGCAGGGTTGAGGCGGGTCGAGTGGCGGATATCGCGGTGGAACACGCCTCTACTGTACGCAGGAGTGCTCCTCGGCGAGGGCGCCGGCTGCGCGGAGGTCGAGGCGGCGGTCGAGCAGGACGGCCGTGAGGTCGAGCCGCAGGGTCTGACCGGCCTCGACGGTCAGGGGCGCGTCCCACGCGAGGGCCGGGCCCGCCCCGGGGAAGGTGGCGGCGCGGACGAACCACGGGGACGGCCCTCCCGGCTGGACGAGCAGCAGCGTGGTCCACGAGTCGCCGCGCCGCTGCGCGAGCGCGACCCACGGCGACCGCGACCCGTGCGCGGTGCTCTCGCCCTCGCCCCCGTGGCTGAGCACGACGGTCTCGTCGGACGGGGACGACCGCCAGAAGAGGCCGCCGTACCCGGCGCCGGGCCGTCCGGTGGCGCCCGGGCTGGTGATCGTCAGGTCGCCGTGGTCGGCGACGAGGTCGCTCGTCCAGCGCAGTGACCAGCCGTCGGACCCGGGCAGGACGGCCCCGCGGATGCTGCGGCGCTCGGACAGCAGCGGGTCGCCGTGCTGGTCGAGCCACGTCACCGCGTCGTCGAGCGTCCCGGTCACCGCGGAGGACAGCGTCACGGGTGCGGAGACCTGCTGGCCGTGGTTGGGCAGCAGCGTCGGTCCGACGTCGCGCACGAAGGTGCGCCCGCCCCAGAAGCTCGTCCCGTTGACCTCCGGGATCGCGACCGAGAAGCCGTAGTGGTGGCGGTGGTCGACGGGGCTCGCCTCGGTCATCAGGGCACCGGCGAGCGTGTGGACCGGGTGCAGGTGCGGTCGCGGTGCGTGGACGGCAGGCACGCCGTGGCCCGCGGTGTACCGGGCGAGGGGGAGACCGTCGCGGTCGAGCACGACGGTGTCGCCGTCGACCCGCCACACGGGTGCACCGGGCGCTGCTTGGTCCAGCCCGGACGCGGGCTCGGCAGCCGCCGCGCGGACCGCACCGGCGGCACCGGGCGGGAGGTGCGGCGGCACCGTCGACCGCAGCCCGCACCGGACCCGTGCTGGCGCGCACCTCGAGGCGTGGTTCGAAGCGTGTGGTCTGCGCGGAGGTCGCGGTGCCCGTGATGACGTCCTGCAGCTGGTGCCAGGCCTGTCGTCCGAGCTCGGCCTGCGGGATGGCGAGCGTGGTGAGCGACGGGGTCGCGTAGCGGGCGAGCTCGATGTCGTCGCAGCCGACGATCGAGATGTCGTCGGGCACGGCGACGCCGGTCTCGTTGAGGCGGGAGAGCAGCCCGAAGGCGACGAGGTCGTTGAAGGCGATCACGGCGGTCGCCCGGGTCGCGAGCACCTGCTCGACCACGGCGTACCCCTCGCCGACGGTCGGTCCGCAGGGCAGCACCGTGACGTCGAGGTCGGGGTGCACCAGCCGTGCCTCCTCGATCCCGGCGAGCCGCCAGCGGTTCGACGCGCTGCGCGCCGGGCCGGCGAGGTACACGACGCGGCGGTGACCCAGCGCAGCCAGGTGGTCGACCACCGCGCGCATGCCGCGCACGTAGTCGACCGAGACGCTCGGCGCCTCGTCGTTCGGGGCGGTCCGGTTGACGAGCACCGCGGGGCTCACCTGCGGGAGGAGCCCGGCGAGGACGTCGTCGGGCATGCGGGGCGAGGCGAGGACGAGGGCGTCGCAGCGCTGGCGCGCCTCGAGGGCGATCTCCGCCTCGTCGTCGGGGGACTCGCCGGTGTCCGCGACGAGGACCCGGTAGCCCTCGGGCGACGCAGCGCCCGTGACGCCGCGCAGGATCTGCTGGAACATCGGGTTGCCCAGGTCCGGCACCACGAGGCCGATGGTGTGGGTGCGACCGAGGGAGAGGGACCGGGCGACGTTGCTCGGGTGGTAGCGGAGCCGGGCGGCGGCCGCCTCGACGCGCACCGCGATGTCCGCCGCGACGGTCGACCGGCCGTTCATGACCCGGGAGACGGTCGCCCGCGAGACCCCCGCGGCGTCGGCGACGTCGCCGATCGTGGCGACGCCCGACCGACGCCGAGGTCCTGTGCCGGTCGTGGCCATCGGTGGTCCTTCTTCCGTCACGGTGCGGGTCTGGCGTGGTGAAAGTACACCACGGTGAAATCGGTTGCTGCGCGGCACCCAGGGGTGAGGTCAGGGGGTGTCACGTCGTCACGACGTGGGGTGGTCACCGGCGGCCGAGAAGGTCCACGGGGCGCCGAGGTCGCGGAACAGCGCGGGGCCGTCGGCGACCCTGTCGCACCACGCCTCGACCTCCGACACCACCGGTCGTGCGTCGTCGCCCTCGCCGGTCCAGGTCACCAGTGCCGGTGGCACCGGGCGCGGGTCGGGCGCCGTGCGGACCGTCTCGAGCACCTGCGTGAACGCCCCGGTGGCCTCGAGCGGGCAGCGCAGCACGCCGTCGCCGCGCAGGCGGGCGTCGAGGAGGTCGTCGAGCAGCGGGACCCGGCTCCCGGCGAGGAGCTCGACCCCCTCGGGGCGGTGCACCTCGATGCGGTCGGTCTCGTAGTAGAGGACCAGCCGCGCCTGCGACCCGTGGACGGTGATCCTCGCCGGCGTGCGGACCGGCGCGCAGAGCGTGAGGGCGAAGGAGAACGTCGGGCCGTCGACCGACCGCACGAGCAGGCTCGAGGTGTCGTCGGCCTCGATGGGGTTGGCGCGGTAGAGGTCGACCTCGACCGACGCGACCTGCTCGGACCGCCCCACGCCGCCGAGCTCGAGCGCCGTGACCACGGCGTGCGCGAGCGGGTTGGTGACGACCCCGTCGACCACGTCCACGCCGTCCACGCGACGCCTCCCGGCCCATGCCGAGCGCTCCCAGTACGCGCGGGTGCGGGTCCACGACCCGACCGTCCCCACGTGCCGGACCTCGCCGACGACCCCGTCGGCCACCATCTGGCGTGCCGTGTCGAGGGCTGTCGACCCGAAGGTCTGGAACCCCACCTGGCACAGCCGACCCGTCTCGCGGACCACCTCGAGCAGCGCCGCGTGGTCGGCTGCCGACGGCGTCGGCGGCTTCTCGAGCATGACGTCGCACCCGGCGCGCAGCGCGGTCTCGGCCAGCGCGCGGTGCGTGTGCATCGGTGTCGACACGATCACCACGTCAGGGCGCACCGAGGGGTCCGGGGAGGCGAGGTTCTCCTCGAGGGTCTCGAACCACGGGGTCCCGTCCGGGACGTCCTCGAGCGCACCCGGGTCGCGATGGTCGACCACGGCCCCGAGCCGGGCGCGGCCCTGCGCAGCGAGCGCGGCGAGCCTCGTCCGGTAGTCGTGGCCGAACCCCAGGGGTCCGGCGAGCGTGATGGTCGGCACGCCCGACGGGTCGGGCCGGTGGGCTCGGGCGGGGGAGGAGGCTGGGAGCACGGTGGTCCTCTCGGGGCGGGGGAGATCGGGCTGCGCGGGTCGGTGCTGGGCGGGGCTCGTCAGCCGTGCGTCGACGGCACCGCGGCGGCAGGCAGTGCGGCGGCAGGCAGGGCGGCGACGGCCTGCTCGGCGAGCGCGCCGGCCTCCTCGAGGTCGAGCGCGCGGTCGACGACCGCCCCCACGAGCCCGAGGTGCAGGGTCTCTCCCTGCGCGACGGTCCGGGTGCGGTCCCACGCGACGGCCGGACCTGCACCGTCGTACTCGGTAGCCCGCAGGAACCACGGCAGGACGGTCCCGGTCTGGGCGAGGACGAGGGTGACGGCCTCGGTGCCGCGGTGCTGGACGAAGGCCACCCACGGGCTCGTCGAGCCGTGCGCTCGGTCCTCGCCCTCGCCCTCGACGCTGAGCACCTGCCGGGAGTCGGCGGCGCCGAGCCTCCAGAGGACCCCGCCGTACCCGGCGCCGACCCGGCCGTTCGTGGCCGGGCTGTCGAAGGCGAGGTCCTTCTCGGAGGCGAGCAGGTCGCTGGACCAGCCGAGCGCCCAGGCACCGCCCGTCAGGTCGACGGCGGTCACCTGGCGGCGCTCGCGGAGCAGCGGGACGCCGTGCTCGTCGAGGTACACGAGGTGCTGGACCAGGTGCGGCCCCTCGAGGTCGGTCGAGAGGGGCTGCTGCCGCCCGTGGTTGTCGAGCAGGGTCGAGCCCTGGTCCCGCACGTAGGTGCGCCCGCCCCAGAAGCTGGTCCCGTCGACGACGGGCAGTGCCATCGACACCCCCATGTGGTGGACGTGGTCGGCCGGCCGGACGTCGGTGAGCGGTGTCCCGGCGGTCGAGCGCACGGGGTGCAGGTACGGGCGCGGCGACGCCGACGGCTCCATGTCGCTGCCGTCGCGGTACTCGGCGAGGACGGTGTGGTCCCGGACGAGGCGCGCGCCGTGCTGGCCGTCCGGCTGCCAGGTGGCGCTGCTCGGGGAGGGGGTGGGGCTGTCGGGCGGGGTCATGCGGTGTCACCTCGTCGGTTCGCGGGGGTGTGGTGGTGCGACGCGCCAGGCGCCCGGGGCGGGCGGCCCGCGCCTGGCGCGTCGCGGCGGGTGTCAGGAGACGGCGGTCTGCAGCTCGGCCTCGAAGCGCTCGGCGGCCTCCTGCGGGGTGATGCGCTCGAAGAAGACCTCGGAGGCGAGGCGCAGCATGATGTCGGGCATCGAGCCGGCGCCGGCCGGCGGGACGGACGGCGAGGCGACGAGGTCGCCGCGGACCTCGGTGAGGAAGGTGGCGGCCGCCTGGTCGGAGGCCTCGAGGTCGTCCTGGATGGCCTCCAGCACGTCGTTGTTCACGGGGAGCCCGCGGTCCGAGAGGATGAGCTCGCCGGCCTCGGGGTCGTTGACGAGGAAGTCGACGAGCTTCGCGGCGGCGGCCTGCTTCGCGGGGTTGGACGAGGACGAGACGCCGTAGTTCATCGCGGCCTTGAGGTACATGCCGGGCTGGTCGAGCTCGGTCTCGCCCGGGAAGCGGAGCAGCTGCAGCTCGCGCCCGGAGGCGTTCGACAGCGCGGAGAGCTGGTTCGACCAGAAGGCGGACATGGCGCCGGTGTTGGTCGCGACGAGGGACTGCTCGACGCCGGCGGCCTGGATCTCCTCGGAGGTCGCGGCGGGCGCGATCGCGCCGGCCTGCTGCAGGTCGAGGATCTGCTGGTACCAGGCGGCGACGTTCTCGGTGCTGAAGCCGAGCTGACCGTCGGCGGTGAACAGCGACTCGCCGTTCTGGCGCAGCCAGATCTGCAGGGCCGGGTCGAGGAACCCGTAGTTCTGCACGCCGTAGACGCCCGAGTCGCTGGCTGCGGCGACGTCGGTCGCGAAGGTGGAGAACTCGTCCCAGGTCCAGGTGGTGTCGTCCGGCATGGCGACGCCGGAGTCGGCGACCACCTGCGGGTCGACCACGAGGGCGTGGACGTTGACGCCCGAGGGGAGCGCGTAGAGCGTGCCGTCGATCCTGCCGAGGTCGACGTAGTCGGTGTCGATGCCGTCGAGCGAGATGTCGAGCTCTTCGAGGTCGGTGATCACGCCGTTCTCGGCGTACTCGGCGATGTACCGCTCCTCGAGGGTGATGACGTCGGGCGCGTCCCCGCCGGCGACCGAGGTGTTGAGGCGGTCGAAGTAGCCGTTCCAGGCGGTGAAGTCGGCCTGGACGGTGATGCCGGGGTTCTTCTCCTCGAAGAGGTCGAGGGCCTCCTGCGTCACGCGGTGGCGGGTGTCGGACCCCCACCAGGCGAACCGGATGGTGACGTCGCCGTCTGCCGCGGCGTCGTCGTCGCCGCCCGAGCTGCCGCAGGCGGTGAGGACGAGGGTCGCGGCGAGGGCGACCGCGGTCGTGCGGGTCAGCCGGGAGCGTGCCGCGGCACCGGGTGCGGCGGGCAGTGCTGCGGAGGTCTTCCGAGGGCGCAAGAACATGGCGTGAGTTCCGTTCTCTGGGTGTGCGGGACGGCTCTGTCCCGCCGGTCAGGTGTGCGGTTCGGTCGGGTGCTGCTGGGTGACGGGTGCTGCGTGGTGGGCTACTTGATGCCGGTGGTCGCGATGCCCTTGACGAGGTACTTCTGGCCGAAGAGGAAGACCAGGAAGATCGGGACGAGGGACACGACGGACATGGCGAACATCGAGCCCCACGAGCTCTCGCCCGTGGAGTCGAGGAACGCGCTGAGGGCGATCGGCACCGTGTACATCTCGGGCCGGGTGAGGAAGATGAGCTGGGAGAAGAAGTCGTTCCACGTCCAGATGAACGTGAAGATCGCGGTGGTGGCCAGGGCCGGGACGGCGAGCGGCATCATGATCTGCGCGTAGATGCGTCCGTGGCCGCAGCCGTCGATGCGCGCGGCGTCGTCGAGCTCGCGGGGGATCCCGCGGAAGAACTGGACCATGAGGAAGATGAAGAACGCGTCCGTGGCCAGCAGCTTCGGCAGGATCAACGGCCAGAAGGTGTTGATGAGGTCGAGCTGGGAGAACATCACGTACTGCGGGACGATGATCACGTGGATCGGCAGCATGATCGTCAGCAGCATGATGGCGAACCACCACTTGCGGCCGCGGAACTCGAGCCGCGCGAAGGCGTAGGCGGCCATCGAGCAGGTGAGCAGGTTGCCGACGAGCGAGCCGGCGACGACGATCGCGGAGTTGATCATGTACCGGCCGAAGGGGCTCGCGAGGGCGTCCCAGCCGCCGGTGTAGTTGTCCCAGTCGATGGCGTTGGGGATGAGCCCGGTCTCGCGGAAGATCAGGGCGTCAGGCTTGAGGGAGCTCGAGACCATCCACAGCAGCGGGTACAGCATGAGGATCGCGAAGAGCACGAGCCCGACGTGGCGCACGACCGAACGGGTGCTGCGCCGCCAGGGGGGCCGCGCGGTGCGCGTCTTCCCGGCCGGGGGACTGCCCGGCGACGGTGCCGGGGGAGTGGTCTGCTCGGTGGGCGCGGCGTGGCGCGCTGCGGTGTCAGTCATTGTAGAAGACCCAATACCTCGAGGCGAAGAAGTTCACGGCGGTGAGGCCCGCGATGATGGCGAGCAGCAGCCAGGCCATGGCCGACGCGTAGCCCATGTTGAGGTTCCGGAAACCCTCCTGGTACAGGTACAGCGTGTAGAAGAGGGTCGAGTCGGCGGGGCCGCCCGTGCCGCCCGAGACCACGTAGGCCTGCGTGAAGCTCTGGAACGAGTTGATGACCTGCAGGACCAGGTTGAAGAAGATGATCGGCGTGAGCAGCGGGATCGTCACGGACCGGAACTGCTGCAGCTTGCTCGCGCCGTCGAGGGATGCCGCCTCGTAGTACATGTCGGGGATCTGGCGCAGCCCGGCGAGGAAGATGACCATCGGGGCGCCGAACATCCAGACCTGCAGGATGACCAGGGTGCCGAGCGCGTAGTCGGGGTGCGAGACCCAGCCCTGCCCCTCGATGCCGAACCAGCCGAGCACCATGTTGACGAGCCCGTTGGACCCGAACACCTGCCGCCAGAGGATCGCGATGGCGACCGAGCCGCCCATGAGCGAGGGCAGGTAGAACGCGGAGCGGTAGAAGGACAGGCCGCGCATCCCGCGGTCGAGCAGGAGCGCGAGGCCGAGGGCGGCGGCGAGCTGCAGCGGCACGGAGATCGCGACGTACACGAGGGTGACCCAGAGCGCCTGGTGCAGGCGGGTGTCCTCGAGCATCCGGGAGAAGTTGTCGAGGCCGACGAACTCGGGGGCCCGCAGCAGGTTGTAGTCGGTGAAGGACAGGTAGCCCGAGGCGAGGAGCGGTCCGGCGGTGATGAGCGCCAGGCCGAGGAACCACGGGGCGAGGAAGAAAGCGGCGGCGCGGCCGTCGCCCTTGCGGGTGGGGGTCGCCGCTCCGCGCTTGCGGAGCGTGCTGAGCTCGTTGAGCGCGCTCACCGTCGCACCGGTGGTTCTCGGTGGGCGGCTGGTGCCGCGGCGGGGGTCGGCATGGGTGCTCCTGATCTCGTCGTTGAGGAGGTGGACACGGTCAGCCCGAGGGCTGTGGTCGGGCTCCTCGCTGCTCTGCGAGAAACCGATTTCTCCGATGGAACCACACGAGGGGGGTCGAGGTCCAGGGGGCTGGTGGTCGAGCCTGCCGTGTCCTACGATGTTCGTGGAAACCGGTTACCCGAAGAACGCCCTCGAGCCCTGCACCGGAGCAGCCCTCGACGGGCGCCCGAGGTGCCTGCCGCCCGACGAGAGGTTCACCGATGAGCTCCGCACCGTCCGTCCCCGTCCGCCGCTACGCCGTCGTCGGCACGGGGTCGCGCGCCGGCATGTACGTCCGCTCGATGCTCGGTGCGCACGCCGACGTCGCAGCACCCGTCGCGTGGTGCGACACCAACGAGGTCCGCATGGACGTGTACGACGCGCTGCTCGCCGAGCACGGCGTCGCACCGCTGCCGCGCTACGCGCCCGACGCCTTCACCGCGCTGCTCGACGAGCAGCGCCCGGACGTCGTCGTCGTGACCTCTCCCGACAGCACGCACACCCGCTACGTGGTCGAGGCGCTCGACCGCGGGGTCGACGTGGTCTGCGAGAAGCCCATGACCATCGACGTCGAGGGTCTGCAGGCCATCACGGAGGCGGCAGGGCGCTCGACGGCCCAGCTGGTCGTCACCTTCAACTACCGGTACTCGCCGCGCAACAGCGAGGTCCGACGGCTGATCTCCGAGGGAGCAGTCGGTGACGTCACCTCGGTGACCTTCGAGTGGCTGCTCGACACCGTGCACGGGGCGGACTACTTCCGGCGCTGGCACCGCGACAAGTCGCTCTCCGGAGGGCTCGGCGTCCACAAGTCGACGCACCACGTGGACCTCGTCAACTGGTGGGTGGGGGACGTCCCCGAGACCGTCTCCGCCCTGGGGTCCCTCGCGTTCTACGGCGACGAGCGCGCGTCCGAACGCGGGCTCGGGCCGCGCCCCGCGCGCGGTCGCGACGGCGCGGACGACGACCCCTTCGCCCTCGACATGGCGGCCGACGACACCCTGCGCCGCCTCTACCTCGAGGCGGAGGGCTCCGACGGGTACGTCCGCGACCAGGACGTCTTCGCGCCGGGCGTGACCATCGAGGACAACCTCGCGGTCCTCGTGGGCTACCGCGGCGGACCGGTGCTCACCTACTCCCTCAACGCGCACAGCCCCTGGGAGGGCTACCGCGTCGCGATCAACGGGACGCAGGGTCGGCTCGAGCTCGACGTCGTCGAGCGCACCCACGTGCACCCGGGCTCGGCGGGCAAGATGCTCGGGCCCGACGGCAAGAAGGCCCCGGTCGTCGACCCGAGCGTCACCCACGTGGACGGCGAGGGCGGCGCCCGGACCTTCGGCTCGCGGCTGGTGCTCCAGCGCCACTGGGAGCAGGCCGAGGAGCTCGAGATCCCCGAGGGCGCCGGCGCGCACGGTGGCGGCGACGCGATGCTCCTCGACGACGTCTTCCGCGGGCCGGGCGAGGACCCGCTGCGCCGGCAGGCACGCTACGTCGACGGGGTGCGCAGCGTGATCGTCGGCATCGCCGCGAACGAGTCGCTGCGCACCGGCCAGACGGTACGGCTGGGTGACCTCGGCGTCGCGCTCGACGACGACGGCGCCCAGAGTTCGCAGACCTCAGAACCGCGCGCCGTCTCTGCGGGGGTGTGACCCGTGACGACCACCCCCCACGCCGGCCTCGCGGCCGAGCAGCTCGACCTCGCCGACGTCCTCCTCGTGCTGCGCGAGGGCGACGACGTCGCGGTGACCACCCGTGACCTGCGACCGGGCACCGTGCTGCGGAGCAGCGGTGCGGGTGCGGTGGGCCTCGAGGTGCTCGACAGCGTCCCGCGCGGCCACAAGATCGCCCTCGTCGACATCCCGGAGGGTGCGCAGGTCCGCAAGTACGGCCAGTCGATCGGCGTCGCGACCCGGCCGGTCTCGGCGGGCCAGCACGTGCACGCCCACAACCTCGGCATGGACCTGGCGGAGCGCGAGCACGAGTTCGCGACCGTGCACCACGAGCTCCCCGAGCCGTCCGGGCCGCGTCCCACCTTCGAGGGCTACCGGCGTGCCGGCGGGCGGGTCGGTACCCGGAACTACATCGGCATCCTCACCTCCGTGAACTGCTCGGCGAGCACCGCGAAGATGATCGCCGACCAGTTCCGCGGCCCGGTGCTCGACGAGCACGAGCACGTCGACGGCGTCATGGCCCTCACGCACGACTCGGGCTGCGGCCTGGTGCCGGTGAGCGAGGGCGCGCAGATGCTCGTGCGCACCCTCAAGGGTTATGCGGAGCACCCGAACTTCGCCGGGATCCTCGTGGTCGGGCTCGGCTGCGAGATGATCGCGGTCGGCTCGCTCCTCGACGGCCTCGACCTCTCGCCCGACACCGTGGTCCAGCACCTCACCATCCAGGAGTCCGGCGGCATCCGCGCCACCGTGCGCCAGGGCGTGGCAGCGGTCCGCGCGATGCTCCCGGACGTCGACTCCCGTCGCCGCGAGACCTGCGACGTCTCCGAGCTGGTGGTCGGGCTCAACTGCGGTGGTTCCGACGGGTACTCGGGCATCACCGCGAACCCGGCGCTCGGCGTCGCCTCCGACCTGCTCGTCTCCTACGGCGCGACCACCGTGCTGGCCGAGACCCCCGAGGTGTTCGGCGCAGAGCACCTGCTCACGCGTCGTGCCGTCAGCGAGGAGGTGGGCCGCCGGCTGCTGGACCGCATCGACTGGTGGCAGGACTACGCCGCGGCTGGCGGAGGGTCTCTCGACAACAACCCGTCGCCCGGCAACAAGGCCGGCGGGCTCACCACCATCCTCGAGAAGTCTCTCGGTGCGGTCGCCAAGGGCGGCCAGGCCGACCTCGTCGAGGTGTACCGGTACGCCGACCGCATCACCGCCAAGGGCTTCTGCTTCATGGACACCCCGGGCTACGACCCGGTGTCGGTGACGGGGCTCATCGCGGGCGGCTCGACGGTGGTCTGCTTCACGACGGGGCGCGGCTCGGTGCTCGGCGCCAAGCCCACGCCGTCGCTCAAGCTCGCGACCAACAGCGAGCTCTACGCGCGGCAGGCCGAGGACATCGACATCAACTGCGGTCGCATCGTCGACGGCACCGCGACGCTCGAGGAGGTCGGTCGGGAGATCTTCGGCGAGATCCTCGCCGTCGCGTCGGGCAAGGAAACGGTCTCGGAGGACCTCGACCTCGGCCAGGACGAGTTCATCCCGTGGCAGCTCGGGACGGTCACCTGACGCGAGACCGGGCGTGCCGTTCGGTGCGTCGAGCTGGTCGGTCTGTCAGGGGGCAGACGCGGCCGCACCCGATGTGTGTATTGATTGTCGATAACATCGATGATCGATAAGGGGGCGTCATGAAGACCGAGGTGACCAGCGAGACGACAGTCCGGCCGGCAGGGGGCCGGTCCCGGCGAGGGGTCTGGGTCGGCAGGCTGGTGACGACCGGCGTGGTCGCCGTCGCCGTCCTCACGGTCCTGGGAGACCTCGTGAGGACGGTCGTCACGAGCACCGGCCGCGTGCTGGTCACCTTCGGCGGTGCGGACCCGCGCCTCCGCCTGTCCGACCTGCCGCAGATGATCCAGGCCGACCTCCGCGAGGGGGCGACCGGCACCCTCGCGGACCTCGACCTCGGGATGCGCCTGCTCGGCGCTGCGCCGTCCCTCGTCCATGCGGTCACCGTCGCGCTCGCGGCCTGGTTGCTGCTGCGGGTGCTGCGCGGCATCTCGGGCGGGACGCCTTTCAGCCCTCGTGTGCTCGGCAGCTGGAGCCGACTGTCCGTCGTGCTCCTCGCCGGCGGCCTGCTGCACGCGCTCCTCGAGACTGCAGCGGTCGTCTACCTCAGCTCTCGCATCGGGCTGCTCTTCGGGGTCGGACGGGTGACGTCGGAGCAGAGCGAGGCCTTCCTCGGTGGCGACTACCAGGGGATCGGCATCGACGTGCCGCACTGGCCGGTCCCGGTCCTGGTCGCCGGCCTCGTCGCGCTCGCCCTCACCACCGCCTTCCGTGCGGGCGCCCGGCTCGAGAGGGACGTCGATGGCGTCGTCTGACCGCACGGACGACGAGCCGCTCGTCGCGCACCGCATCGTCTGCCACCTCGACAGCGCGCTCGCGCGCCGCGGCATGACGCTCACCGAGCTCTCCGAGCGCACGGGGATCACCATGGCGAACCTGTCGATCCTCAAGAACAACCGGGCCAAGGCCATCCGCTTCACCACGCTGACCCTCGTGTGCGACGCCCTCGGCGCAACCCCTGCGGAGCTCTTCACGGTGACGCCGCGGGACGAGGGCTGACGGGCTCTCGGGAATGTTCTGACGGCCCGGACGTTATAATGGAGGTACACGGCTCCGGACGACCCGTCGTAGCCCCTTCCCTTCACCGATGGTCTCGCGTGAAGCTCATGCACCCCGACGGCACCGAGCCGTGCCGAGCAGGCGGGGCGGCATCACTCCCCACGGCGGCGCGGGAACGTACTGCACGACGGCCACGCGGCTCTGCTCAGCGGCTCGACGATGGAAGAAGACTGATGACCACGGCACTCTCCGCACGGACACCGACCTCACCGACCGCCTCGCAGACGGACGACAGCTTCGTCCTGTCGACCGACGAGGAGGACGCTCCGGCGCCCACAGTACTCGCGGCCGGCGCGACGGCCGACCCGGTCAAGGACTACCTCAAGATCATCGGGCGCGTCCCCCTGCTCAACGCCGAGCAGGAGATCGAGATCGCCATGCGCATCGAGGCGGGCATGCTCGCCGCGCACTACCTCGAGTCCGGGGAGTACCCCAAGGGCGCCACCAAGCGTGAGCTCGAGGTCATCACCGCCGACGGCGTCCGCGCCAAGAGCCACCTCGTCGAGGCCAACCTGCGCCTCGTGGTGTCGATCGCCAAGAAGTACACCGGCCGCGGCCTGCTGTTCCTCGACCTCATCCAGGAGGGCAACACCGGCCTCATCCGCGCGGTCGAGAAGTTCGACTACGCCAAGGGCTTCAAGTTCTCGACCTACGCCACGTGGTGGATCCGCCAGGCCATCACCCGCGGCATGGCCGACCAGGCCCGCACCATCCGTATCCCGGTGCACATGGTCGAGGTCATCAACAAGGTGTCCCGCGCTCAGCGCCAGATGCTCCAGGACCTCGGCCGCGAGCCGACGCCCGAGGAGCTCGCGCTCGAGCTCGACATGACGCCCGAGAAGGTCCTCGAGGTGCAGAAGCACGGTCGTGAGCCCATCTCGCTCCACACCCCCCTCGGTGAGGAGGGCGGCAGCGAGTTCGGCGACCTCATCGAGGACACCGAGGCCGTGGTCCCCGCGGACGCCGTGAACTTCAGCTTCCTGCAGCAGCAGATCCACGGGATCCTCGACACCCTGTCCGAGCGCGAGGCCGGCGTCATCACCATGCGCTACGGCCTCACGGACGGTCTGCCCAAGACCCTCGACCAGATCGGGCACGTGTACGGCGTGACGCGCGAGCGCATCCGCCAGATCGAGTCCAAGACGATGTCCAAGCTGCGCCACCCCAGCCGCTCCCAGGTGCTGCGCGACTACCTCGACTGAGTCCGCACACCCTGCACGACGACGCCCGCCCGGGAGATCCCGGGCGGGCGTCGTCGTACCGGGAGCCTGGGCCGCCTGCGAGCTGCTGCCACGCCGCGGTCCAGGTGTGTGGCGGCCGCCTACCCGCGCCGTGCGTACGCGGCCTTCGGGAGGGTGTACGCGAGGTCCACGGCCGTCTCGGTCGCCTCGTCGAGGTCGAGGCGGTGCTCGACGACGAGCCGCGCGAGGTATCCCGCGTCGACCCGGCGGGACAGGTCGTGGCGGGCCGGGATGGAGCAGAAGGCGCGGGTGTCGTCCACGAAGCCGGTCGTGTTGTAGAAGCCGGCCGTCTCGGTCGAGGTCTCCCGGAACCGGCGCATGCCGTCCGGGGAGTCGAGGAACCACCAGGGCGCACCGAGGCGCACCGCCGGGTACACACCGGCCAGCGGGGCCAGCTCGCGCGAGTAGACGGTCTCGTCGATGGTGAAGAGCACCAGCCGGAAGCCGGGGTGGTGCCCGAAGGCCTCGAGGAGGGGGCGCAGCGACCGCGTGTACTCGACCTGCACGGGGATGTCGTAGCCCTTGTCGGCCCCGAAGGTTTCCAGCACGGACCTGTCGTGGTCGCGGAGCACACCCGGGTGCAGCTGCATGACCAGGCCGTCCTCGGCCGACATCGCGGCCATCTGGAACAGCATGTGACCGCTGAAGGCCTGCGCCTCTGCCGGGCTCGGTGCGACGCCGCTCAGCGCCAGGTCGAAGATGCGGTGCGCCTCGGCGTCGGCGAGCGGGGTGGTGTCGGCGAGGAGGTGACCGTGGTCGGTGGCCCGGGCCCCGGCGGCCACGAAGGCGGCACGGCGCTCGCGGAGCGCCTCGAGGTACGCCGGGTACGACGTGACGTCGACACCCGAGGCCGTGGCGAGCAGGTCCACGTCGCCACGCCACCCGGGACGGTCGAGGTGCAGCAGCGGGTCCGGTCGGAAGGTGGGCACCACCCGCTCGCCCCACCCGGCGGCCGCGAGGTTCGCGTGGTGGTTCAGCGGGCTCCACGCGGGGTCCGTCGACGCGAGGATCTCGATGTCGAAGCGGTCGAAGAGCGCGCGCGGGCGGAAGGCGTCGCTGCGCAGCGCTGCGTCGAGGTGGTCGTAGATCCGGTCGGCGGACTCCGCCGAGGGGCGCTCGGCGACGCCGAACACCTCGACGAGCTCGTGCTCCATCCAGTACCGGGTGGGCGTCCCGCGGAACAGGTGCCAGCTCTCGCAGAACCGGCGCCACACGGCGCGCGGGTCCTGCTCCGGCACGACCGTGCTCGTGGGGTCGACCGGGGCGATGCCCAGCCGGTCGACGCTCGCCCCCTGGGACACGAGCATCCGGACCAGGTAGTGGTCGGGGACCACGAGCAGCTCGGCCGGGTTGCCGAAGGGGAGGTTCTCGTCGATGGTCTGCGCCTCGACGTGCCCGTGCATCGACACGATCGGCAGGCTCCGGGTCTGCTGGTAGATCTCCCGGGCGGCGGCGCGCGTCGAGGGGTCGGCGGGCAGCGCCCGGTCGTCGTGGAGGGTCCAGCCGGCCGCGCCGTCGGGCAGCGGGTAGGTGGCGGTGCTGGGCGTCGCGGTGCTCACGGTCGTCTCCTCGTTGAAACACTGTGTGATCGTTTGCAGTCCATCGTGCCCCGCGGAGCACGACGTGTGCAAGGCCGGAAGTGAGCCGATCTCAGAGTCGACTGTGCCCCTGGCTGCGGGTGGGGCGGCGCAGAGGAGGGTCGATCTTGACACAGGACCGAAAACGTTTGCAGACTGAGAGCCGCGGAAGTGCGCCTCGGTCCTCCGGGCGGTGGCGCCTCCGGCCGACGACAGGGCGCACACGGCGCGCCCCGCGCGGGACGAGGATCGACGAGGAGGTCGGCTGATGGCGACGGTGCGCGACGTGGCAGCGCTCGCAGGTGTCTCGATCTCGACGGTCTCCCGTGCGCTCTCGGCGCCCGGCATGGTCTCGGAGTCCACCCGGGAGCGCGTCGAGCAGGCGGCGAAGAAGCTCGACTACCGTCCCAACCCGACGGCGCGCGGGCTGCGCGTCGGACGGACCACCACCCTCGGCCTGCTGGTCCCCGACCTCGAGAACCCCTTCTTCGCGTCGATCACCAAGGCCGTGCAGAGCCGCGGCAGGACGAGCGGCTACGCCGTGCTCATCGCCGACTCCGACGAGGACGCGAGCCAGGAGCTCGAGCTGGTCTCGATGCTCGCCGCGCAGGTCGACGGACTCGTCCTCGCCTCGCCCAGGTCCTCGGACGTCTCCCTCCTGGCGGCGGTCGACGGCCTGCCGACCGTCCTGCTCAACCGCGAGGTCGACGGCCTCGCCTCGCTCGCCGTCGACAACGCCGGTGGGGTCCGCCAGTCCCTCGGCCACCTCAGGGCTCTCGGTCACCGGACGGTGGCGGCGGTGAGCGGCCCGGCCGGCTCGTGGTCCGGCGCGGAGCGCCGACGGGGCCTCGAGGTCGCAGGAGCCGAGCTCGGCGTCGAGGTCGTGGACGTCGGGCACTTCCGCCCGACCTTCGCCGGGGGCGTCGCCGCCGCCGACCTCGTGGCGGCGAGCGGCGCGACCGCGGTGCTCACCTACAACGACCTCCAGGCGCTGGGCCTCGTCGACCGCCTCCGCCAGCGCGGGCTCGAGGTGCCGCGCGACCTGTCGGTCGTCGGCTTCGACGACGTCTCGGTCGCGACGCTCGTCTCGCCCGCGCTCACCACGGTGCAGATCCCGCTGGCTGCCCTCGGGCGGGGAGCGGTCGACCTGGTCGTCGAGCAGCTCGACGGCGGAGACGACGCACCCGCCCCCGGGCGCCGTCGAGCGGCTGCGGCGCGCGAGGACCGCGAGCTCCTCGACCTCGAGGACGCTGCTCCTGACGGTGGGGGCGACCGCGACGACGACCTCTCCGACCTCGCCGAGGACCACCTGCCGCAGCGCTCCAGGCTGTCCGTCGAGCTGGTGGTCCGGGGGACGACCAGCGTCCCGGCCGCCGTCGCCTGAGGCGCCCTCCCGACCCGACGACCGCGGTGCCCCGGTGCCGCCCGACCGAAGGACCGACTCGATGACGAGCACCGACCAGACCAGCACGCAGCCTCCCGCGACGGACCGCCTGACCCTCCATACCTACGGGGAGGTCTCGCAGCGGTCCGGTGTCACGGGGCCGGCGGTCGACCCGTCGGCCGTGACCGTCGGGATCGTGCACCTCGGCATCGGGGCGTTCCACCGCGCGCACCAGGCGGTGTTCACCGAGGATGCCGCGGCGGCCGCCGGTGAGACCGGCTGGGGGATCCTCGGGGTCACCCAGCGCTCGACCGCGGTGGTCGACCAGCTCGTGCCGCAGGACGGCCTGTACGGCGTGCGGACCGTCGGCAAGGACTCGTCCTCCCTGCGCCTCGTCGGCTCCGTGCGCGGCGTCGCGTTCCCGGGCGAGGAGACGCAGCGGGTGCTCGACGCGATCGCCGCGCCGACCACGCACGTCGTGACGCTGACCGTGACGGAGAAGGGCTACCGCGCGGGGGCCGACGGCCGGCTCGACCTCGGGGACCGAGACGTCCTCGCCGACCTCGAGGCGCTCGTCGGCGAGAGCCGCGGGGCGGACGCGCTCGCACGCCAGACCGGCACCGCGGTGCAGGGCGGGGCGACGACGCCCGACGTCGTCGAGGACGCCGTGCCGGCACGCAGCGCGATCGGCCTGCTGGTCCGCGGGCTCGCGGCGCGAGCACGCGCCGGTGGTGAGCCCCTGACGGTGCTCACCTGCGACAACCTGCTCGACAACGGTCACGTGCTCGAGGGTCTCGTCGGCCAGGCTCTCGACGCCGCGGCCGGGCTGCCCGGCGCAGACCTGGAGCAGGTCGAGCGGCTGCGGGCGTGGCTGCGCGCCTCGGTGACCTTCCCGTGCACCATGGTCGACCGCATCGTGCCCGCCACGACCGAGGGCGACCGCGCCGCGGCCGAGGAGGCGACGGGAGTGCGCGACGAGGGTCTCGTGGTCGCCGAGCCGTTCATGCAGTGGGTCATCGAGGACAGGTTCGCCGGTCCTCGGCCCGCGTGGGAGCTCGCCGGAGCCACGCTCACCGACGACGTCGCGCCCTTCGAGCGGGCCAAGCTGCGCATGCTCAACGGCACGCACTCGCTGCTCGCCTACCTGGGCTCGATCGCCGGGCACCGGCTCATCGCCGACGCCGTCGCTGACCCCGAGCTACTCGCGGCGGCCCGGTCGCTGCTCGTCGACGACGTCACGCCGACGCTCGTCGCACCGCAGGGTCTCGACCTCGCCACCTACGCGGAGTCGCTCCTCGAGCGCTTCGCCAACCCCGCGCTGGGCCACACGACGATCCAGGTGGCGATGGACGGCTCCAAGAAGCTGCCCATCCGTTTCCTCGCCACGGCCGCCGACAGGCTCGCTGACGGCGCCGTCCCCGACGCGGTGGCGCACGGCGTCGCGGGCTGGGTCGTGTTCGTCGCGGTCGGCCGCACGGTCGCCGGCGAGCCGCTGCGCCTCGACGACCCGATCGCCGACGAGCTGCGGGCCGCCGCGGCCGAGGTCGCGGGGCCCGACGAGGTGGGACCGGTCCACGCCGAGGCCCTGGTGCGGCGGATGCTCGCGGTCGAGCAGGTGTTCCCCGCCGAGGTCCGCGACCACGCCGGCTTCCGGGACGCCGTCGTCGCCCACACCGAGCGGCTGCTCGCGGGGTACCCGGGTCGCTGACGCCTCGTCCAGGTGGGGTGCTGGACTGGGTGCGCGAGGGACCGGCGACTCCGGGGCCTGCGAGTCCTCAGCCCCGCGCCTCGAGCCGCGCGAGCAGCTCGGGGCGCGGCGGCACGGCCTTCTGCACCGCCTCGAGCACGGTCCGCCCCTTGGCCACGACGACGTCCAGGTCGAGCCCGGGAGCTGCGAGCAGCGCGTCGTAGAGCGGGCCGACCGAGGACTCCATGAAGCTCCCCTGGAGCGCGAGGGTCGTGAGCGGCACGCTGCGCGCGTCCGACACGGCGTTGATGTCAGCACCTGCGTCCAGCAACGCAGCGACCACGCGGCCGTCCTGCTCGGCCTCGCGCTCTCCGTGCCGGGCGAGCGCGAGGTGCAGCACGCTCTCGCCGGTCGCGGTGCGCAGCGTGACGTCGGCGCCGTCGGCGACCAGCCGAGGCACGAGAGCTGTCCGCACGGTGAGGTCGGCGTTGCGCAGGACGGCGTGCAGCAGGCTGTCGCCCGTCTCCGCGTCGACCGCCGCGGCGTCCGCTGGTGAGTACCTCGCGAGGATCTCGTCGAGCGTCTGCCACGCTGCGGTCTGGGTGAGCGGCTCGTCGACGGGCGCCTGGTCGATCTGCTGCAGATAGGCCATGACGTGCTCGAGCAGCTGGGGCTTGCGGCGCCAGAGCCGTGCGTGGTCGAGCACCGAGCGCCCGCGGCGGTTCTTCTCGAGCAGCTCGAGCCCGGGCTGGTCGAAGAACGCCCGGTAGTACGGCTCGAGCTCCGCCGGGGAGAGCTTCGGGTGGTCGACGTCCTCGACGGGGCGGAGGCCGTGACGCCCGGCTGCCTTGTTCATGTCCGCACCGGCGGCGATGAGGTGGCGGACCAGCGGCGGGTCGATCTCGGGGTCCCGTGCCCGCGACAGCAGGACGTGCAGCAGGGTGTACCCCTCCGAGACCCTCGGGTTCGGGTCGGCGCCGTCGTCGAGCAGGCGGTGCGTGAGGAGCGCGCGGGTCTCCGGGTCGTGCCGTCCGACGGCGCTCGTCAGGAGAGACCTCCCGGAGCGGTCCCGGTAGGTCGGCCACGTCGTCGGGTCGTAGACCGCGAAGATCTCCTCGGCGGACGCCTTCTCCACCCAGTAGCCCGAGATCGTGGGAGGAGCCTCCTCCGCGCTCATCCGAGGTCCGCAGCGGCGTCTGAGGTCTCCGCAGGCTGTGCCGGCCGCACCTGCACGATGACGACGGTCATCTCGGTGTCGGCCCACGAGGTGTGCTGCTCTCCGCGGGACCACCGCACCGTGGTGCCGGCCGAGACGGCGTGCTCGACGCCGTCGCCTGCGGCGACCCGGCCGGTGCCGCTGACCACGTGGAACACCTGGTCGGTCCCGGCCGCGTGCCGGGGGAGCGAGCTGCCTGGCGCGAGCGTCGCGACGTCGACCCGGGTGTGCCGGGCGGAGGTCCCGTCGGCGAGCAGCGCCATGCCGATCCCGGGTGCGTCGTCGAAGGTGGCGGGGCTCGTGGTGGAGATGTCCATGCGTGACCTTAGCGCGGACCGGGGCTCGTGCCGTTGACAGTCCTCACCCGCTCTGCCAAGGTCGGTGGCACCGACGGGAAGCGCATTCCCGCCGGACGACACCACCTCGGCAGGTTCACCGTTGAGCCCGCAGGGCGTGTTGAAACGATTCACAGGTTTGAGCAGGCGTCGCCCTCGACGTCGTCCCACCCGTACGACCTCGCACCACCCGCACCACTCCCGTCGCACGGCAGCACGCCGTGCGTGCCGCGTCGAGGACGACCGGCCCAGGGAGGTGGCGTGGTCTTCCTCGCCCGTGCACGGACGCACGGCGAGGGAGCCGACCGTCCGAGATCCCACGAGCAGGAGACCTTTCATGCAGAGCAACCACCCCGGGGGCACACCCCCGAGGGCCGGCGGGCCGATGACGCCCCGCCGGCACCGGAGCAGGACCCTGAGAGCGGCGGTCGCGGCAGCCGCGGCCTTCTCGACAGCGCTGACCGCCGTCGTCGTCGCGACCCCGTCCGTCGCCGCTGACGCGTCCGACGAGGTCGTCGCCACGCAGGACGCGACGCCCGCCGCGCCCGAGACAGACGCTGCCGCGACCCCCGAGGCCGAGGACCAGCCCGAGGGCGAGACAGCGCCGGCTGAACCTGAGGAGGGAGCGACCGAGCCCGAGGCCGACCTACCCGCGCCTCAGCCCGAGGTACCGGAGCCCGAGGCCCCCGGAACCGACGCTGTCGCCCCCGAGACCACCGAGGACCCCGACACCACAGAGGTGACCGCCGCAGACGACCCCGTCGACCCCGCGCTCGCGGCCCCGGCCTGGGTCCGCACGGCGCGCGTCACCGACACGGCGGCGACGCTCCGCTGGGACCAGGTCGCCGGTGCCACGGGCTACGTCCTGACCCGTGCCGACACCCCTGACGGCGAGCAGGTCGAGGTCGGCCGGACCGGCGAGCGCGCCTTCACCCTCGTCGACGAGGCCGCCGACACGTCGGTGGTGGGCTTCTACCGGGTCGCCGCGACCACGGCCGCCGGCCGCTCGGGCTTCTCCGCCGCGACGGCCACGCCCGTCGCCACCCCCGCGGAGCTCCCCGAGGGCGGCGAGCTGCGGCTCGACCTCGGGCCGGGGGCCGTCGAGGACGGCTGGACCGCCCTCGACGCCACCTCGGCGTACACGACCGAGTCACGCATCGGCTTCGTCGACCCCGCGCAGGTGACGTCCACGGACCGCGGGGGCGACGACGCCCTGCGGTCCGACTTCGTCACCGTGGGCGACACCGAGCTGGTCGTCGACCTCCCGGCCGGGGACTACACGGTCTCCCTCGTCGCCGGGGACAGCGCCGGACCCACGGACATCTCGATCACCGCCGAGACCATCGCCAAGGTCCAGCCGACCACCCGCCCAGCGGGCGAGACGCTCGAGATGTCCTTCGACATCGCGCTCGTCGACGGCCAGCTCAACCTCGAGCTGGGCGGCACCGCCGCCAACCTCGCGGCGCTGACGATCACCCGCCTGCCGGACCGAGCACCCGGGTCGCCGACGGTGTTCCTCACCGGCGACTCGACCGTCCAGAGCTACACCTCGGGGTACGCCCCGCAGGCCGGCTGGGGTCAGATGCTCGACCGGTTCCTCGACGACGAGGTCACGGTCGACAACCACGCGATCGGCGGCCGCAGCACCAAGAACTTCATCAGCCAGGGACGCCTCGACGAGGTCCTCCGGCAGATCACCCCGGGCGACCACCTCGTGGTCCAGTTCGGCCACAACGACAACTCCTACGGCGTCGACGACCGCTACGCGGGACCGGCCGACTACGCGGAGTACCTGCGGACCTTCGTCGAGGGCGCCCAGCAGCGCGGCGCGACGCCCGTCGTCGTGACCCCGGTCTCGCGCCGCGCGGTCGACGGCGACGGCCGCTTCACCGTGTCGTTCCCCGAGTACGTCCAGGCGGCCACGGACCTCGCGGCCGACGAGGGCGTGGCCCTCGTCGACCTGTCCCGGCTGAGCCGGGAGTACCTCGACTCGATCGGCGCGGAGGCGGCGAAGTCGGTGTTCCTGCACGTGCCGGCCGGCGTCTACCCCGGCCGTCCGGCGGGGACGACCGACGACACCCACTTCCAGGAGTACGGCGCGATCCAGCTGGCCCGGCTCGTCGCCGGCGCCGTGGCGGACCTCGACGTCCCGCTCGCGGCGCACGTCCTCGAGGTCGAGCCGCCCGCCGCGGTCCCGGCCGCCCCGACCGGCCTGGTCGCGGGCGACGTCTCGAACGCCGGCGCGCTGCTGCGCTGGGCCCCCGTCGAGGGGGCCGACATCTACACCGTGCACCGCAAGGCTGCCGACGCGACCGACGACGCCTACGCGCTCGTCGGCTCGTCGACCCTCCCGCAGTCTGCGGTGACGGGCCTGACCGAGGGCACCGCGTACGACTTCCGGGTGGTCGCGGTCAACGGTCGCGGCGACTCGGAGCCGTCGGCACCCGTGCGCGTCACCACCTCGCACGCGCTGTACAGGTTCGACGTGCAGCTCGCCGGCAACCCGCTCATGCCCGGCTACACCGAGGTGAACGAGAAGTCGCTCTACACGCCCGAGACGGGCTTCGGCTTCCTCGACGTGACCGGTCTCGGCGGTCGTGACCGCGGGGTCGGCTTCACGCCGCCGCCGAACGACCTCCAGCGGGACTTCCTGCTGCCCGGTCCGCAGCACGTCTTCGCGCTCGACGTGCCGAACGGCACCTACGCCGTGAAGACCTACAACGGTGACTGGATCGGTACCAGCCGCTCCAACGTCGTCATCGAGGGCAAGGACTACGGTGCGTCGAACGCGGGCGCCGGCGGGGTCTCCGAGAAGACCTCGTCGCCGGTGCTCGTCACCGACGGCCAGCTGAACATCCAGCTCACCGGGACGTCGTCGCGGCTCAACGGCATCGAGGTCACCCCGCTGATGCTCGCGCCGCAGCAGCTGGTCCTCGACGACCTCGTGGTCGACGGCACCACGGTGACCACCAGCTTCTCGTGGGAGGGCGTCGCTGCCGCGGCGACCTACCGGCTGTACCGCCAGGGCGCCAACGAGCAGGTCCCGGTCCTCGTCTCCGACGCGGCAGGCACCACCGGGACCGACTCGGGTGCCGCCGTCGGCCAGGTGTACACGTACACCGTGACCGCCGTCGACGCGGCAGGCCTCGAGTCCGTGGCGTCCAACGCGCTCGAGGTCGTCACGGTCGACCCCGACGTCACGGCACCCGCCGTGCCGACAGGCCTGGCGCTCGGTGCCGTCGGCAAGAACGACGTGACCCTCACCTGGGAAGCGCAGGACGACGCGATCGCCTGGTCGGTCTACCGCTCGGCGACCGCCGACGGCGACGCCGTGCTCCTCGGCACGTCGACCACGCCCACCTTCACCGACACCACGGTCCTCACGACCGTGCCGTACCACTACGAGGTGAGCGCGGTGAACGCCGGCGGCGAGTCCGGTCGCTCCGCACGCGTCGCCTCGACCGCCGACACCGTCCTGGTCCGCCAGGCCGAGCACCTCGACCGGTCGCCCGTCGCGGTCGCCGTCGACGACGGCGTCTACCTCGGGTGGCGCATGCTGGGCCTCGACCCCGAGGAGATCGGCTTCACCGTCCAGCGCGACGGCACGACGATCACCCCGGCGCCGATCACCACGAGCACCAACTACGTCGACCCCGACGGGACCGTCGACTCGGTGTACACCGTCACCCCCGTCTACGCGGGCCTGCGCTCGACGCCCACGGCCGAGTTCGGCGTGTGGGCCGACGGCTCGCTCGACATCCCGCTCGACAAGCCCGCCGACGGCTACACCAAGGACGGCCAGCCCTTCACGTACTCGGCCGGCGACACCACCGTCGGGGACCTCGACGGCGACGGCGAGTACGAGCTCGTCGTCATGTGGTCGCCGAGCAACAGCAAGGACAACTCGCAGGGTGGCTACACCGGCGAGGTGCTGATCGACGCGTACCGCCTCGACGGGACGCGCCTGTGGCGCATCTCGATGGGGCCGAACATCCGCGCCGGGGCGCACTACACGCAGATGATGCTGTTCGACCTCGACTCCGACGGTCGCGCCGAGCTCATGCTCAAGACGGCCGACGGCACGGTCGACGGCGTGGGCACGGTCATCGGCGACGCCGGGGCCGACTACCGGAACTCGGGCGGGTACGTCCTCGACGGACCCGAGTTCCTCACCGTGTTCGACGGGGAGACCGGCGCCGCCGTGGACACCGTCGACTACGACCCGCCGCGCGGTGACGTGGGTGCTTGGGGCGACGGCTACGGCAACCGTGTCGACCGGTTCCTCGCGGGCATCGCCTACCTCGACGGCGAGCACCCGAGCGCGGTCTTCAGCCGCGGCTACTACACCCGCACCGTGATCGCCGCCTACGACTTCGACGGCACGTCGATCTCGCAGCGGTGGGTGTTCGACTCGGACGTCGCAGGGCGCCAGTACGAGGGCCAGGGCAACCACAACCTGTCCGTGGCCGACGTCGACGGCGACCAGAAGGACGAGATCGTCTTCGGGTCCATGACCATCGACGACGACGGCACCGTCCTCTACTCGACCGGTCTGGGCCACGGCGACGCCATGCACGTGTCGGACCTCGACCCCTCGCGGCCCGGCCTCGAGGTGTTCGCCGTGCACGAGTCTGCTCCCTCGCAGCAGGGCATCGGTGCGACCATGCGCGACGCCGCCACCGGCGAGGTGCTGTGGTCGATGCCGGCCACCCGCGACGTCGGACGTGGTGCCTCGGGCGACATCGACCCGCGGTACGACGGTGCCGAGTCGTGGGCCGTCACGGCCGACGGCGCGTGGGACAGCCGGGACGGCGAGATGCGCGCCGCCGACGGCACGGTCATCACCGACAGCATCCCTGCGGCGAACTTCCTCACGTGGTGGGACGGCGACCTCCTCCGGGAGATCACCGACCACGACTTCACGGTCGAGACCCGCACCGGTGTCCCGACGGTGTCGAAGTGGGACTGGGAGGCCGGTCAGACCGTCCGCCTCGAGACCTTCGACGGGACCCGGTCGAACAACGACACCAAGGGGAACCCCGCCCTCCAGGCCGACCTGTTCGGCGACTGGCGCGAGGAGCTCGTGTACCGCACGGACGACTCGACGGCGCTGCGCGTCTTCACCACGACGGACGTCACGGAGCACCGCCTGCGCACGCTCATGCACGACCCGGTCTACCGGCTCGGCGTGGCGTGGCAGAACGTCTCGTACAACCAGCCGCCGCACCCCTCGTTCTTCCTCGGGGAGGGCATGGAGACGCCAGCTGCACCGTCGATCACGTACACCGGGGTCGAGGGGAACGGCGTCGTGACGGAGCCGACCGGTCCGCCGGTCGCCGCCGACGAGTCCGCGCTGCTGCCCGGGCTCGAGGACCTGGTGACCGTCCCGGAGGGCACCTACCGCCCGGGCGACACCGTCCCGGTGACGCTCGTCGACGAGAGCCGCGTCGGCGACTGGATGTCGGTGTGGCTGCGCTCCGAGCCCGTGCTGCTGGGTGACTGGCAGCGCGTCTCGGCCGAGAGCGGCCTCGACGCGGTCATCCCGCTCGACGCCGAGCCGGGCACGCACCGCCTCGTGGTGCAGGACGGCGCTGACGAGGTGGTCGGCTGGACCGCGCTCGTCGTGGTCGCCGACGAGGAGCCGGGCGTCGACCCGGGCCCGGGTGTGGACCCCGGTCCCGGCGTGGACCCCGGTCCCGGGGGAGACCCCGACCCGGGCACGGACCCTGCTCCCGGGACCGCCCCGGGCGCTGGTCCCGGTGCCGGCGGCGGCGCTGGGGGTGGGGGTGCCGTCGTCGACGCCGACGGCCCTGACGCCGGCTCCTCCGCCACCGGTGGCTCCGGGCCGTCGGCGCTGAGCGCGACCGGCGCCCAGGTCGGCGCCGTGGTCGCGGCGGGCGTGCTCCTGCTGCTCGCCGGCGCGGTGCTGCTCGTGGTGCGACGCCGCCACGGCCAGGCAGGCCACGGCGACGGGGCCTGAGCCCTGGGTCGAGCCGCACGGCTCGCCCACGGGCTGACCACCGTCTGGCGACGTCTCGCCCCCGGGTGCTCCTCGCGCCCGGGGGCGAGCGCGTGCGCACCCGCCCCCGACCTGCCATGGTGTGCAGATGACGGTCAACCTCAGCCCCCTGGGACTCGGGACGTCCCAGCTCGGGAACCTCTACCGGCAGACGACGGACGCCGAGGCCTCCGGTGCGGTCGACACCGCGTGGGACGGCGGCGTGCGCTACTTCGACACCGCCCCCGCCTACGGCCGCGGCCTCTCCGAGCGCCGTCTCGGTGCCCTGCTCGCAGACCGACCGCGCGACGAGTACGTGCTCTCGACCAAGGTGGGTCGCCGCCTCGTCCCCTCGCCCGAGACCGCCGACGAGCGCGACAGCATGTTCGACGTCCCGGCCGACCACCGGCTCGAGTACGACCTCAGCCGTGACGGCATCCGACGCTCCCTGCACGACAGCCTCGACCGTCTCGGCCTCGACCGCGTCGACGTCCTCTACCTCCACGACCCCGACGACCACGAGGAGCAGGCGCTCTCGACCGCGATCCCCGCGATGGTCGAGCTGCGCGAGGAGGGCCTCGTCCGCGCCGTCGGGGCCGGCATGAACCAGACGGCGATGCTCACCCGGTTCGTCCAGGAGACCGACATCGACCTGGTGCTGTGCGCCGGGCGCTACACGCTCCTCGAGCAGGGCGCGCTCGCGGACCTGCTGCCGGCCGCGCTCGCCCACGACGTGGGCGTCGTCGTCGGAGGGGTCTTCAACTCCGGGCTGCTCGCACGACCACGGCCGCCCGAGGGCGCGCTCTACAACTACTCCGAGGCCCCGGCCGCGCTGCTCGAGCGCGCCCGGAAGATCGCCGACGCCTGCGAGCGCCACGGCGTGACGCTGCCCGACGCGGCCCTCGCCTTCGTCCGGGCCCACCCGGCCGTGGTGTCGACGGTCGTGGGTGCTCGCGGGGCGGACCAGGTCTCGGCCTTCCTCGACGCGGCCCGGACGCCCGTCCCCGTGGAGCTGTGGGCCGAGCTCCGTGAGGCCTGGCTGCTCGACCCGATGGCCCCCGTCCCGCACGCGAGCCTGCCGGACATCAGCATCTGAGGGTGGCGGCGGGCGTCATGAGCGACGACCCCGCGTCTATTGTGGTGGACACAAATGGGAGTATCGTGCGACATTATCCCCACGGCGATGACGTGGGCCGACAGTGCGAGCGAGCACGAGATCCCACAGGGTGAAGCGCTCTACGCCATGCTCAACGCTCACGCCATGTACGACGACTTCGAGGATCCGAGGCCCGGGCGCGACACGAGCCCGCGGCTCTACATCGGCCCCAGCCGCTTCGGCACCATGGAGGTCATGGTGAACATCACCCCACCCGGTGACGTCCGCGTCTTCCACGTCATGAGGCTCCGCGAGAGCACTCGCAACACCGTCGGATATGAGGAGGAGCGATGAGCTCAGAGACCGACCGGCAGCTGGCCCAGTGGGCCGAGTCCGGACTCACCAAGCCCCGGCGAGCCGTCACCGGCCCGCAGGCCGGCGCAGAGGCGCGCGCGATGCTCGAGACTGCGGGTGTCGACGTCGCAGCCGTCGAGCGCAGGGTCGGGCGCCCGCGCCTGGACGGTTCTCCTCCCAAGCCTCACGGGCAGCGCTCCCCCCGTGTCAACGTCGCAGTCAGCGACCAGACCAACCAGGCGATCGAGTCAGCGCGGCTCAAGCTCGGGGTGAGCCGCAGCGACTTCGTGCGCAAGGCGCTCGACTCCTACATCGCCAGCGCCTCGTAGGCTGGTCACGGCCGCACCGTCGCGGTCGCCACCGTCCCGCGATCACAGGAGATCCGTAGTGACCGAGCGCGCCGTCGCCCCTTCTTCCCTCCGCTCCGACCTCGACAACGAGGCGGCCGCACGGCCGCTCGTCCTGGCCTACGACGCCCCGGCCGGGCGCTGGACCGAGGCCTTGCCGGTCGGCAACGGGCGTCTGGGGGCGATGTGCTTCGGCGGGACCACGGACGACCGGGTCCAGGTCAACGACGACACCTGCTGGTCGGGTTCGCCGGCGACGACCGCCGGTCGGCGGCACTTCGAGACGGGGGAGGGGCCGGGGATCGTCGACGACGCGCGGGCTGCGCTCGCCGCGGGTGATGTCCGCGCCGCTGAGCGCGCCGTCCAGCGCCTCCAGCACGGGCACTCGCAGGCGTACCAGCCGCTCGTCGACCTGCTGCTCGTCGAGGTGGACCCCGCCGGTGGCGCGGTGGACCCCGAGCCGAGGACTGGCTACGCCCGGTCCCTCGACCTGCGGACGGCCGTCGCCCGCCACACCTGGACAGGGGCGGGCGGGACCGTCGTCCAGGAGACGTGGTCCAGCGCCCCGCGCGGTGTCCTGGTCGTCGACCGGCGTGCTACCGACGGCACGCTCCCGGCGCTGCGGGTGTCGCTCACCTCTCCGCACCCGACCCTGGACGTGCAGGGCACACCGACCGGCCTCGCGGTCACGGTACGGATGCCCTCGGACGTCGTGCCCGACCACGAGCCGGCTGACGTGCACGTCCGCTACGACCCCGCACCGGGTGCCGCCGTGACCGCGGCGGTCCATGTCGCCGTGCACACCGACGGCATCGTCGGCGACGGCGGTCCCTCGGCGACGGCAGACGCGGTCGAGGTCGTCGGCGCCACCTACGTCACCCTGGTGCTCGGCACCGAGACGGACTTCGTCGACGCCGAGACCGCACCCCACGGCGACGTCGACTCCCTGCGCGCGGCGGTCGCGCTGCGGACCTCGGGCGTCGTCGACGCGATCACCGCCTCCGGTCTCCCGGCCCTGCGCGCCGAGCACGTCGCCGACCACGACGCCCTCTTCGGTCGCGTCGAGATCGACCTCGGGCCCGCGCCCGACAGTGGGCTCACCGTCCCCGAGCGTCTCGCCCGTCACGCTGCGGGAGCACCGGACCCGGCGCTCGCGGCCCTCCAGGCGCAGTACGGCCGGTATCTCATGATCGCGGGGTCCCGTCCGGGGACCCGCCCGATGAACCTCCAGGGCATCTGGAACGAGAGCGTCGTCCCGCCGTGGAGCAGCAACTACACGACCAACATCAACACCGAGATGAACTACTGGCCTGCTGGTCCGGCGAACCTCGACGAGTGCCACGAGCCGCTCACCTCCTGGCTGGCAGACCTCGCCCGGACCGGCGGGGACACCGCCCGCGAGGTCTACGGCCTCCCCGGGTGGGCCGCGCACCACAACTCAGACGTCTGGGGTTTCTCGCTGCCGGCGGGCGACGGGGACTCGGACCCGTCGTGGACGGCGTGGCCGCTCGGCGGCGTGTGGTTGGCCACGCACCTGTGGGACCGGTACGACTGGTCCCGCGACCTGGGCTTCCTCGCCGACGCCTGGCCGCTGCTGCGCGGTGCGGCGGACTTCGCGCTCGCCTGGCTCGTCGAGCAGCCCGACGGCACCCTCGGCACGTCGCCCGCGACCTCCCCGGAGAACCGGTACGTCGCCCCCGACGGTCTCCCGGCCGCGGTGACGGTCTCGACGACCTCCGACCTCGCGATGGTCCGCGAGCTGCTCGGGCGCTGCCTCGACGCGGCGCAGGTCCTCGTCGAGGCCGACGCGCCGCTCCCCGCAGGTGCGCCGGCGCCCGCCGACGAGGCCTGGCAGGCTGCGGCCCGCGCCGCCCTCGACCGGCTGCCCCTCGAGCGCGTCCTCCCCGACGGTCGTCTCGCCGAGTGGTCGACCGACCTCGTCGACGCCGAGCCCGAGCACCGGCACCAGTCGCACCTCGTCGGCGTCTACCCCGGCAGCAGGGTCGACCCGCAGACCGAGCCCGGTCTCGCGGCGGCCGCGCTCGCCACGCTCGACGCCCGCGGCCCGGACTCCACGGGCTGGTCGCTCGCCTGGCGTCTCGCGTTGCGCGCCCGGCTGCGTGACGTCGACGGGGCCGAGGCCGCACTGGGCGCGTTCCTGCGGCCGACCGCCGACGGAGCACCCGCGGGCGCCCCGCCCGGCACGGGTGCCGGGGTGTACCCGAACCTCTTCTGCGCGCACCCGCCGTTCCAGGTCGACGGGAACCTGGGGTTCACCGCCGGTGTCGCCGAGATGCTGCTGCAGTCGCACCGGACGACCGCGGAGACCACCGTCGTCGAGCTCCTCCCAGCCCTGCCGTCGGGGTGGCAGGACGGGAGGGCGACCGGTCTCCGGGCGCGCGGCGGGGTCACGGTCGACCTCGTCTGGCAGTCAGGCCTGGTGGTCGAGGTGGTCCTCGCCGGCCCCGCCGGTCGCCGGGTGGAGCTCACGCTGCCGACGGCCGACGGGCGCCACACCGTGGTGACCGCGGTCGGAGACGGGGACGACGCCGACGACCTGGTCGGAGGTGCTCAGGTCCGGTCAGTCCCGACCGGCCTCGGTGTCGCGTGAGCGGTGTGCCCGCAGCGCGAGCGCGACGACCGCCGTCGCGGCCAGCCCGCAGACCCCGGTGAGCACCAGGCCGCCGCGCACCCCGAGGTGTTCGGTGAACGCCCCCTGGATCAGCCCGCCGGCCGCGTGCCCGCCGAGCAGCAGCGGCATGTAGAACGCCATGACACGGCCGCGGACCTTCGGTGCGGCGCTCAGCTGGACGTAGGTCGCGGCGCTGGTGAGGAAGAACATCGTGGCGGCGCCGATCACCGCGAGCATCACGAGGAACACGGCGTGGTTCGGCGACAGCGCACCGACGCCCTCGGCGACGGCGAAGATGCCAGCCCCGATGACGACGGTCCGCACCCGGAGGTTCCGCAGCCTCGCAGCGGTGACGGCGCCGACGAGCCCGCCGACGGCGCTCACCGAGTTGTAGAGGCCGAAGCCGCCGGAGCCTGTCTGCCACTCGAAGTCGGCGAAGGCGGCGAGGACCACGGGGCCGTTCATCCCGAAGGCGCCCATGAGCCCTGCGAGGACCACCACCCACAGGAGGCGCGGCCGGTCGAGGATGTACCGGGCGCCCTCCCTGAGCTGGCCCTTGGCGCGTGCCACCACGGGCACCCGCGTCATCTCACGGGCCCGCATGAGGCCGAAGAGCGTGACGACCACCAGGCACAGCACCGAGTTGGCCGCGAAGGCCCATCCCTGGCCCACCTGGTGGATGAGAGCGCCGGCGATCGCGGGCCCCACCATGCCGCTCAGCTGGTTGAGCGCGTTGTTGGTGCTGATCGCGGAGCGGAGCATGCTGTCGCCCACGAGCTCGTTGACGAGGACCTGCCGGGCCGGCTGGTCGATCACCGCGACACAGCCGAGCAGGAACGCGAAGCAGTAGATGAGCGGCACGGTGACCAGACCGGCGATGGTGAGGCTCGCCAGCACGGCGGCGAGGACCGCGGCAGTGCCCTGGGCTCCCATGACGAGGCGTCGCTTGTCGTGCCGGTCGGCGATGACGCCGCCCATCGGCCCGAAGGCCAGCAGGGGGAGGAACTGCAGGGCGACGACGACCCCGACGGCCGCCGGGCTCTGGGTGAGCTGGAGGACCAGCCAGTCCTGGGACAGGCGCAGCATCCACACGCCGGTCCCGCCGCTGAACTGCGCGACGAGGAACAGCCGGTAGTTGTGGTTGCGCAGCAGGCTCGGCGCCGGCGTCGCAGCAGGCGGGGTGGGGTGCTCGGAGGGATCGTTCGGTGTGCTCGGACGGGGGTCGAGCGGATCAGTCACAGAGACGCCTTCGTCTGAATGGATTCAACCCTGAGCAGCCTACTCGCACGGAAAGCGCCTGCACAGCGGGTGCCCGGACCGGTGTCCGGAACGCGAGGATCGGCCCGGATGCAGCGTGGAGCCTCGGAAAGGGCTTGCCACTGTGACGCGGGTCGCTGTATTGTAACGATTCACTTCTACGGTTGAAGGCAGTGGGCGGCCCAGGCAACGATGACAGGGCGCTCTTCAATCACCATGAGCAAGGAGGCTCAGATGTCGATCAAGCGATCCGCCCTCAAGGGCATCGCCCTCGCAGCGGTTGCGTCGTTCGCACTCACCGCGTGCGGAGGCGGGGGGAGCGAAGCGGCCCCCACCGAGACCCTGAACACCGAAGAGGACGTCACCATCGTCTTCAACTGGTGGGGCAACGACGACCGGGCCGACAAGTACGAGGAGGCGGTCGACCTCTTCGAGGAGAAGTACCCCAACATCAAGGTCCAGACCGGGTTCCAGGCCTGGGACGACTACTGGTCCTCGCGCAACACCGAGGCCGCGGGCTCCTCGCTCCCCGACGTGCTGCAGATGGACCTGTCCTACCTGCGTCAGTACGGGTCGACCAACCAGCTCCTCAACCTCGACGGGCAGATCGGCACCTCCCTCGACGTCTCCGGCCTCGAGGACAGCCTCCTCGAGGCGGGCAAGCTCGAGGGGTCGCAGTACGGCATCGCCACCTCGACGAACACGCTCGCGATGTTCTACAACCCGGACCTGCTCGAGCAGGTCGGCATGGAGGCGCTCCCCGAGGACTACACCTGGGACGACCTCAACACCTTCATCACCGAGGCGTCTGCGGCCGGCGAAGGCGCGGAGCCGCGGGTCTACGGGTCTGGCGACTACACCACGACCTTCTGGTTCTTCCTGCAGTGGCTCGTCCAGCAGGACATCCAGCCCTTCACCGACGACGGCCAGCTGAACTTCACGCGTGAGGACATGACGGCCTGGCTCAACGTGGCCGAGCCCATCCGCACCCCGGTCGACGCGACCTACCCGATCTCGCGCGGCATCCAGCTGCTCCCGCTCGGCGGCTTCACCGTCGAGGAGAACGTCACCGAGATGAGCTGGGACAACTTCCTCGCCGGCTACACGGCGGACTCCGGCAACGAGAACATCCAGATGCTGCCGATCCCGTCCGACGCCGACGGTGACAAGAAGATGTTCCTCAAGCCGTCCATGCTGCTCTCGGCCTCGGCCAACTCCGAGCACCCGGCCGCTGCCGCGACGCTCATCGACTTCCTCATCAACGACCCCGAGGTCGGCCGGATCTTCGGCACCTCCAAGGGTGTCCCCGCGGTCCAGGCGCAGCGTGACGCCATGGAGCTCGAGGAGGGCTCGGTCGACGCCCGCGTCGTGGCCTACGAGGAGTCCGTCGCGGAGTACGCGACGGAGGCCGCACCGCTGCCCGTCCAGGGCTTTGGCACCATCGAGGCGGAGTTCAAGCGCCTCGGCGAAGAGTTCGCCTACCGCAACATCACGGTCGAGCAGTACGTCGACCAGTGGTTCACCGAGGCGGAGATGTCTGTCGGTCAGTGACCGACCTGACGCCCCTCGCGTGACCGTGTGATCGCGGGGGCCGCGCCCACCCTGGCCGGCCCCCGCGCCCCCGATGCACCGCACCCCCTCACGAACGGATGACTACCGTGTCCCTCACTGCCGAGGCGACCGGGAACCGGACTGCTCCACCGACCAAGGGCTCGCAGGCGCGACGCTCTCGGAAAGCAGCCGAGACCCGCGCCGGTTACGCGTTCCTCACCCCCTGGCTGCTGGGATTCCTCCTGCTGACCGCGGGACCGATGATCGCGTCCCTGTACCTGGCCTTCACGAACTACAACCTGTTCAGCGCACCTGAGTGGATCGGGTTCGACAACTTCACGCGGATGTTCTCCGACCCGCAGTACATCCAGTCGGTCAAGGTGACCGGTCTGTACGTGCTCATCGGGACCCCGATCAAGCTGATCGCCGCACTCGCCGTCGCGATGCTGCTCAACAGCAAGCGTCGCGGCCAGGGTGCCTACCGGTCGATCTTCTACGCGCCCTCGCTCATCGGCGCGAGCGTCTCGATCGCCATCGTGTGGAAGGCCATGTTCATCGACGACGGTGTCGTCGACCAGATCGGCCAGGTCTTCGGGCGTGACGCTGGTGGCTGGGTCGGCAACCCGAGCATGACCATGCCGATGATGATCCTGCTGACCGTGTGGCAGTTCGGTGCCCCGATGGTCATCTTCCTCGCGGGCCTCAAGCAGGTCCCCAACGAGCTCTACGAGGCTGCCGAGATGGACGGAGCCGGCCCGGTCCGCAAGTTCCTGCGGATCACGCTGCCGATGCTCTCCCCGGTGCTCTTCTTCAACCTGCTGCTCGAGACCATCCACTCGTTCCAGATCTTCGGCTCCGCCTTCATCATCTCGGGCGGCACCGGTGGTCCCGCCGGGTCGACGCTCTTCTACACCCTGTACCTCTACCGTCGCGGTTTCGTGGACTTCCAGATGGGCTACGCCGCGGCGATGGCCTGGGTCCTCGTGCTCGCCGTCGGCATCATCACCTTCATCTTCTTCAAGACGTCGAAGTCGTGGGTCCACTACTCAGGGGAGACAAAATGACCTCCGTCCTGCAGAAGAACGTCGAGACCCCGGAGCACCCGGACAACCTCGAGCGCAGCGCCGAGCTGCGCCGCGAGGCCAAGCGGAAGTCGCTGATCAAGGCGGCCGTGTTCCACGTGTTCGTCCTCGCGGTCGCCGCGGTGATCCTCTACCCGGCGCTGTGGATGCTCATGTCCTCGCTCAAGCCGTCGAGCGAGATCGTCGGCAACATCAGCCTCATCCCCGACAACGCGTCCTTCGACAACTTCGTCAAGGCGCTCAGCGGTATCGGCGGGGTGTCCTTCTGGACGTTCTTCGGCAACTCGCTGTTCCTCGCGGTGATGTCGGTGGTCGGCGTGATCCTCTCCGCCACCATCACGGCCTACGCCTTCGCGCGGATCGAGTTCCCGGGCCGCAAGGTGTGGTTCTCGATGATGATCGCGACGCTCCTGCTGCCGTTCCACGTGGTGATCATCCCGCAGTACATCATGTTCAACGAGCTCGGCCTGGTGAACACCTTCGTGCCGCTGCTCATCGGCAAGTTCCTGGCCGCCGAGGCGTTCTTCGTGTTCCTCATGGTGCAGTTCATGCGCAACCTGCCGCGTGAGCTCGACGAGGCCGCCCGCATCGACGGGGCCGGTCACGTGCGGATCTTCCGGTCGATCATGCTGCCGCTCATGAAGCCGCCTGTGATGACCGCGTCGATCTTCGCGTTCATCTGGAGCTGGAACGACTTCTTCGGGCCGCTGCTCTACCTCAAGAAGCCCGACCTGTTCTCGCTGCCGGTCGCCCTGCGCATCTACGTCGACCAGACGTCGGTGTCGGACTACGGCGCGCAGATGGCCATGGCCGTGCTCGCCCTCGTGCCGGTGCTGCTGTTCTTCGTCATCTTCCAGCGGTTCATCGTCGAGGGTGTCTCGACCCAGGGCTTGAAGGGCTGAGCCCGTGTCGACCACAGTGGTGCCCATGACCACGCGCCGTGACAGCACCTCCGGCTCGTCCGTCCCCGCCGAAGGGGCTCGCCCGGCGCGTCGTCGCCGGTGGGGCCAGCAGGGAGCCGTCCCCGGCTCCTTCGGCAAGTTCGCGTTCTTCGCCGAGGTGATGCTCACCGGCCTGTACGTCGCGGTCCTCAGCATCCCGGTGGTCACGGCGCTCCCCGCGCTCACCGCCGGGGTGCGCCACCTGCGACGCTTCGTCGCCGGTGAGGCCGACGCGGTGTCGATGGTCTGGGCCGACTTCAAGGCCGCCTGCTCCGGTGTGTGGTTCGTGGCGGTCGGCTCGCTCGCGGCGCTGTTCCTCGTGGTGCTCAACCTGTGGGCCTCGTCGACCGGTCCGCTGCCTGGTGGTGCGCTCGTCGGCCTCGTCAGCGCGGCCTTCGGGGTCGCCCTCCTCGTCGGGCTGCTGCGCGCCGCGGGGGAGTGGGAGCCAGGTGCTCGGTGGACCACGCTCGTGGCCTCCGGGATCCGCGGCATCGCCGCCGACGTCCAGGGCTCGGCGCTGCTGCTGTCGGGCGTCCTCATGGCCGGGGTCTTCGTCTGGATGCTCAAGCCGCTCGCGCTCGTCGTCGGAGGCCTCGTCGCCCTCGCGGTGATGAGCGTCGGGCACCGCGAGCGGGCCGCTCGAGACCGGGCTGCCCGCTCGCGGTGACCGTGGTGTGGAGCTGCTGGGCTGCTGCTCACCGGTGGGTCGACCTCGACCGCTGCCTCAGCGCAGCGTGAACGTGACGCTCGCGGAGCTGGCCATGTCGGCGCTGCGGGCGTGCAGCCTGTACTCCCCGGGCGGGAGCGCGGGGAACTGCTCGGTGT